>CALANA010000071.1 GCA_937925925.1 uncultured Chloroflexales bacterium | reverse complement strand
GATGGCAGCCCGCGCCGGCGGGCTTTGCTCGGTGTTGCCCGCCCGTTCACGGGCCGGGCGATGGCAGCCCACACCGGCGGCGCTCTCGCGCCCAGGTGCCCGCCCGTTCACGGGCCGGGCGATGGCAGCCCGCGCCGGCGGGCTTTGCTCGGTGTTGCCCGCCCGTTCACGGGCCGGGCGATGGCAGCCCACACCGGCGGCGCTCTCGCGCCCAGGTGCCCGCCCGTTCACGGGCCGGACGCGCCCACCACTCATTTGACACATAACCGTGCAGGACATACACTCAACACATAATCAAGTGCATGGAAGCATACCGAACAGAGTCGGGTTTAGACGCACGCTGTTGAATCATCAACGCTGTTACCAATAAGGAAACTGTGCATGGATCACACCAACGCTCCCCGCCGCATTGCCATTGCCTGTCAGGGCGGCGGAAGTCATACCGCGTTTACGGCGGGTGCCTTAAAAAGTATTCTCAAGAGCAACCCGCAACAGTATGAAATTATGGCCTTAAGCGGCACATCGGGTGGCGCTATCTGTGCGCTCTTGACCTGGGCCAACTTGCTTACCGGCGACCGCGACGGTGCGATTAGCACCCTGGATGCCTTCTGGAATGATACATCGGCCCATTTCTTCTATGACATGCTCCTGAATAACTGGGTCGTCTTAGGATCACGCCTGCAGGATGTCGTCACCATGCCCGCCGTCAATCCCTACTTCTACCCACCATGGGGCCAGGTGCGTCTGCAGCTCTTGATTGAAAAATATGTTGACTTTGCCCAGATCCCACACCTGGTGACCGCCACCAGTCCCGATCTATTGATCAGTGCGATTGATGTCCTTTCGGGTGAGTTTAAGATTTTTCGCAATACCCAGGTGAATGCCGAAGTCATACTGGCTTCAGCCGCGTTGCCCACGTTGTTCAGGGCCGTTCATACGGGTGGTGGCGTCTATTGGGATGGTCTCTTCTCACAAAATCCACCCATACGTGAGTTTATAGCCGGTAAGCCTGACTCTCAGCACAAGCCAGACGAAATCTGGATTATTCAGATCAACCCGCAGCGACGGTCTGAAGAACCAATGGCAGTGCAAGATATTCAAGATCGGCGCAATGAATTATCCGGTAATCTGGCACTCAACCAGGAAATCTATTTTATTGAACGCATGAACCAATTTCTGGCCGAAGGGATACTCATCAGCCCGCGCTATAAGCCCGTTACGGTACGGCGGTTACTCATGACCCGCGAACTCGATTATGCCTCAAAATTAGATCGTAATCCATCATTTATTCAAGATTTGATCGCCGACGGCGAGGCGACAGCAACAGCGTTTCTGAAAGAACTCGAGTCAAGTAAGCCTGTATAAATGAGAACCCGGGGTCTCGGCTGATGAAGGTTGAACATGACCGAATACGCGAACAACCAGAGTCCCGGCTTGAACCAACTCTCTCTGCGTTGCTGCGGTATGCCGTAGACGTCCGCATAGTGGCTGCACTCCATACTCATCAGCCGAGACTCTACTAGATATCCAACTGAAGCCGGGCCTCTGGTGCTTCACGATATATGTAGCATTGCGATAGAGGAGCAACCATCATGGATCTGAATGACGCTTTCTACAAATCTCTGCTCGACAATCTGTATGACGGTATTTATTTTGTGGATCGCCAGCGCAAAATCACCTACTGGAACAAAGGCGCGGAACGCATCTCCGGGTTTTGTGCAGAAGAAGTGCAGGACAACTATTGCTGGAACAATATCCTCAGACACATTAATGACCAGGGAGTGGCGCTGTGCCACGGCATATGTCCCCTGGCCGCTACCATTCTCGATGGACAGGCACGTGAAGCATCGGTCTATCTCCACCATAAAGAGGGTCATCGTGTGCCAGTGCTGGTGCGCACTGCTCCCTTACGTGATGCACACAATGACATCGTCGGGGCGATCGAGATCTTCAGTGACAATACGCTGCAATCAATGATAACACAACGTGTCACCGAACTAGAAAAGCTGGCGTTGCTTGATCCGCTGACCCAACTGGCAAACCGACGCTATATCGAGATGAATTTACATTCGCGCTTAGAGGAGTTACGCCGTTACCACTGGCCTTTTGGCGTCCTCTTTCTTGATGTTGATCATTTCAAGTTAATTAATGATACATATGGACATACGATGGGTGATGAAATTTTGCGTATGCTGGCCCGCACATTCACCGCAAACATGCGGACATCTGATATTTTTGGGCGCTGGGGCGGAGAAGAATTTGTGGCAATTGTGCGTAATGTTGATCATGAGCATTTGTATAATCTGGCCGAGCGTCTACGTATCCTGATAGCTGAATCGTATCTGATCGAAAAATTATCAGTTATTCATGTTACTATCTCAATTGGTGGCACACTGGCTCGTGCTGATGATACCGTCGAGTCGTTGCTGCAACGTGCCGATCAACTGATGTATCAGAGCAAGACGGCAGGCCGCAATCGAGTGATAATCGCCGCATCCTGACCCATTCGTGGTATTTTTACCTTTCACCAACGCGAAACAACGCAGCCTGGGCGTTGATTGAGAGTGATCAAACTATTGATCGCAGTTCATTAACATGAGAGGCTGTTATGTTTACTATTCGCTACCAGACGACGCTGTATCGTCCTGATTTGATGATAACCCTACGGAATAATATTGATGGTTGGGAACGTGATCTTCCCGGCATTTACGAGCATGACGGGTGGCGATTTGAGCTACCCATCACCCGGTATCAACCCGGCATGCACTTCAAGTTCGTCCTGGAAAAAACGTACTGGATGTCCGGGCCAGATCTTGTGTTACACCCGGAGGATGGAACTACCTATATCTATAGCGATGCCCAGGTGACATTTCCACCCATCTCCGAACTAGTGGTGCAGAACGGGTATGTGCAGCATGTGTTTTTTGAGCCAACCTTTGATGAAGGGCATCTCTTTGATGTGATTGTGATCGGTTCGGGGATCGGTGGTGGGATCGTTGCTGACCAGTTGTCTGACCAGGGTCTGGATGTCCTGGTGCTAGAGGCAGGTGGGTATCTTTTTCCGGCCCACGTTGCCAATCTGCCCCGTCGCCACCGCATTGGTCAGTTTGATAAACATGTCTGGAACCTGTTTGAGGAGTTCAAGGTACAGAATTATGTCAATGATGGCACGACATTCTATGATGGTGGGCAAGCTTTTAATCTGGGAGGGCGGTCGCTTTTCTGGGGCGGCTTGATTCCCCGGATGGCCTGGTGGGAACTCGATCTCTGGCCACGTGAGAGCATCCGCTGGTACCTGGAAGATGGCGGTTATCAGCGGGCTGAAGATCTGCTGAATCGTGTGCCGCTATCTGCTTCACCCTACCACCGCGAGATCAAGCGCCTGTTACGTAGTATGTTGCCTGGCTTTACCCATTTTGATGCCCCCATGGCCGTGCAGTACACAAACAATGGTCTGGGTACAATTTCGACTGGTATGTTCTCGACGGCTGACCTGCTGATGGAGTCCTGCATGACCGACGGGCCACAGGGGAATCAGCACCTTCGCATCAACCTGAACCATGTAGTCGTCAACCTGGAAACGTTCGGCGACCGGGTTACGCAGGTAGTGGCGCACGATCTCATTGCCAATCAGTTGCGCTCATTCCGCGCCCGTTATGTCATCCTGTCTGCGGGTACGATTGAAAGCGCCAAGCTGGCGCAGATCAGCCAGTTGCACGACCCGAACGGCAAAATCGGTGTGGGGCTGACCGACCATCCGATCTTCTTTACCCACTTTATGATCCCCGCTGATGCCCCCTTGCACAATCTGAGCGGTAGCAGCAAAGTGTTGTCACAACACAACGATGCCGGGCTTAACGCACATCCCTACAATATCGTCCTCGAATTAGGTGCTGATTTAAACCAGGGCCGCTATGTAGATACCGATCTGCTCGAGCGACATCTGCGTGAGAAAAACAACGCCATGCTGTGCGAAATCGTCTTTCTTTTCAACGCCCCGCTTGTGGAAGACAACTGGCTCGAACAATCCGGCCCATCATATGTCAAGCCTGTTTTGCACATGCAGCCCAGCCCGGCGGCTGATCCGTTCTGGGATGAAATCAACACCATCAAAGACCAGATCATTCAACATCTGGGCGGCGTTCCATTGCCACAGAACGATCTAAGCCTCAAGTTGGCACCGCTCGGCGGTGTAGCTCACGAAGTCGGTACGCTACGCATGGGCATCAACGGTGACGGCGTGGTTGATACCAATCTGAAATTTCTGGGTTACGAGAACCTGTTTGCCTGCGATCTGTCGGTATTCCCCGCATCCCCGGCTGCCAACCCGACGCTCACGCTGGCCGCGCTGGCTATGCGCCTGGCAGATCATCTTCGTAGTCTGGTGTAATATCATTCTCGGCTTACCGGGCATACATGATGAGCCGCAATGTGCTGTTCTCGATCGTACTTGTTGTTCACGCTTGCAATTACGAATAAAAATTATACACGAATAGGCCGTGTTAAACCGCATCGTATCGTCGGAATGTCGACTATCTGCCGCGAGTCCATGCCACCGCATCCGTTCGATTATTGACGCGACGTATGCAATGAATATCCGTTCCCGTGATATAATCGGGTTGATCGCAATGATATGCGAGGCTAAGCACCACGGAATACGGTTTCGATGTGACCCTTCCGCATGTGCTGGTCATGAACACGCGATCCGCGGTTGTGCATCAACCCATGGGGTTCGCCTGCGGCAGAGTGATCCTTTTGCTCTTTGTGGTTCCCCCTTTTCGTTTGCGGCGAAAAAGGGGAACCAGAAGCACGTTCCTTCTACGCGGTCGCAGACGAATCAGGGCGGCGGATAACGCAGCGCGTTCGTCCGCTTAGTGACACGAGGTATACGCTCGCCTGGCGCTCCGTCTGTTTCACCTGCGGCAGCAGGGGAGCATTGGAAGCGTTGGAACGTTCCAACGCTTCCGAATGGAAATGCAGCATCAGCGCGATTCCTTAGACCTGGCAACAATCTTGCAATGAACGTTGTCAGGGATTTTCATACCGCCGAGAAACAGGTGATAGTGATGACAACGGCCAAAGCTGCGTGCCGCCATCGGTGCCAGCACGGGCGCAGCTAGCGCTGCAATCGGCAAACAGGTCGAAGTTGCACCGCACTCCACAATCGCAGAGAATGAGGCTGCCCTAGTGCGAGCGATCTTGCGCACTGCTCTCAGCAAAGCGGTTGGGATGGCACAAATAGCTGGGGCAACCTTGACCGGTACGCCGATCAATCCTGCCACCAGTGCAACTATCGATCAACAGCCCGATCGGGCAATCAGGGATCTACAGGAAGCGGAGGAGTGGCAGCACAACGATGCCACCAATGGGCGTTCATCTCGCTATGGCCCAGATGATCAGCATATGTGGACATTACCCGCATGAAGAAAGCAAAGCTATGAAATCAGTCATTGACTTATGTAAAGAAGTTTTTACCGAATGGAGTGAGGATAAAGTACCCCGGCTGGCAGCCGCCCTGGCTTTCTATACCCTGTTCTCACTCGCGCCCTTACTGGTCATTGTGGTGGTGATTGCCGGGATGGTTTTTGGTGAGGATGCCGCAACTGGTGCGTTGAGCAATCAGATTGGGGATATTGTTGGCGAGAGTAGCGCCGAGTTGATCGAAACAGCGATTGCCAATGCCAGTACACCAGGGGCCGGTATTCTGCCCACTATTCTGGGTGTCGCAACCTTGCTGTTTGGGGCCACTGGCGTCTTTACTCAATTACAGGACTCACTGAATACCATCTGGAATGTCCAGCCACAACCGGGACAGCCGATCATGACCGTCGTTCGACAACGGTTGCTCGCCTTTGTAATGGTTTTGTTGATCGGGTTGCTGTTGATCGTCTCGTTGATTGCCAGTACCGTTCTTACTGGCGTTATCAATTTTATTGGTGATGAGTTACCCTACTCACCCTTGCTTATCAATATTTTCAATAATATCTTTTTATTTCTGCTTGGAACGCTGCTGTTTGCTACCATATTTAAGATCCTTCCCGATGTAAAAATTGCCTGGAGCGAGGTCTGGTTAGGAGCGGCTGTATCTGCCCTATTGTTTACCCTTGGCCGTTACTTGATTGGCAGTTTCCTGGTGACGGGGATCGGCTCGATCTATGGTGCTGCCGGCTCGTTGGCCATTACGTTGCTCTGGGTCTACTACTCCGGGTTGATCCTGTTCCTCGGCGCGGAATTTACCCAGGTCTATGCCCGCCGTCATGGTACTCGTATTATGCCAACCGAACGGGCAGTGGCTATGACCGACGAGACGCGTGCCCAGCAGGGTATTCCGCGCACCGAATATGTTCAGTCAATGGCCGAAAAGCAAGAACGCCATACATAGCCTGCTGTAGACGAGATATGAATTGTATCATCTCCGAATCACAGGAGGGACACGGTCGCTCCAACAAAACGGCTTTGTCTGTTTTTTATCCAAATTTTCGTCTACAGCGAAATTTGGGGTAAAAGAGGGTCTCTTCCACGCGCCCGCAGGCGAAAAAGAGAGAGATACGTTGTCATGGTCGTTTGCTCCAGTCTCTTCCACGCGCCCGCAGGCGAAAAGGGCCTGGGATGTGAGCCACCGCATAAATCGTATACATGAGTGAAAAGAGGGTCTCTTCCACACGCCCGCAGGCGCAAAGGGCCTGGGATGTGAGCCACCGCATAAATCGTATACATGAGTGAAAACCGGAGTCCCGGCTTTAACCGGGTATTTCTCATGCAATGGCGCGGGGACACACGGCCCGATCAACAGACGACCGCGTACCCCCTGTGATTCACAAGAACTGAGCTGCTGCTCAGATTGATGTTTCGTCCCAACGCCTTCAGACACGCCTGGTTCTTCAGCACCTGCACCTGAAGGTGTTATGCCGTTTCGACGTGACCATTCCGCATGTTCTGGTCATACACCCGCAGGATGCGGTCGTCCATGACCAGATGGGTTTCGCCGGAGTTTACCCCATTCGACGGCGCTCAGAGCTTGCCCTGAGCGCCGTCGAACGGGGCCGGCTCTGAGCAGAGCCGAATGGGGCAGAGCCGGCCTGTTGCTGTTTTTTGATGTCCCCGTTTCGCCTTCGGCGAAACGGGGGCACCAAAAGCAAGCCCCTCCCACGCGGACGCGGACGAACCGCGGCGGCGGATGCCCCCCCGCGTCCGTCCGAACATACGGAAGGGACAGACGAACCACAAGCGGCGGAAGGGCGACGGGGTAAATTGGTATTATAACGTACAACAAGGTTCGTCGATACTTTACCGTTGGGTAACACGTCGTAACGACGTTCGTCGTTGGTAAAGCTGTAGAACGACTGAAGTCGTTACTCCATGTTTCATGTTCAAATCTGGCTCTGGAACCATGCCTAATTTTCCATACTCTCCACCTGTACTGCGGCAATGCAAAAACGAAGCGCTAAACGCTCTAACGTCCGTGCTTCTACTGACGCTCTCGTTACCAGTTGGTTGTCACCAGGTCACCAGGAACGATGGTTCCTTCTATCTTCGTGGCACGCTCATTGCATATCTATAAGCTTGAGACAAAACAGAATTTTTATAACTCTTCTCTACCTATCGAACTGGAATTCTGGTACCAGATCAAGTCTGGATTCCATAATTTTACGCCGCATAGAGAACGGCTACAGATCTCGCGGATACAAGCATAAGCAAGGAGTGCAGCTATGAGTAGTTCTGATTATTTAGAATCTGATTCACGGACAGTCCCAGAGACCCAACCATCACCTTCTGCGACCACTAGCTATCAGTCGAAAGACACGGACACCTCTGCCAGGCAGGTTGGTGTCTATGATCGGCCCGATCGACCGACAGGTGTCTCACCCACAATCCTGGGCCTGATTGCCCTGGCTATTATCACCATCCTCGCCATCATCCTCGTTGTATGGGTCTTGTAACCCGCATCGTAACCGTTCAGGTGGGGTGGTCAGGAGGGGCGTTGCCCCTCCGGGAGTCTCTTGGTTTTGCGTGGGCCTGCGGCCCCCGCGCCCCCGCCGGCGCAGGTACCACCTGAACAGTTACACCCGCATTTTCTGAAAGACAAGGATATATTCTGATGACACAACATGACCCCATACCCATCGTTGGTAAGAATGGGCTGCGAGGTACGATCAACGCTGATTGGCAAACCAGTAGCCACGACATATCACAGGTATGTATTCAGCTTGAAAATGGACAGCAGATATTGGTACCAATCGATAGATTAATTGCGCAAGATGATGGGAGCTATTATCTCCCGCTCAGTATGACCGATGTGGAACATTACCGTGAAAATCGGAGCATGGAGCAGAGCGGCATACTAATCATTCCCGTTATTCTGGAAGAGCTGGATGTTCATACGCACACCGTTGAGACAGGAAAGGTACGCATTACCAAGCTGGTGCGCGAACACGAAGAAACCATCGATCCACCGTTGCTGACCGAAACCGTTGATGTGAAACGCGTGGCCGTCAATCAGATTATTGACAGCCCGGTATCTATTCGCTACGAAGGCGCAACAATGATTATCCCACTTCTCGAAGAGGTGCTGGTCATTGAAAAGCGGTTGATGCTGAAGGAAGAAGTGCATATTACGAAGCATCAGACTGAAACACACCAACCCCAGACGATAACGCACCGTAGCGAGGAAATCGTTGTTGAACGTCAGGATCATAAAGCTACCAGTGGCACAGATATTGCTTAATATATCATACCGTTTTGACTTGAACATTTCGCATGGTCGTGCCATTCCTACTCCACCGAGACTACGTCTCGGCGGGGGTGCGGGGGCCGCAGGCCCCCGCACCCCCGCCGAGACGTAGTCTCGGTGGAGTAGGAATGGCACGACCATGCGAAATGTTCAAGTCAAAACGGTATGATATATTAAGCAATATCTGTGCCACTGGTAGCTTTATGATCCTGACGTTC
>CALANA010000070.1 GCA_937925925.1 uncultured Chloroflexales bacterium | reverse complement strand
CCCCCGCAACCCCGGGAACCTCCTGGAGGGGCCCTGCCCTTCCAAACCAACCCACCTGAACGGTTACGATAAGCCACCCGCAATCTTGAGGATGCGAGTACACGAGCGCACGGGGATAGGCGCGAGGATCCTTCCTCTCATCCTCAACGTTCTGGCATCCTGACACGTTGACTAGCGGAACGGCGGCGCAGCCAGTACCCCGCCCTGTCCCAGGTTCCAGACCTTGTTCGGGCCGCGATCCAGGTCAAACGGGGTATTTGGGCCGAGGTTGCGGTCATAGATGTCGCCGTAGTTGCCCACCTGCTGAATAATCTGCAGCGCAAAATCGTTCCTCAGCCCCAGGTCATTCCCGATATTGCCCTCCAGTCCCAGCAGCCGTCGGATGCGCGGATCGTCGGTGCCGGCTGCAAGTTGCTCCACATTCGCCTGACTCACGCGCAACTCCTCGGCGTAGATCGTGGCATAGATCGACCAGTTGATCACCTCCTGCCACTGACTATCGTTCTCAATAAAAGCCGGAGCCAACGGCTCGCGGGAGATCAGATCGCCCAGCAGCACATGCGCATCAGGATCGGCCAGGGTTTGCTGCTTGACCACCAGTTGCGAGCGATCACTGGTCACCACATCACACTCGCGCTGATCATAGGCGTTGAAGGTAGCATCCACCGTATCGTACAGGTTGATCTTGACTGGAATGTCGCGGGCGGCCATCTCATCACGCACATTTTCGGCACTGGTGGTTGAGTTGGTGACACAGATGGTGCGGTCTGCCAGGTCAGCGGGTGTGGTGATGTTGGTATCGGCGTGCGCCAGAAAGCCCTGTCCATCATGAAAAGTAATTGGGCCAAAGTCAACACGCTGACCCAGATCACGCTCGGCCGTCCAGGTTGAGTTGCGAAACAGAACATCAATCGTGCCCTGACGAATAAATTCCCAGCGATCTTCGGCGGCAACGGCGCGAAAATCAACGCGGTTGGCATCGCCAAAAATCGCGGCAGCAACCACACGGCAGAAATCAACATCAAATCCGCTCCACTGCCCACGCACATTGTCATAGAACCCAAACCCCTGCAACTCGGCGTTGACCCCACAGATCAGCGTGCCCCGTGCCTGTACCTGCGCCAGCCGACGACCAGGTGCAGGCATGGGCGCATCGGTGGACGGTGGTGTATCCAGCGTATCTGTGGCAGTAGTGGCAGTAGGCGAAAAAGGATCGGCTGGTGCCGCACCGCCCGGCGTGGGTGAGGGCAGGATAATAATCGGAGTGGGTGTGGGTGCTTGAGCGAAATTCAGCACATCACAGCCAGACAACAACAACAGACCTGGCAGGATCAGCAGACAGTATGTACAGGCACGGGTAAGCATACATCTTCCTCTTGTATCCAAAGTGAACAACACAGCATTGCCCACAGTCACGCTATCTGGCGCGTCACGACACGGCAGCCCTACCTGGCGCGGCGGCGACGTGTGGTAACCGGCAGCAGGGGCGTAACAACGGCCTGGTTTACCATGTGGGGATCGCGGTCAATGACCGGTGGACTCTGCCCAATCGCCATAAAGAAGGATGTAACCGCATGATCAACCAGCGACACACTGGTTGTCCACAAAGCCTGAAAATGCTCTGTCCGATGGGCAGGTTGCAACTGCTTGTTATCACGGGCACACAGCGCAATACAGCAGGTCGGCCCGTCGGCAATCACAACCCACTCATGCATCAGCGGCCATGTGGCTTCGATCGGAACATAGGTGACATTCGCCACCTCGGGCGGCTTCTCGTCTGGCATACCGATGACATACACGTGGCGACAACGCGGTGCTAGCCGACGGTAACGCGCAAGCTGGTGGCGATAGAACGAGAAGCGCTGAAAGGCGGCAATTAATAGGGTGTCTGTTGCGCTGGCGGCGTAGTCCTCGATCAAATAGCTCAGGTTCAACATCATACTACGGCTGTGCAGGCTCAGATGATAGTTATCCAGGCTACTGGTAAAACTCAGAGTCGCTAGCGTCACCGCAGACATATGATCGGGAAGCGATGTAGGTGAAACTGATTGTTCTGATGGTGTCACGGTGAGTCTCCGTTTACAATACAATCTCAATACAGGACAACTATGCTATGTGCTTTTTATTATAGCAGGGAACAGGCAATCTGGCTGCACAGCAGCAACTCCCTCGACACTTCTGCTGAAGACGAAAACGGTTGTTTGAAGGGGAACCGCGTAACTCGTGTCAATATAACGAAACTGTTACCTACGATTGTAATCGTTGATTGATTTTTGGCTATGAGTAGACTATAATCAAAGGTATAAGGCGTACAAAGAACTCTTCGGTACATCCTGGTTTTCGTCTTGTCCGACTCTATTTCCCGGTGGTCTCACTTGCGCTAAGGAACGCGGGCCATGCGCCTTCTGTTTGAGGAGTTGTACTCACGACTCCAATACAAAATTATTCTTCCTTTTCTATTGCTGGCGTTCTGTGTCGCCTTAGCGATCGCAACGATTGCATTCAGCCTGGTAGCTGACTCGTGGCAGGAACGTTTTGACAATCAACTGGCCGGAGTCACACGTATCGCCAGCGATGAACTGCTTAATCAGGAACGGGCCAACCTCCAGTTCTTGCATGAGGTCGCGTTCGCTGCCGCTAATCCCTGGACAGGTGCGCCAGCCGTGGCAGATGCGCTGGCTGCTGGCGATCGGGCAGGCCTCGAAGCTGCGCTCGATCCCTATTTCCGCGCCGGTACCCTGCGGGCGAATGTTAACCTGGATCGGCTGATTGCGTTTGATCAACACGGGCAGACCCTGGCTGATCTGGAGCGTGCGCCAGATCCAACTGCCGATCCACCCTATATCCTGCATCCGGCGCTGGATCTATCCAGCACCTGGTTCGTTCCGCGCATTCTCGCTGCCGACAGCGACCCGCTCGGTGATAAGTTTGCTGGCATTATTCACTTAAGCGATACGAATATCTACTATCTCAGTACCATCGCCCCGGTACGCCAGGGTGATAAAATTGTAGGTGGCTTGATCGTAGCGCTACAGATTAAAAACCTGCTCACCCTGTTACGGGATCAATCACAGGCAACGATCGTCACTCTGTACGATATTCAGGGTCAGACGCTCAATAGTACCACACATCCCATCACAGGTCTAGAAGTACTTGACATTCAGGACAACGTGCTGACCTTATTTTGGGATGCTGCACCCGAAGGTCAGGCCACTTTTGATGTTAAAACCATCAACGAACGTGAATATCAGTTCGCCTATGCCCCACTACGTATTCGGGACATGACGGTTGGCATCCTATCGACGGCACTGGGCCGCGATTATGTCACCAGTGCCTGGGCCGACGCCCGTGGCCCAATGATCACCCTGACGCTGTTGGCCATGGTCATGATCGTTGCCCTGGGGGTCTATATTGCCCGGATTATTACCGCGCCGCTGAATGAACTGGTCCTGACCGCACGGTCGGTCACGGCCGGTAATTTTCGGCGTCGCAGTCACGTACACTCGCGTGATGAGGTCGGCGTTCTTTCCGCTTCGTTTAACCAGATGACCGAACATTTGCTGCAGCTCTATCAGGCAGTCTTGTCCGAATCACGCCAACGGGCAGCCATTGTCGAGAGTATCACCGATGGGATTGTCGTATGTGATGCCGATGGCAAGATCGAGGTACTCAACAGCACACTCCGCAGCATGCTTGGTTGTGATGATCCAGAACAACTGCCACAGTATCTCAGCGAATTGCCGCTAGTGCAAATTACGGAAGGGATGCCCGACTTTGACTCGCGCCGTGCGGCTGATCTGTACAAATTAAAGGACTTTATCGTGCGGGTAGCTATTGCGCCAGTGGTTACGCCAGAGAGCCATACGATGCGGTATGTCTGTGTGCTTCAGGATATGACCACCGAGATTGCGATTGAACGCGCCCGCGCCAATTTTATTGCGACGATTTCGCACGAACTACGGACACCGCTCACCGTGTTACGCGGCAATACCGATCTGCTATTGCGGGGCTTGCTGGGCGCATTGGAAGATGATCAGCGCATGGTGATCGAAACGATGCGCCAGCATACGGTTAATATGACTAGTCTGATTAACAATGTGATTGTGATTGCGAATATCGACTCCGGCTCGCTGACCCTCACGTTAGAGCCGGTCGATCTCTTACGTGTAGTAGAAGAGGCGGTCTGGCCGCTCCAGAGTCTGATCAAGGCCAAAGGATTGGAATTGAACATCACCATTCCAGGCGAAACACCACCTGTTCTGGCCGATCAAGATCAACTGCGCATCATTGTGTTGCAACTGGTTGATAATGCGCGGCGCTATACCGATAGCGGGTCGATCAACATCCATGCTGTTTGCGAAGGTGAGTTTGTGCGGGTTGATGTAGCTGATACGGGTCGTGGTATTCCTGCCGATATGTATGACCAGATCTTTCAGCGCTTTACGCGTGGTTCGGGCACGAACGAGGGGATTAATTCGTCGGAGCGCGGTATCGGGTTAGGATTGGCAATTGTGCGCCAACTGGTTGAACGTCATGGTGGGCGGGTGTGGGTCACCAGTACACCAGGCCAGGGCAGTACATTTAGTTTTACACTCAGGTTTACCCATGCAACAGGAAGCCCCGAACAATCAGGAACACCTTTTGCCAGCGCGGCGTAGACCACCGATATTGATCGGTCTGGTCAGTGCAATTTTGCTGCTCACGCTGCTGGCGGTGTGTGGTATCTCGCAACTGGCGTTGTGGCTGGTGATGCCACGTGCCATTTCCTACCCGCGCAGTGTGCTGGCGATTGGTGAGGCCGATTATAGCCCCTGGGGAGTCGGCCCGCGCTTGCCCGCCTATAATCCTGAAGCTCTTATTGCAGACGACCCCACACCCACTCTGCCGATTTCTGGTATCTTGCCCCGGGATGATACGATTCCGGTGGCAGTTATCGGTGGGTTTAGTACCCCGACGCCAACATTACCCCCACTACCGCCCTCGTTACCGCCGGGTCGCTCACGAACGCCAACATCAACACCGCTCGTTGTGGCCGCGATACCACCGGCACGCGCAACGGCCTCGCCCACAAGAATAGTGTCTATTCCTACGGCAACCACGACTCCCATCGTAACAGCGACGCTACCGGCGGCTCCGGTACAGCGCGTACCTTCGGCTACTCCCACGCCCCCGGCCAGTGGAAATCCCACCGCGACGGCAACGCCCCAGCCAACACACACGCCCACCGCGACGGCAACGCCCCAGCCAACGCGCACGCCCACCGCGACGGCAACGCCCCAGCCAACGCGCACGCCCACCGCGACGGCAACGCCCCAGCCAACGCACACACCCACGGCCAGAATAGACCCGACCGCCACGCCTACCGATGTGCCCAGAATAGACCCGACCGCTACGCCTACCGATGTGCCCAGAATAGACCCGACCGCTACGCCTACCGATGTGCCCAGAATAGACCCGACCGCTACGCCTACCGATGTGCCCAGAATAGACCCGACCACCACGCCTACCGATATGCCGGAAACTGTCCTGGCTCGCTTCGGTGTCAACCATTTCAGTGTCGATGAAGACGTGGGGACAGTAGACATTCCTGTAAGCTTGAGTACGACTTCCGCTCAGACGATCCAGGTCAACTATAGCGTGACCGGCGGAAGCGCAACCAGGGACGCAGACTATGATCTGCCTGATGGAACGCTGATCTTTGAACCTGGTACTACCCATCAGACCATTCCTCTCACTATTATTGATGATACGCTGGATGAGTCGGACGAAACGATTGAGTTAACGTTGAGTAGTGCGACGAATGCTACGCTTAGCGGCATGAACCCGCTGATCGTGACGATCAACGATAACGACGGCCCCCCTGAATTGTCGATCAATAATGTCAGTGTGATCGAGGGCAACGCGCCTGATACTGTCAATGCCACATTTACCGTCAGCCTGTCCACAGCCAGTGGCAAGCCCGTGACGATAGACTATGCCACCCAGGATGGCACAGCCACCGTGGCGGATAACGACTATCAGCCACGCGCCGGAACGCTGACGTTCAGTCCTGGTCAGACCACACACACGATCATTGTCCCCGTTATTGGCGACAACCGCGACGAGGATAATGAGACCTTCGTGGTGAACTTGAGCAATTCCGTCAATGCCACGATTGGTAAAAGTGTGGGTATCGGCACGATTGTGAACGATGATGCCGCCACCATCGCCATTGATAATGTCACGGAACTAGAAGGCATGGGTGGGGAGACAACGCCGTTTGTGTTCACTGTCAGCCTGTCCAACCCTAGCACCCGCGAGATTAGCGTGGATTATGCCACCGAAGACGGCACGGCCAC
>CALANA010000069.1 GCA_937925925.1 uncultured Chloroflexales bacterium | reverse complement strand
GGCTTCGCCGCGCCGCACCAGACAGGGGATGTCGGCGGAGCGGCGTTGCATGCAACGCCGCTCCGCCACCTCGACATTGCTTTCCAGGGGAAGGATCGTTGGCGTAGGAGCAAGCGTACGACGGATCAACGGATGCGGAAGGGCGAAGTCACATTGGTATACACCATAGGAGGTTGTTATGTTGAGTATGGAAACCCAGCAACGCGCATCAGAAGCCGTGCGCAAAATTGACCAGAGCCTGGAGATCGATCTGGCCCAGCAGGAAGCAGTACAGAAACAGGCCCACCATTTTCGCGAGGCCTTATTTGCGGCTTTTCAATTTATTGAGCGCGAGAGTTTGCAACTGAACGCCCTGCTGATCCAGATCAAGCGCCTGGATGCGAACCAGATCTTGATCCAGAGCAAGGGACGTATTCCCTTCGCGTTGAGTCTTGATCCCGAAGTCGCCTACGACATCCGGTCAAAAGAGGATGTACTGACTGGCCCGCTGGAACTGGCTGCGCGCCTCTTTGCCGTCTTTGCCCCACCCTATCACGGGGTGTTCCGGCACTATACCATTTTTGCTGATGGTACGTGGAAACGCACGACGTTTACCTTCAGCAAGGCCGGGGTGCAGACCAGAAGCATGTTACTGCAGCGTTTCAGCCTGGACATTCTGGTGCTGGAAGCAGTGGAAGTGCTGGGTCATGCCTGCCTGTTACACCCCACCTGGCTCAATCTTGATGAACGTGCCGAAACCATGACTCTGGAGACCCTGCGCGAACGGGATCAGGTGAAGCGCCATCTCACCACCAGCGGGGGGACACAGCGGTCAGTAACATCACTACCAGACAAAGAGTAGTGTGGGCGAACGAAGTGGAAGCGCTGGTGCCAACGTGGAACGTTGGTACCAGCAAGTATAACCTTGTTTCACTATCCTTATCCATGTCTCTGCAAGCCCGGCGGCTGAAGCTGCTCTCGCGGTGCGAAGCCAGCCTGCCAGAGCTAGCGTAGGCCACTTCAGCAGCCTGCGTAACAGGAGAGGAGCCGGAGCCTTCAGGCTCCCGGCATACGGGGTATGGGAATGCCCAGGGCGGTGAACAACACCAATAGCACTGTCTCGTGTACCTGCACCTCCAGGTGTGATGCTCCCGCGTCGCACCTGAAGCAGCTTGTACTGCTGGCCATGGTGTGCAGAATGATCTTTAACGATCCTGTCCCGACACCCGCGCTGGTTCGGTCTGCGGGCGAGCAGGTACATGTGCCGGTTGAGCAGCATGCTGTGCTGCTGCCATTTTTGCCTGCTCTTCGGCAACCAGGACGCGCCGAAGCACTTTGCCCACCGCCGTTTTGGGTAACTCCTGGCGAAACTCAATCTCACGCGGCACCTTGTAGGGTGCCAGATGCAAACGGCAAAATTCCTGGATTTCCTCAACCGTTGGTTGGGTATTCGGACGGGGTACAATGAAGGCTTTGACCGTGTCGTCACCACGTTCAGGATGTGGAATACCGGCCACAACTGCCTCTTGCACCCTGGGATGCATAAACAGCACTTCTTCAACATCACGGGGTAACACCTTGAATCCGCCAGCGATGATCATATCCTTTTTGCGATCGACCACATAGAAAAAGCCATCCTCGTCCATTGTGCAAATATCGCCGGTATGCAGCCAACCATCGCGAATAGTGCTGGCCGTTTCTTCGGGACGCCCCCAGTAGCCTTGCATTACCTGTGGTCCACGTACACATAGTTCACCTTGCTGATCCGTATCCAACGGCAAATCCGCGCCAGTTTCAAGATCAACCAGTTTGGCATCCACATCGACAATCGGGATACCAATACTCCCGGCTTTGCGCGTACCATAAAGCGGGTTACAATGTGTCACGGGCGCGGCCTCGGTCAGACCATAGCCCTCGACCAACCGCCCGCCAGTCAGTCGCCCAAATCGCTCCTGCACCTCCATCGGTAACGAGGCTGAGCCGCTAATACAGGCTCGAACGCTGGTGAGATTATATTCTTGAACGCGAGGATGGTTAATAATACCAATGTACATCGCTGGAACACCAGGAAAAAGCGTGGCACCCTCTTTCTGGATGATATTCATCACATTGTCGATCGGGCGCGGATTGGGCACCATAATTAATTCACCACCGAGATAGATCCCAAGCAACATGCACACCGTCATACCATACACATGAAAGAACGGAATAGCCGACATCATCTTTTCCCGGCCGCGCTGACCATCCGTCAGCCAGGCATTGACCTGTGTCACATTGGCGATCATATTGCGATGGGTCAGCATGGCTGCTTTGGGCATACCAGTGGTGCCGCCAGTATATTGAAGCAGTGCGACATCATCAGGAACCACCGTAATCTGTGGTGGTGTTGGACTATATTTTTCGAGGAGATGACCAAAGAAGAAAATGTCGTGTTCGGGCTTGACGGTCACCCAGTCTTTTTCTTTACGCTGACTCAATTTGACCAGCAGATTAGAAGGAAACGGGAGCGTATCAAAAATATGGGCCACGATGGTACGCTTGATGGTGGTAGACGACTGGATCTCGCGCAACCGGGGCCAGAAGAGATTGAGCAAGACAATGGTTTCAGCTCCACTATCATCGAGCTGATGCTTGAGTTCACGGCTGGTGTAGGTGGGGTTAATGTTGACAATCATCGCTCCTAACCGCATGGCCGCAAAAAATGTGATCAGAAAATGCGGTGAGTTGGGCAACATCAAACCGATCCGATCACCCTTGCGCACGCCAATCTGATACAATGCGGTGGCGAACCGATTCACCAGTTCGTTAAATTCACGGTAGGTCAATTTACCACCAACGGTAAAACGGCCTTTCAGGATATATTTGAGCACGAAGTTGGTAGCAATATGGTCAGCATAGTGCTGCGCTGACTGGGTGAGCAACGTATCGAGTGGCACCTCTGGATACTCCAGGGTCTGCGGTACCGTTTTCTCATAAAACTTCAGCCAGGGTTTCTGCTGATCCATGATACGACCTCCTTCGTGCATCATTGCCATAGAACCAGGTGTCTTCTTTGCACACCAGGTAGCAGACTGCTACTACACTTTATATTATATCAACCCACATATTTATTTCACACCCTATACATCATCCCGCAACCAGCCACGCTCGCGCGCAATAAACTTGATCGTGGCATCATCAGGTGGATAGAGACCAGCCGCCTGATAGGCATATGCCAGCAGCGCAGCCCCTCCAACCATTCCCATCATCAGACCTATCAAAAAGGCAAATGCCCCAATGACTCTTCGCATTGCGTATCCTCCTCAGCGTCAATCAATAGGCGGAAAGACCAATAATCATAGATTGCGTCTGTATCATAGCGCATGGTGGCACGAAAAGCAACAGCATTGAGGACGAACACCTACTACCTAAACGAGGCGGCGTGCATAAAATTGCGTAGCACGCACACGACCCTGCAGATTTTACGTTTTGTAGCGACACGTATATAATAGGGAGGTCTAGGAGTTCGGACAACAATAGTCAGTGTTTGTTCGGGAACCCACAGGGTTGGGGTAGCATCGTACCTCAGTCAACCTGATGCACCAACCTGCGGGTGGCTCACCACTGCAAATTATGAGGAGGAACAGGCTTATGGCGAAGGTGCAGATAAGCAAGGGAAAGTACGAAGGTATTCAGGCGTGTGCGAATGAACAGGGCGTTATTGCTGCGGCGGCCATGGATCAGCGTGGCTCGCTGCAGAAGGCGATTGGCAAAGCCAAAGGCCAGGATGCCACTGCTGCTGATCTGAGCGAGTTCAAAACGGCGGTGACGCGCATTCTTACGCCCTACTCGACGGCGATCCTCATGGATCCGGAGTTTGGCCTGGATGCGATTAAGCAGCGTGCGCCGGGTACCGGTGTTCTGCTAGCTTATGAGAAGACAGGGTATGATGCGACAGTGAAGGGTCGCTTGCCAGACTTGCTCGATCACTGGAGTGTGCGCCGCCTGGTTGAGGCTGGTGCGGATGCGATCAAGGTGCTGCTCTATATCAATCCGTTTGATGATGCACAGATCAATTCGATCAAGTACGCCTTTATCGAGCGCATCGGTGCCGAGTGCAAAGCAGTGGACGTACCGTTCTTCCTGGAGCCACTGGCCTACGAAGATAACATTGGTGATGAGAAGAGCCTCGAGTTTGCGAAAGTCAAGCCCAAATATGTCACGGCCTACATGGAGGAGTTTTCCAAGCCACGTTATGGGGTGGATGTCCTCAAAGTTGAAGTGCCGGTTAATGTAAAATTCGTCGAAGGAATGCGCTGTTTTGCGGGTGGTCAGGCCGCCTATACCCGCCAGGAGGCGATGAACTTCTTCCGCGAAGCAGCCAGTGCAGCAACAAAGCCCTTCATCTACCTGAGTGCCGGGGTGACAGACGATGTCTTCCGCGAGACCCTGGAACTGGCGGCAGAGGCTGGCACGTCCTTTAGCGGTGTATTGTGTGGCCGTGCAACCTGGCAGGATGGTATTGCAATCTATGGCAAGGAAGGCCTGTCTGCGTTGGAGAACTGGCTGAGTGATCGCGGTGTACAGAATATCCAGATGCTGAACGAAGTACTGGCAAAAGGCGCGAAGCCCTGGTGGAATGCTTATGGTGGCAAGGATAACATCGAGATTGTGTAACGCGATCTGGATGTGATATGCTTCCCTGGACTGCTGGTGCCGACGTGCAGCGTCGGTACCAGCAACAGGTACCAGTGTACCCGCTGCATGTACCGCTCACCCATCTCGTTACTGCGCCGCGATCACCTGCTCCACTGCGGCCAGGATCCGTTCCGCCCGACGACCATACGTGTAATCCTGGGCCAGTCGTTGCCGCGCTGCCGCACCGGTGGGATCGGGGCAGGACTGCAGAGCCGCTGCCAGAGCCTGGCTTAAACCTGCTCCATCGCGGCGGGGAAAGTAGTGTGCCAGCGTGCCTGGTACAATCTCGCGCAATGCCGGCAGATCTGGCAGCACCAGCGGTTGGCCCAACGCTAGATACTCGAAGAGTTTGAGCGGCGAAGCGGTCATGTCGGTGACAGTATCGGGAATAACCAGCACATCGGCTGCGCCCAGGTAGCGCACAACATCGGCCTGCGGGTGTGCGCCCGTTAGTATGACCTGAGCGCGTTGCACTGTTTGAGCCGGGATTGCTGCATCTACAGTCTGCTCTGTAACGCATAACCCCAGGTTTGCCGCCTGTTGACGGAGCGCCGCTCGCTCGGCTGGACGCCCGCCCACCAGCAGCACCTGCAACCGGGGATGTGCCGCTTGCAACCGGTACACGGCGGCTAACAGCCCATCAAGCCAGCGGTGGGCGAAGGTCATACCGGCATACACGACCAGTTCGGCATCTATGGACAGGCCTACCTGTGCCCGGCAATCAAGGCGACTCTGCGGCGCAAAGAGTTGGTCGTCATAGGCATCGGGTATCACGTACACCTCGCCAGCCTGACGCCAGCCAATCGCCTCCAGATAGCGGCCAAAATCAGCCGTTAGCGAAACGACCGCGCTCGACTGCGTAAGCGCCGCCCGATCCAGCAAGTGCAACAATCCCTGCGCCCAACGTTCCTTCGCCCGCGAGGGATTGCGCGACTCGAGGTCGTGCGCTTCATAGATCACCGGAATACCCAGGCGCGGCCCGATGACCGCGCTCCACCAGGCAGCACAGACCACCTGACGCACATAGACGGCTTCGATCATACATCGGTTGCGTAGCAGCGCAGCGGCACACATCCAGGCAAACAGCGTGTGTTCCAGGTAGTAGAGCAAAGTGGAGCGATGCAACCGCGAGAGCTTGCCGATAGCAGGGCGCGGTAGATGCGTGGCTCCCACCGCACCAAAACGGCTCGGCTCTCGCCCCCAACGCGGAATAAAGGCCAGCGTATCGGGCCGACGCGCACGCAATTCACGCAACGTCGTATAGGTCTGCAACGCATTGGCCGATTGCAACGTCAGACTGGTCGGATAGGCGATGTAGCAGAGCATACTCAGCAGTTCTTTACCAGTTGACAGCGATCAAACACCAGATAATACAACTGGTCAAGCACCTGGCGCGGTACCTCGACAAACTGATAGGTCAGCATCCCGTCCCAGATCAACCCTTTGCGCAACTCCGGGCGTACCACCGTCCACTGTGCAATCAAGCCCACGTTCCAGCCAATGAGCAGTAGTGCTATGCCCACCAGCGGCCACTGACCGGTGCGCACACGCACCCAGTCCAGCACGACCGCCAGGCCCAGCACAAAGATCGGCGTACACTCGATCAAGCGCCGAAAGCCAAATGACCCGGAGAGGTGCCAGGTTGAGCCAAACGTACCGTTAATATAAGTCTGTGCCAGAAATCCTATTCCCAGTAGCACCGCCAGCAACCAGTCGCGGCGTCCCAACCAGAACAGACCCGGCAAACTCAGCAGCAAAACCGGACTCCAGAGAAAAGCACCGTGGCGTGGATGCAGGAGCGTATCGAAGAAGCGCGGACTGACCCAGGCCGACGAACCAAGTTTATCGGTGACAGTTGTCGATGGCAAAGGCCGCCCGTTAAGGATCTGATACGTCACGAGTTGCGGCATAAGCATCAGTATCAAGCAAGCCAGGAACAGAAGATGCCCTAGCAGCAACTGGCGCACATCAGCCCGGCGATGATTGCGCACCAACCAGAGATAGGCCACAACACCCTCGACAGCCGGTAGGAGCAACAACAGACCAAGCTGTTCACGGGCCATAGCCATCAGTCCACCCACCAGTCCCAGTAGTGCCCACTGCCACCAGGGGCGGTGCGCATACCGGGTTGCAAGTGGCCGATCCCAGCCATGCAGCCAGAGTGTGAGAAAGAGTGCAAACAGAAAAAACGCGGTCGCATGCGACCAGGGCATGGCAATATAGGTGTAGAACACCAGCGGCGTCGCCAACCAGACCGTGAGCGTTGCCAGCGTTGCCGCAAACACACTGGTGTACCGCCGGGCCAGGCGGTACGTGAGCAACAATCCTAACAGCGCATAGAGGGCCGACATAAAGCAGACGGCCCAGATGTAGGGGGCCGAATAGCCGTCGGCGGCGATGCTGGCCCCTAGCATATTGGCAATGCGGACGCCGAGATCGGCCAGCACAAAGCCGGGTGCCCACATAAGCGCCGCGCCGATCGGCGCAACATTGCGCAATTTGCCCGTGCGCGGGTTGAGCGGCGGATCGACAGGATTATCACGGAGCAAGGCATTGTAGACCGCCAGATCGCCATTCGCTCGTCCTATTTCAGCAAAGTGGTGGTACTCGTTATGAAAATCAAGATCGCGATCAAAATAAAAGGAGCGCAAATACGCGAAGTATTGTACCTCGTCAGTTGCATAGATACGCGGAGTACTCAGCGGTAGCAAAAACAGAAAGAGACCCAGCAAGACCAGCAACCCTGAGTCGACATGTTGCAGTGTGCGCACCCGTTGCACCACTGCTGGAGCAACTGTCATATTCATCCTTATGTCAACACCACGACGTAATATACAAACATAATTGGCGCACGCAAATTCGCTTTGCGTGCGCCAAACGATAGAACACGAACTTTAGCGCCGGATCAACGGCAGGTAAGTAGTTGGCAACTCAAAGTCCTGACTCAACGTCACCTCGTACTTGATTGTCTGGGTTGAAGGATTACCTGCGCCATCTAGCACCCGCGCATACACGTAGTAGGTAGCGCCACCCTGCCACTGATTGCTTGGCAGACCACTCAAGATACTCCAGGGCACCGTAAAGGTGAAGGTGTTGTTACCGGCATTCGTTGCATTCGGCACCTCCATCGAAGACCAGTTCAGATTATCATTGAGCAACTGCGTATCCCCGGCGGGAATGTTCTGGCGACTGTTCGCCAGCCAGACTCCCCAGAATGGCTTGTTCTCACCATTTTGTCCGTACAGATTGTCGGTGATAACCATATTCTCAAAGCTCAGGTTCACGATGACCGAAGAGGTTTCCGATACCTCCTGACCAGAGCTATCTACAATCCGGGCATTACCCGGTGTCACCTGGGGAGGGGTAGCATCATAGAAGATCGTCTCTTCCGTTATGAGTGGTGGATGTCCAGCATTATCGGTGAGCGTGACGGTCATGGTATGCGGCCCCTCATTCGGCACACCTGATGCCAGGCCCAATGGCATCCCAAAGTAGTTGTTCTGAATACCCACTGGTGTATAGTTGTTCACCGTGATGGTATTCAAGCCACTACACTCACCTGTCAGGCCACGCGCTTCCACAAATGCCATTGGAATACGGGTATAGCGTGGATCGCCATGCGCGGCCCCCAGGACACCAAACTCCTGCATTTGCGGCATATCATAGACGGTAGGATTGGCCGCATGATACGGATTACGGATAAACACCTCCGCATCAATACCGGGATCAATTGAAATCGCAGCCTGGAGGATAGCCGTCTCCTGAGCTGGATTGGATGAATGGCGCAACTGCCCATACACGGTACGATTGAGACAGGCCTTCGTGCCTGCCGGTGCCGGTTCCAGCGCCCACGGTACCACGCCTCCTTCAGGAAGAGAGGCATACTCAGTAAAGTTCACCCCATCATTGCTCAGACGATATTGATCTGCATTCGTCGCCGTAATACGCACCGAGACATTCGCCGTATTCACAAATGTGGCCCCATCATTGATTTGTAGCTCGCCCGTGGGAATAGGCAACGGTGTTGGAGTTACGGTCGGCGTTGGGGTGGGCGGGGGGCCGGCATTAAATCCGGTATCAATCAGCGTATACCGCGTTCTGAGACCCGCACCGGTGAAGACCTCATGCACCGCATGGGCATAGCTCCGTCCCACTGCCGTTCCTGCCCCCAGCACATTAAACCCACCACTGGCGGCCGGAATCGGATCACGCCAGGGTTCGTTTGCGGGCTTAAAGCGGTACCAGAGTTCGCCACCCACGCGGAGCCAGAAAACATGCAGGTTGTTCTCTGCATCGGTACTGATTGATACTGCACTCCCAACTTCGCCGCCTCGTGCCAGCCGAGAAGGAGGACGCCAGTTGTCGTCGTTGGCCTGGCGCTCAGCAAAGAAGACTTCCCCATCGCTGACTCCGCGCCAGGCAATATACATATTGCCGTTCGGGGCAACCGCCGCAGTGGGATCGGCAAAGTAATTCCCGCCTCGATCCACGCGCTCGGTCACAAACCCACCGCCTGTCCACCGTGCTGCAAAGACCTGACCTTCGGAATAGAAGGCTACGAGTACGTTGGCATCGGTTCCGGCAGCCACCATCGCCCGTCCCACCGCCTGCCGATTCGAAACTTCGCTAATACCTGACCAACTCATCCCACCATCGGATGAAACGCGGTACCGAAAGCGATCATTATCGTTCCAGACGACGAAGATTTGACCATTGCCCGCCACGGCAATCGACGGGAAAACGCCAAAGCCAACAAACCCACCGACGGTTTGCTGATCCTCAAAAGTGCTGGAGCCAGCAGGTCGGCGGCGGAGATACATGCGACTCGAGTCGCGGTCAATCCAGATCACATACACCCCTCCCTGGGCATCGGTTGCCACCGCAGCCGAGGCATAATCCGATTGTCCTCGGGCATCGCCGAGCGTGGTTCGATCCGGCCATGTCGTGGCCACATCTACCTTGTCCCAATGAGCAGCCTTGCGATCGGGATTACCGGCGACGTGTACGGTATTGCCAAAACTCGCAATATACGGGTATTTCACGTTGTTGGAACCAGGTATATCTGCATCACGCACAATTACCCGGAGAGCATCGCTTTGAGCACTACTTTGCTCAGATGGAAGGAACGCCGCAGTTACCAGTAGCACCCCAACCATCATCATAACAAGCACACGAGACATTGAGCTTTCCTTTTTGACAGGTGTGCGCGTTGCGCAAATTCGTGGTACAGGCAACTTGTTCGGCACACCAAACTAGTATCTATCACATTCACAAACAGAGACCCTCATGATACGACTGCTTCGTTCGGCACAGATCCAATGAAGTCTGACAGTCTCTGCATCCAGAGCAGCAGCGTATCCTCGTCTTAGGGAGCGGTGATCGTGACATCGTCGAAAAAGATGCCGCCGAGCGCACGGGTATACAACCCGGCCTGGCCCGCCGTCAACGTCGTATCCGTCGCTTCGGCCACCACGTCCCCATCCAATGTGACGCGCAGTGTGGGGCCAACGACACTCAAGGCGACCGTATACCAGCGATACTGTTCATACCCAGGAGCATCAAGCTCAACCAGCGGCGTGGCCACGCCGTCAACGACGACCTCCAGGACATGTTTGGGGGTGGCTTCATAGATATCGGCAATCACCCGATAGCGATAGAACGAGTCGCCTTGCCGTCGGGCCACCAGGCCGAAGGTCGCATTCTGCCGATCATAGACCTTGGCCGTGATGGTATAGTCTGTCCACTCGGCCAGTCCGGTGAGTGCCAGCGTTTCCTGGATGCTAGGATTACGCGCCTGCGCCGTCAAATCTTGCTTCAATTGGTCGTCTTCGATCACCCATACCGACCGTTGATCGGGGAGATGAGCCAGAACCTCGGCCATACCGAGATCGACAAATTCCCATTGAGCCAGGGCATCTGGTGTCTCAAATGTATCCGCAAAGAGTACGGTTGCAGCCGGTTGGGGAACATCCGTGGGACGCGGAGCCAGCGTGGGGGTAGGCGGTTCATCGGGATAGGTAAACACTTCCGGCGTCGGCTCATCGGAAACAAATTCCTCCTCGGCCATCCCTCTACGACTGAGACTCATGCCCAATCCGGCAATAATGAACAGGCTGAGAACCCCAGCCACTATGGTCATCATCCATCGCTGTTGCTTCAACATAGATTCCTCCTTAACGTGAGAAGATGGCAAACTGCCAGATCTTCTGCGGTAGCACACCACAGTGAAAAGTTATCGACGTTTTGCTTCAGTGTCTGTGTTTCGTTCGTATAGCAAGCCTACATATATCGGAAAGGCTTCCAATTCCGGCAACCTGGTACAAAGCTATGGTTCAACGTCCATCAGCCGGGTAGTATACTCCGTCCAGGCTAAAGCCTGGACGCCAGTTGACAATTGGGATAGGATTGCTATATAACGAAAACCTTTCATAATTACAGGCTTTTGAAAGAGCGACCATGCCAGTATTGAGAAGCTATACTAGTACTGAGTTATCCTTTTGTCAAAAAGGCCCGCTCCATTCAACGCTTATATCCAGATTAACATCAGATTAATAAGATAGTAGACGCAGCAGGTATAGGTACCGGTAAATAACACCTAATTAATGATACAATGATAGTCTATATTTGACTGTAGTACGCCTCTATTAACAAAAAACTGGAGTAAAGGCCAATGAGAGTTCAGCTAGCGAGTGCGACAACCACCGCCTACGGCTTGCTACGGCTTGCTGTGGTAACACAGCTCCGACTGGAGCCAGGACTCGGGTTGGGCGCGTATCCTGATGGGATGTTCAACCTTTATCAGGCAGTACCATAATTTTAGCAGAGAATAGCCTCGATTAAAATCACAAATAAAGCTATTTCTGATGATATATCCATTACTAAGATGGTAACCGTTCAGGGGGACTTTCGCCGGTGGGGGTTGCGCGGGGGCCTGCGGCCCCC
>CALANA010000068.1 GCA_937925925.1 uncultured Chloroflexales bacterium | reverse complement strand
CCCCCGCAACCCCCGCTGGCGAACGTTCCCCTGAACGGTTACATCGAACCTGCCTCATTATAGATCAGGACGTACATTGTGATGTTGCGCACACCATTGCTTCATACTCCGCCTGGAAGAGCGATCCTGCTGCAAGAGGTTGAGTACAATATGGCGCAACACGGCCAGGTTTTCAGACCCTGCAGAGCGCCGGAACCAGTCGTCCTGTCTGTCCAGTTCACCTGGCCCGTCTACGCGCAATCTACGTCGGGTACGACGCGGGCGCATCAATGCAGCAAGCCCAACGTGCGGCCCTTCAGAATGGCCTGTGTGCGGTCGCGTACTTCGAGCTTGCCCAGAATATTGGAGACATGCGTTTTGACGGTGCCTTCGGAGATCACGAGCCGGGTAGCGATCTCGCGGTTCGACAGTCCCTCGTTCATCGCCCGTAGCACCTGGGCTTCACGCTCAGTGAGCAGCGTACTCGCGGGCGATTGCGTGGCGGCGCGGCTGTCCATGGTCGCCAGGCGCGAGAATTCTGTAAAGACCTTGCGGGCAATGCTCGGCTGCACCAACCCCTGTCCCGCTGCCACGGTGCGCACAGCCTGGATCAATTCCGTGCTGCTGATGTCCTTAAGCAAATAGCCGCGTGCCCCGGCCTGCAGTCCCTCAAAAACATACTCGTCATCGTCAAAGGTGGTGAGGATCAGCACCGCTACCTGCGGGAAACGCTGCGTTATCAGGCGTGTGGCGGCCACACCATCCAGCATCGGCATGCGTACATCCATTAATACCACATCAGGCTGATCGCGTTCCACCGCCGCCAGCGCAGCCTCGCCGTTGTGAGCCAACCCCACTACCTGCATATCATCTTCCAGTTCGAGCAGGGTTTGAAAGCCCTGGCAGATAAGCAACTGGTCATCAACAATCAAGATCCGAATCATGTTGTAGCTCCTGTTGTGGATGGTGTGGATAGCGGTAGCTGCAGTTCGAGCCGAAAGCCCTGGGGCGACAGCGGCCCGGCCTGCAACGTTCCCCCTAGCTGGTCGGCGCGTTCGCGCAGCCCGGCCAGCCCAAAACCATGCGGGTGTGTCGGCGGTGGTACGGGTGCGCCGTTATCCTGCACCGTCAGTCGTACCTGCATGGCAGTATAGGCCAGCGTGATAGTCACCTGCGTGGCGTTCAGCGCATGTTTCTGGGCATTGGTCAGCCCCTCCTGGGCGGTGCGATAAATGGTTAACCCGGCTGAAGAGGAGAGCGGCACCGCTGATCCCTGCTGGATCAGACAGGCCTGCATTCCTGCTGCCTGCGAAAAGTCGTGTGTCAACTTGTCCAGTGCCGCAGCCAGTGAGCGTCCATCCAGTGGTGACTGGCGGAGCGCCGCCACACTCTGGCGCACATCTGCCAGCGCGGTCTGCGTCTCGGCCCGACACAGCGCCAGGGTCGCAGCCACGCGGGACGGATCACGTTCGAGCAAGCGTTCGGCTGCCTGCAGTTGCACCGCCAGAACCGTCAAGTGATGTCCCAGACCATCGTGAATGTCACGTGCCAGCCGCACCCGCTCTGCGGCCACTGCGAGTTCGCGTTCGCGTGCCTGGGATGCCAGTAACTCGGCATTCAATTGTTGCATGCGCTCGGCCTGTTCGAGATAAAACCGGACGGCACTGGCAAAGGCAGCCGTGATAGCCACACCCAGCGTAAGCGCGAATGTTTCATCGGTAAGTTGGGCCATAGACACCCCATCCTGCACTTGCCGCAACAGCCAGCCCGCCAGTAACCCGCTGATCAGGAGACCAGTAGTGCGTACCCGTAAAGTGACCGCCGCCTCTGCCGCCAGCACGGGGAACAGATAGCCAATCAGCATGGTATTGTTGTGGTTCAACCAGAGCGCCAGCAGCACCAGCACGCTGCTGCTGAAGATGACCACCTGGTTGATGTATGTTTCATTCACGATGCGCAGCAAAACGTTCTCCCAGCCAATGCGCAGCGCCAGCAGTACCACCAGGATCAGGATGGTGGCATACACCCGCCAGTCGGCAGCACCGGGGAAGTGGCTGGTGATGATGTCTCCCAACGTGAGCAGAATCACTGCGATGGAGATCAAGATCAGCGCTCGTACGCCGCGCTGCGCCAGCCAGGTCTGTATGCGTTGCGTGAGCGCAGCGCGGGTGTCGCTGTTGGTCGATTGGGCAGGTAGAATCTCGTGCATTGGCTCTAGCATCCTGACACTCCTGGCTAGTACACGATGACGGAAATAGCTCCAGGGTTTTGTCATTCTGAGCGCAGCGAAGAATCTCGCCTTCTGATGGTATCCCAGCTCCTTCGCTCCGGCTACGCCTCCGCTCAGGATGACGTACAACGTATGGAGGTATTTAGGCCCTTTTGTACTAGTCGTGCTGAACAAGCATTCGTACTTGTCCGTGACTCTATGACCGGAATTACACGGTCACGTGTGCCTGGACGCGGAAGCGTCGGGCGACAGCCACGCAAAGACCGCATAGTCGTCCTATGTTTCAGCCCGCGCTGGCGGGCTTCATTCACCCGTAGCTCGCCCGTTCGCGGGCCGGGCGATCCCACGGCATACGTCCTGTCTATTATAAACCACTCTGCTGCCAGTCGCCTATTCGTGCGCCAGTGCGTCGCGTACCGTCAGGCGTGTGGCCTGCATCGCCGGGAACGTACTGGCGGTGGTGGCAATAAACAGCAGCCCGCCTAGCCAGATCAGCGCCCCCTCCCAGGCAAAATGGGTCTGCAAAGGTAGTTGTAGCAGCGCCAGCCCGATGCCATAGCACAGCAGTCCGCTTAGTGGCAGCGCCAGTACCAGACCAATCAACCAGCTTAACAGACCCACCGCCAGACCCTCGCTGATAACGATGGTTTGCACCTGAGCGTCACCGGCACCAATGGCACGCATGATCCCGATCTCGCGTGTGCGTTCCAGCACATTAATACTGAGTGTTCCCATCAGTCCCAGCCCACCTACACCAGCCACCAGCAAGGCCATGCTTAACAGAAACACGGTGATAATGGTAAACAGGGTGGTACTCTGTTCCCGCAGTTGTGCCTGGGTCTGCACAGCCGCCACCCGCACCCCCACCGCCTCGTAGTGGACTTGCAACGCCTCGGCGACCGCCGTTTGCATAGCGGGGCTGCTCGTCTGCGTTGTAACGCGCATGCTGCGAGCGCGGTCTGGCTCACCCAGCACGCGCACCACGCCCGCATAGTTTGCATACAGGATCGGCAGCGGCAATGGGCTACGGATGACCCCGACCACCGTCCAGGTCTCGGTCTGATTGGGCCTGGTTGCCAGTTCCAGGACGGTACCCGGCACGAGGTCAGGTTCTTCGGCCAGCAGATGGGTGGTAATGACAACCGCCCGCTCATCTGCCGGTAGCAGCCAGCGTCCACTAACGACCTCGGGCTGAAAGAGATCGGTCGCCGCCGGGAGGCCGATCAGATCGAACAGAGCGCTTTCGTAGCCGTCGGGCCGAACGCGGTAGACACTGGCATTGCTCCAACTTTCCACAACGACCACGCCGGGTACCTGCCGGGCGATCTGCATAATGTGCTGCGTGCGTTCGGGGCGTTCAAACAACACCTCAACATCATACCGCGCTGCGGCCATAATCTCGTCATAGGTCAAAAACAGGGCGGCCCGCACACTGAGTACCGCCATCACCAGCATACTGCCCAGCGTCAGGGTGAGCAGCGTGAGCAGAAAGCGCATACGGCGGCGCGAGGTATTGCGTAGCGCCAGCAACAATGGGCGCGGCAGACCCCGCACGCGCTGCAGCAACCGGTCGAGGTACCGACTACCAAACCGTTCTGCGCCTGCACCAGAACTGTTCAGCGCGGCCAGCACCGACACCCGTGTCCCGTTTATAATTGGCAGCAGGGCTACTAGCAGCGGTAGCAACAGCCCGGTGACGGCCATGAGCAGTAGGGCCGGTGGTGTCAGGCGTACATCTGATGGTTGAAAATTCAGGAAGAAGGCCAGAAACTCGACAAAAAAGTTCACGGCATAGCGTGTCAGCGGTAGCGCCAGCAGCAGTGCCAGCAGGCCGAATAGCAGCACCATGCCCAGGTACAACTGGATGATCTGGCTGGTGCGGGCACCAATCGCTTTCATAATGCCAATCTGCCGCACCTGGCGCGTGATCAGTGCCGACACGGTATTGCCCACCAGTACCAGGCTCAATAGCAGCGCCAGCACACCCGTCACTGCCAGGATCAGGGTCAGCGCCTGAAAAAAATCATGCAGGGGCAGCTTCTCCGGCTGGTGTTGTTCTACCCGTGTCACCTCGCGCCCGCTACGTTCGATCCGGTTGCGCACGGTACTGGCGACCTGCTGGATCTGTGCCGAGTCAAGCGGCGGTTCTACGCGAATATGGAGTTCGTTGAAATAGCGTGGCTGCCCCAGCCATTCCAGGGTATCAAAGGTGACATACCCAATGGCTCGCCCGGCAAACGTAGCCGGGAGGCGTGCAAAATCGTAGGCCACGCCAGAGAGCGGCAGTTCACGCTGACGGTTGTCGGCGGTGCGCACCTGGATGGTATCGCCCAGTTGAGCCTGCGCCAGCCCCAGGTAGTCCACTAGCAGCGAGGTGCGCTCGATCACGATACTGTTGGTGGGTGGCGGCCATGCGCCGGCTGGCCAGCGTTGCGGGTCAAACGCAAAGGTGCCCTCGGGACGCACCAGATTGAGCTGCATCTCCTCAAAATCTTCCAGCGCGGTCAACTCAATCGGTAGCCAGGGATCGTTCGGAGTATGCCGGAAACGTAGCACCACACCGCGCCGCCCTTCCGCTGCTGCCACCCCATCTATTCGTTGCACCACGCGCACCAGTTCGCTATCGAATGGGTCAGCGGTATAGATCGTCGCATGCGCTGGATGGACGGCGGCATAACTGGCGGACAGATCGTCTGTCACCAGGAACGCCATCTGGGCAATGGTACCAATGGCAAAGACGCCCAGGCTAATCGAGAGTACCACCAGCAACGTCCTGGCCTTGTTTTGCCACAGGTCACGCAGAATACTGCGCCAGCGCGGAGAAAGCATCACATACCTCGCTTCTGCCGAGTGTCTTACATATCCAGGGTTCCCTTGGTAGCATACCAAAAAATAGCCTGGATCACTCCTTCCGAACGATAGAAGGGAAGACGGATTTCAGCAACGAACGGGGGATGCGCGTCTACGACTTCTGGCAGAGGGTATGGCAACGCTATGCGCTCCTATGCCAGAGCCATGCCATGGCAAAGCGAACCATCTTGCTGAAACTGCAATGCGGGGCATGGCGGGCATCGCGGGGCGCTGCAATGCATAACAATGGCGGGTATTGCGGGCGCTGCGGGACATGGCGGGGCGATACGGGACGATGCGGGCACCCACCAGAGGTGCCCCTACGATCGTTGAATGCATTGCCCGGCATTGATGCACACGCTGTAATGACGATGCGGGCGCTGCGGGCGCATGGCGGCGCGCACCAGCAGCGCGGCGTGGGCCGGGTCAGCGCGACTGGCTGATTGCCGCGATAGATGGTGACAGGCCCATGAAACTGGCCCTGGGAACCCTGGTTCGGTTGCGGTAGGGCGCGGCGGATGTGGCGGAGAGATCGGGACGGGAGAATCGGTGAGACCCGGCACTGATTGTAACCTGGACGGCTTGAGCCGGTATGGAGGTAGCCCCAGGCTCAAGCCGAAACGCCCGATCTTCACCATTGATCTAGGCTGGCGATATGCCTCATGACAGCCCGATCTCTTCGTGTTTGAGCAGCGCTAGAAAAACCTCTACCACATGTGGATCAAAGTGTGTTCCAGCCTGGCTCTGAATATAGGCACATACATCGGCGGCGGCCCAGGCCGGGCGATAGGGCCGATCCGAGCGTAAGGCATCCCACACATCGACCACCGCAAACAGGCGAGCGGCGAGGGGAATCGCTTCACCTTTCAGCCCATGCGGATAGCCCGTGCCATCCCATTTTTCGTGATGATAATAGGGGATATCGAGTGCTGGCTGTAAAAAGTGAATGGGCGACAGCATATGATAGGCGGTCACTGGATGTTCACGAATGACCATTTGCTCTTCGGCACTCAGCGCTCCTGGCTTCTGAAGAATATGATCGGGCACCGCCATTTTGCCAATATCGTGCAGCAACGCTCCACGCTGAATATGCACCAGTTCATCGTTCGCCAGGCCAATCGCCCGCGCCAGTTTCAGCGTCATCGTCGTAACTCGCTGACTGTGGCCCTCCGTTTCGGCGTCACGGAGTTCAAGCGCTCGGGCCCACCCTGCAATAGTCGCATCATAGGCCGTTTCCAGTTCCTGGGTCGTATGTTGTAGATCGTGCAATAATTCACAGCTTGCCAGTGCAATCATCACCTGCCCGGCCAGCGTATGCAGAAAATGTATCCATTCTGCATCAGGCGCGAGTGGTGTGCGATGAAATACTTCCAACACCCCTTTGACATCACCTTTGATCAGCAACGGTATGTTATACCAGGTGCTGAATTCTTCGGCTTGCAGGAAAGTGCTGCGCGAATAACAGTTGGGGCAATCCGTGCCAGGAACAGAGCGAGATTCACACTGCGGCAGGGTGCATGCAGCACAATCGAGTGCCACACAGAGGTGCGATTGGTGCGGAAGGATGGTGCGAAATCCCTGTCCGGCAATATAATTGAAGGCCTGGGTATAGGGATTGAACAGACGGATACTCACCGCATCAACCTCAAGACTGGTTCGGATCAAATCTACCACCATGGTGAGTGTGGCCCGCAGATCAAGATTAGCAATGATGGTCATATCGATCTGGCGCAAGGTTGCCAACCGCTGGATCTGACGCTGGTGGGTTTGCTCCACCGCTTGCAGACGAGCCAGTGACTCTTCGAGGTACCTGTTGCTAACCGTCAGTTGCGCAGTGCGGTCAGCAACACGCATCTCAAGCTCTTGCAACGTAGCGTGGAGCGCCCGCTCGCTTGCAATCCGGGCCATCGTGCCGCCAATCTGTGCCGCAATAGCTTCGATCATCAACCGTGTTGTCGTTGGTAATAGCTGATGGGTGCGCGAAGCGATTTTCAAAACCGCCAGGATGCGATTCTGATGATCGTGGACAGGGATGACCGCCAGAGTCAATAATCCTTCCTTCTGCAGTTCCTCCGGGGTGGGCTGAAGCATGGTCGTATATCGATCATACGACGACAAGCTGTGCTGGATCAGGTCGGCTTGCCACGAGTCACGGGTATAGGCGGCGACACTTGCAGCATATTGGGCCGACCAGCCACGATGAATAACCAGTTGCAGGTCGCCAGTCTGTGGGTCAACCAGATAAATACCGCCACAATCGATGCCTTCTATCTGCAGGACGGCTTGCATAATCTGGTATAATGCCTCCTCCTGATTGTTGGTCGTCCTCAAAGCGATTGCCAGATCGCGCTGCATGCATAGGAGGTTGAGATCGACGTGAGAAACCGCGTCCAGCAACTGATAGTGGGAATGGGTATTTTTGACACTAGATGGGCGATCACTACGATGCAATACCTCTGGATACAGTGTCAGTGGCTGTGCGTGAGCCAGCACATTGCGCGACAAATTCATAGTTCTTCTTCTTTCTGAGGCTCTCAGTCTGATAACAAATGAAAGCAGGACACAATCACGGTCTAATGTCAGTAGCGAAGGGATTCATCAGCCCTGACTTTACCTTCTCTTTCGCTCAGTTGGGACTCTATTGGCAGGACGTATGGTGTGCATAGCCTGTCCCGTGAACACCATAGCCTCCCATGTATACGCTGAAACAGGTCACTATATGGCAAGATAGCGCAACCCTACCAGCGTTGTGAACAAGCCTCTCGGCTTATAGACGCTGACCATTCCATCCGAATACACACACGACCGAAGTCTCAGTCCAGGTCAGATCTCCGTTGCGGCAGGCGGCTGTATGGCTGCCGCACTCCATAGCAGATTATTTTTTTCAACGGTGATAAGCCGCGACGCTCAGACGTCACAACCTGGACAGAACTGCCTTACCCAATGCTTTGCACAAAGCATAAGAGTAGCATACTATAAGAAACCGGTTGCATGAAGACAGAAATAGTCAAGATTTAGGAAGCATTCAGAAGTTTTTTGAAGACCAGAGTTGCAAATGTACTGACTGTATGGTGCTTGCCAGGTGCTGTACCTCGATCTCAATCGTACAAGTTGGGTGTATTGTTTGAACATTATTTGTCAATGTTTTGCAAAGCTCTTGTCTACTTTTTGTATTATACCCCCGATTATTTACGCGGACAAGAGGGTTTTAGATTGCAATTATGACACATTCGGGTGTAGGATGGCCGCCATGCTGCCGCTGTGTTGACTGCAGATGGGCGTGGTGCCCCCATGCCCCCCAATGTATGAAGTGCGGCAGCCATGCTGCCGCTGTATTGACTTGGGGGTATCGCAGCTCCCCGCCCGGAGATCGTTGTATGGGGCGCGGCAGCTATGCTGCCGCCGTATTGACCATGTACAACACGGAGCGTCGGTACCCAGCGGTGAGTCATACAAGGACAGACAGGGCCTTATACTGTCCCTGGGGGTCGTATCGCGTATCTGGCTGCGGGGTGGGCGGGCCAGAACTTACTCGCGCACACGTTCCATGTATGCTCCAGTACGCGTGTCAATTTTGATCAGATCACCCTCATTCACAAAGCCGGGGACATTGATGACCGCGCCAGTCTCCAGTGTAGCCGGTTTACTAATGTCAGTTGCCGTATCGCCACGCACAGCGGTTGTCGTCTCCACGACCGTCAGTACGACAAATGTCGGCAGTTCCACACCAAGCAGCGTATTGGTATCATCATCAAAGACCAGATTGGCCGTTTCGTTGTCTTTTAAAAAGCGTGCGTTATCGCCAACCATATCGGCTGTTACGGACAACTGTTCAAATGTCTCGTTATCCATAAACACAAAACTGTCACCATCAGCATACAGAAATTGCATAGGCCGATGCTCAATACGCACAATCTCGATGTCGGAGCCAGCCCGCACCCGATCTTCAATCACCTTGCCGGTCGTCAGTCCCTTCAGCTTCATGCGCACAAAAGCCCGCCAGTTGCCAGGACTGACGTGCTGAAATTCAACGACTTGATACAATTCGCCATTATAGCGAATAACCATACCGTTGCGCAGGTCTGAAGTTGTTCCAGAAGCCATAAATAACTCTCCTTGTATATATCCAGGCGCTATCCCTGGCCCTGTTGAGAGGGCGTGGGAAGCATTTGGTAGCGTCGAAACCGATCAAGAGTCGCGTCCACACAACCACCACCAGACCGCCCGCCACATTGCCCGCACGTGTCGATCCAGTGTCAGCAATACAATACCTACCGCCATCAGTGGAATGCCAATCCACAGGGTAGTAATAATCGTATCATGATGAAAGCCGGGCAAGTTTGGTACCAACCAGAGGCACAATGCCCCACTATAGCCTGTCCAGCGTGCCTTAATGCCAATCATCAACGCCAGCGTGAGCAGCGCCAGCGGCCAGCCAGCGGGTTGGGTTGGGATCTGGCCCATCAGTAAAGGCCAGATCAGCAGCACTGCCCCCAGCAGTGCCAGCGCCATCGCCAGTAGACGCCGCCCGCCGGTCGGTTGTTCAAAGCGCTGCACCGTTCTGGTGAAGGCTGGTGGCGGTGGTGGCAAAAGTGTGTCGAGATCTCTGGGTAAGGGATAGGCACTCGATACACCTGAAACTGCTTGATTCACTGCGGGTACCTCCATGTTGACATAATGTACAACTAATCCCAGATCATCCTGCTCTGCGCGTGCCAGAAACGCATCGAGCGTACCTGGCAGTGTGCTATAACCGCCTGTCTCCGTAGTATGAACAGGGGGCGTATGTTGCGCGACCAGCAGGCGACGTACCTGCTGCGGCGTCAATTCGGCATGCGCTGTAGCGTGAAATATAAACTGGTTACAGGCTGGCAGTGGGTGCTGTTCGACCGTCAGCGCTGTACACAACAAATCATAGACCCGCGCACCCCGCACAGGATCGACCAGCAGTGCATCACGGAGCGACAACACACCCAGCGCACGTTGCATCCACGCTTGCAGCAGCGTGTGCAATTCCTGGCGTTGCTCGGCATTCAAGCGGCGAAGGAGACCTGGTACTGACCCTGCTCGCTGCTGATCCGGGAGCAACTCTGCTGTCTCGGCTTCCGCCAGTAGCGCAGCACACAGGCGTTGTGGTGACCAGTCACGCAACAGTTCCCGCACACGCTGGCGTTGATAGGCGATCAAGCAGATCGCTGCTGGCGCTGTTTCCTCTGCTAGTTGCTGCTGCTGTGGTTGTTCCATTTTTCTCTGTGCTGAAAGCTTACTGATTGTCATCAGCATACTCGTCTGCAGACTGCCAGGCTGCAAGCAGTTGTGGCAATCCCTCAAAAACCGCATCGGGTTGATGCGGCGTTGTCTCCAGATCAGCACGCCCCGTTACGCCACTGAGCATAAGGGCACTGCGCAGACCAGCCTGACGTGCGCCGGCAATATCTGTGTCGAGCCGGTCGCCAATCACGAGTGTATGCTCTGGCACACGCTCGAGCAACTCCAGGGCAATCCGAAACATCGTCGGTTGCGGCTTGCCAATCACCAGCGGTTCCACATCGGTAGCGGTCTGGAGTGCCGCCATAATTGCGCCCGCGCCTGGTATTAGTCCCTGTTCGGTAGGGAAGGTACGGTCTGGATTGGTAGCAATAAAGCGTGCCCCATGCCGGATCGCCAGGCAGCCCAGCTTGAGCTTCGTGTAGGTGAGTTCAAAGTCAGCGCCCTGCACAACCAGGTGTGGCCGCTCCGCCTGGGGCACAAAATAGCCATCGTCAAACAGGGCTTCCGTCAGCCCACGCATCCCAATCGCATAGATCGTGGTGCCCGGTGGATAGGTGTCACGCAAGTAGCGATTCGTAACCAGTGCCGACGTAAGTATGCGGGTGCCGGGCATAGCAATTCCCATCTGTGCCAGTTTCTGCTCATATTGTTGCGGCGTCATTGTGGCATTGTTGGTAATACAGGCATAGGCAATATCACGCTGCTGACAAAACTCCAGGATTTCGGGTACGCCCGGCAACCTGGTTTGACCGCGATATAACACTCCGTCCATATCAAACAGCAGCGTGCGAATAGATGCGAAATTCAGCATATTACATCCGTTCGGGAGTGGTAATGCCCAGCAAGCGCAGACCATTTTTGAGCGCCTGGGCAGTTGCGGCCACGAGGGCCAGGCGGGCCGTGCGTAAGGCAGACGTTTCGGCTTTGAGAACGGCGCACTGCTCAAAGAACACTCCGAACTCGCGCGCCGTCGTATAACACCATTCCGCAATCACGAAGGGTGCATAGCGTGTACCCGCCTCACGGATGGCTTCGGGCAACCGTGCCAGATGCTTGATCAAGCGCTGCTCTGCTGGATGGATCAGGAGTTCCAGAACCTGCTCCTCAGCGAGCTGAAACGTGTGATTGGCCTGCGCAACATCTGCGTCTCCTTCTTGCGCTGCCCGGCGGAGAATCGAACGACAGCGGGCATAGGAATACTGCAAATAGGCGGCGCTATTCCCCTCAACCGACAGCATCCGTTCCCAATCGAGGGTAATATTGCGCCGTGGATCTTGATAAAGATCGTTGTATATCACCGCTCCGATCCCAACTGCTTCGGCCACGCTGTCTTTTTCTGCCACCGACAGATCCGGGTTCTTCTGTTCAACGATAGTCCGGGCGCGCGCCACGGCATCATCGAGGAGTGCCTGTAGATATACCATATTGCCCTTGCGCGTCGAAAGTGGTTGCCCACCCGCGCCGAAAATCGTCCCAAACTGAACATGCACCAGATCGACTTCAGGTGGAACATAACGCAGGGCCCGTGCGGCTGCGAAAAGCTGGCGGAAGTGTAGTTCCTGCCGTTGTTCAACCACATAGATTATTTTCGTGGGGGCGAACGTCTGCTGGCGATACTTGATCGTCGCCAGATCGCGTGTTTGATACAACGTCCCACCGTCTGAACGCTGCAGTAAAAATGTTGGTAGCCCTTGATCGACCTGTTGAACCACGACCGCGCCACCGGGATCACGATAGGCCACGCCACTGTCGAGGGCGTCCTGAATGACCTCCGGCAGGAGCGACTCATAGAAACTCTCGCCCAGCACATGATCAAATTGCACGCCCAGGCGATCATAATTACGTTGATTCGCCACCAGCGTGGTCTCAACACACCACCGCCAGAGCGCACGTGCTTCGGCATCGCCCTGTTCTAGCAGCAACGAACAGCGCCGTGCCTCCTCGTCAAGTTCAGGTAGGTCTTGCATCTCGGCGCTATACCGGGCATACAACGCTTCGAGTTGCCCCAGTTGTTCTTCCGTGTGCGCCGCTGGCCGCCCATAGCGCTTAATCGCTGCCAGTAAAACCCCGAACTGCTTGCCCCAGTCGCCCAGATGATTATCGCCAACAACGTGATATCCCAGTGCCCGAAAGATATTGACCAGCGCCTGGCCAATAATCGTGCTGCGGATATGGCCGACATGCATACGTTTGGCAACGTTGGGTGAAGAATAGTCCAGCACAATCGTTGCTGCAGCGCCGCGATCGTCGTGACCATAGTGGTCGCCATAGGTCAGGGTTTCGGTAATAACGGCTCGCGCCAGGCGGCCTGGATCAAACGCGAAATTGAGAAATGGCCCACTCGCTGAAACCGCACCCACCAGTGTATCCGGCGCACGCTGCACGCTGCTAACCAGTTCCTGGGCCAGCGTGGATGGTGCAAGACCAAGTGTCTTTGCCGCCCGGAAAGTCGGGAATGCCAGGTCAGCCGGAATAGTAGCGCGTGGCGTCTGGAGTTCGATCAACGCCTCTGGCACTTTCTGGGTTGACCGTATCGCAGTCTCAACCTCCCGAACAAAACGATCAAGAGCATAATCCATGCTGGACTCCTACTTGCGCACATCATGGCAACTGTGTGTCTTCCCAGTATATGCGTAGTGCGAGTTTGTTGCAAACGTGAGTCGCTAGGTACCTGTTCACCCTCAAGGGAACATGCCCGCCTGGGAGCGTGGGCCGCGTGCCCGCACGTGCGTGCTGGCGGGCGGGACGCCCGCGCTCCCGGGGGCACCATGAACGCTGACGACCGCGCTTCCCCCAGAGGAGAACAGGTACGTCGTTGGGAGAAACATTGTAAACCGATATTCATCTCGATCCTCTTGATTGCAATGGTTGTATGTGGTACATTATGGTGCAGTACCGGCATTCACATAAAAAGAAACCTCTATGGGCCGCTTTTTCTCCTTGCGGTCAAGCATTCGCAAGAAAATTCTGGCACTCATGCTGGCGTTAGCGTTGGTACCCCTGTTGCTCGTGGGCTGGTTGAGCTTGATGCAACTGGAGCGGGCACGCAGCACGGTTGTGAGTGAGGGCGCCAATGCGCTACGGGCGCAGGCCGAACGAACCCTGCTACAGCAGGCAGCCGATCGTGCCCGGCTTTATGACCGGTTACTCATTGCTATCCAGCAGCAGATTGAGAGTGTGGCACGTTATGCCGAATATCTGGTGCAGACTGAGGATGCGGTTGTTCCCAGCACCGATCAGGTCGAGGTCTGGATTGCGCCCACTGGTGCCGACGCCCGATCGCTCAGCCGTTATGCGCCTTCCGTGCGTCAGGCACGTGCCCTGGCACCGCTGCTTTCCGCCACGGTGCAAGGCAATCCGTTAATCAATATTGGCTATATGGCGCTCGAAGCGGGTGGCGTCATCGTGTTTGACGACGAGCAAGTGATTGCGAACTTGCGCGAAATTGCCCCCTTTGACCCGCGTCTGCGCCCCTGGTATATTGGTGCCCGTGACCATGAAGCAACGTTCTGGACAGATCTCTATGTCGATGCCAATACGCAGATGTTGACCATAACCTGTGCCACTCCTGTCCATGCTGCTGATGGCACGATCATCGGGGTCGTCGGCTTTGACATTTTGCTCGATACGATCAAACAGGATTTGTTGACGATTGATACCGGAACCGATGGGTATGCACTGCTGATCCATTATAACGGCGAAGTGCTGGCGCATCCGGAGCTGGAGGTCGATGATGTGCGCTGGAATGAGCCGTTTATCACCGAAAACTGGTTGACCACCAGCGACACAGCGTTGCGCAGTGTGGCCCAACAGATGCTGGCCCGTAGCCAGGGTATTGCGCAAATCACGTATAATAATAGCCGGGTCTATGTTGCGTTCGCGCCTATGATGTCCACGGAGTGGAATGTTGCCTTGATTGTTCCCGCCGTACATATCGAGCAACCCGCACTGAATACCGGGCAGCAAATTGCACGCGGCCAGGAACAGTTTGAGACACACCTGCTGGTGTTGCTACTACTCACTGCGGTACTGATCTGTGTCGTTGGGGCGTTGATGTCGCTCTCCATCACCCGCCCGATCCGCGCCTTACGTAACAGTGCTTTTCTGGTTGCCAGCGGTGATCTGGATCATCAACTCCCCAGTGCTGGTGAGGATGAAATCGGACAACTGGTGGCCTCTTTTAACACTATGACCACCGCGTTGCGCCAGAAAATGGCTGAACTGGAAGCGCATGCTCACCAGTTGGCGAAGTTGAATGTGGTTTCCAATCAGTTAAAGACGATCCTGGATTTATCGCGGTTGCTCGAAACCATTCCCCACGTTGTCTGTGAGCATTTTGGCCTGGAACGTGCGGTACTCTATCTGGTTGAAGGCGAGCGCCTGCGAGCTGTGGCCGCAGCCTTTGGGCCGGACAACGAAGCGCAGGCCCGGCATTTTATGCAGGTGGCGAATGCTCTGCCCTTGCACCTGGATAGCCCCACCATTGAAGCTGATGTTGTGCGCAGTGGGCAGGCAGTGATTGTGAACGATCCCTGGCAGAACCCGCGCGTTGTCGCTGCGAAACAGGCAGTCTCGTCTAGCCAATCCTATGTGCAGGTACCAATTTTCGGGCGCGAAGAGCAGGTGATCGGCATCCTTTCTGCCGATAATCATTATACCGCCCGCACGGTAAATGCACAGGATGCCAACTATGTGTTGATGTTTGCCAACATGGTGGGTCTGACGATTGAAAATGTGCGGCTCTATGCTGATCTGGAGCGTCAGGTAGCGCAACGCACACACGAGTTGCGCACGGCGCTGGAGCATGCGCAGCAAGCCGATCAGCGTAAGAGCCATTTTTTGACCTCTATTTCGCATGAACTCCGCACACCCCTGAATGCAATTATCGGGTTCTCGACTGTTTTGCTCGATGAGATCGATGGCTCTCTGTCAGAGATACAGCGCGAGGATGTGCAGTGCATTTATCGCAATGGCCGGTTTTTGTTGCACTTGATCAACGAGTTGCTGGATCTGGCGCGGATTGAAGCAGGACGCCTGGAATTGGCGTGTGCCCCGCTCGATCTGCGTCCCCTGATCAGCGAAGTGCTAGAAACGGCGCAAGGCTTGCGTCGTAATCAGACTGTCACGCTGTATAGCCAGATCGCTGCTGATGTTCCACTCGTTACCGCCGATGCGAACCGTGTCCGTCAGATTCTGCTCAACCTGCTGTCCAATGCGCTCAAATTTACCGAACAGGGCAGCGTTATGGTCAGCGTTCGTTGCATTACGTCACCTGCTGCTGACGGCATTGCGCTTACAGGGGATGATGCACCAGGCTATGGTACGCAGTTGGAACCAGACACGATTGGGAACAGGCATGCGACCCATGTGGCGATCAGTGTCAGCGATACGGGCATTGGTATTCCCCTGGCACTACAAGACCAGATCTTCCAGGAATTCAGCCAGGTTCATGATGGGCGGAGCCGGGCACACGGAACTGGCCTGGGATTGTCCATTGTGCGACACCTGGTAGAAGCGCATGGCGGGTGTATCCAGGTTGAGAGTACTCTCGATGTGGGCAGTACCTTTACCTTTACCTTGCCAATTGCGTCCAGGTCAGTCGGTGCGCTGAATAGTGATGTGCCTCTGTCGTAGAGATTGTATTGTATCCGTAGCAGAGAATGATCAACCTATGCCCGAGCAGCCAACCATTCTGTATATTGAAGACAATCCCGATAACCAGCGCCTGGTTCAGCGTATTTTGACCGCCCGCGGCTATCGTGTACTGATTGCGGAAAATGGCCCGGACGGGTTGGATCTGGCGCGTGAGTCACAACCGGTGCTGATCCTGGTTGATCTGAACATTCCCGGCTTAGATGGCTATGAAACGACGACCCGCCTGCGCAGTCTGCCCTATCTGAGCCAGACGCCAATTGTCGCGCTGACGGCGGATACAACACCCGGCGCACGTGAGCGGGCACTGGTCGCTGGCTGTGACGGATATCTGTCAAAACCGATCGAGGCCCATCAGCTATCGGCGCAGATTGCCGATTTTCTGGGGGGTAAGCGGGAACTTGTACCGGCACCGGTCGAGATGGTGATGCTGCGCGAGTATAACCAGAAACTGGTGGAACGCCTGGAACAACAGGTACGCGAGTTGCGTGCTGCCAATGCTGAATTGCAAGAACTGGATCGCATCAAAAACCAGTTTCTCTCCACGCTTTCGCACGAGTTGCGTACTCCCTTAACTTCGTTGCTTGGCTATCTGGAGCTATTCGGGCGTGGTACCCTGGGGCCACTGAATGAGACGCAGTCGGAGGCTATCAGTGTAATGCAGCGCAACACCCAGATCTTGAGTCGGCATCTGAACAATCTGCTCTACCTGCAAGAGGTGCGCTCGCATACACTCGAATTGTCGGTGGTTCATCTACCGCAATTGGTGAAACCCCTGCTCCTGGAGGCGCAACACCGGGCCACAGAATCTGGTCTCATACTAGAGGCAGTTATCGCCGACGTCGCACCACTCAAGCTCGATATTCGGGCTATGGAACTGGTGCTACGCAACTTGCTCGATAACGCCTTGAAGTTTACCAGAGCCGGTGGTCGTATACGTCTGTCGCTCCAGGATGAGCCGTCGCGGGTGCTGCTCCGAATCGAAGATACAGGCTGTGGCATACCGCCCGAAACCCTGCATAAAATTTTTCTCCCCTTTTATCAGGTAGATAGCTCACTCGCCCGCCCCTATCCTGGCAATGGATTAGGCCTGGCGATTGTGCAGCATATTGTTCAGGCCCACGGTGGTCAGATTACGGTGCGCAGCGTGGTCGGCAAGGGTTCGGTTTTTACCGTAATGTTGCCACGTTCGGAACCGATCTTGCTCGAATCACATGCCTGTGGTTCTTGATGCCAATGGGTATGCTCTCTTGGTGCAGAGCGAGCCCCGGATGTGCGTCGAAGGCCAAAAGGGGGTACCAGCAGCGCCTCCCTCTCCCGCCGCCCCGGTTCGTTCGGGGCGGCGGATGCCCCACCGCGTCCGTCCTTCTCCCCACCCCCTCCGAGCGGGGGTAGGGGAGGTCGAAAAGAGGCGGAAGCGCGCAGTCACATTGGTATGAGATTACGGTCTTGCATCCACCAGATCAAGCCGTAGCCATCCAGTCGAGGCATATCGATAGCTGTCACCACGATAGCCACACGGCCGTGTTCAGTGCCGCAATTGTCTCCTCGCCATCAGTGGCAAGCAGGACATCGAAGTCCTAATGACACACCATTGCCCTCAGATTGCTACTATCAGCAATAGTACTGCGGCCATACTGCTGCTGACTACTCACTTCACGCTTGTCATCAGTATCCGGCTTTGTGGCTACTGTCGGAAATGCGCATCAACAGACCGATAATCAGAAAATTGATCAGCACGGATGAACCGCCATAGGAGATGAACGGGAGGGTAATACCGGTCAATGGTATCAACCGCAGGTTACCACCAATAATAATAAAGGTCTGAATCGCCAGGATCGACGTTAACCCGATCGCCAGCAATTGCTCAAAGCCGCGAAAGCGCCCTGGCACAACCAGCGCGATGTGAAACCCCCGAAAGATAAGCAGCATATAGGTGATTAACACCCCCATCGTACCCAGCAGTCCCAACTCTTCACCAATAGCGATAAAGACAAAGTCGGTATGAATAGCTGGCACCACCGTTGGAACGCCGCGCCCCAGCCCAACACCGAACACCCCCCCAGCAGACAGGGCATAAATGCCCTGGACAATTTGATAGCCGGTTCCCTGGGCAACAGACCACGGATCAAGCCAGATCGCCAGTCGTACCTGGATAATATTGATATACTGATACAGATCAAGCGACGTAGCCAGATGATAAATCACCACCGTTCCCACGCCAAACGCAGTCAGCCCTGCCAGCACATACATACCGCGCCCGGTTGCCACGTATAGCATGGCCAGAAACACCCCGAATAGCAACAGCGCGGCACCGAGGTCACGCTGAAAGACAATCACACCCATGGCAATGCCCCACATGCCAATCAGGGGCACCAGGTAGGGCAAGGGTGGTAATGCCAATGGCCCCAGCCGATAGGGAGCCGCTACTACCTCACGATGGCGATCCATGTAGGAAGCCATAAAAACCACCAGGATGATTTTGAGTAATTCCACGGGTTGGAACAGGAAAAAACCCAGGTTGAACCAGACCCGTACACCACTCTGATTCGGGTCGGTACCAAAGAAAAACGTAGCGATCATCAATCCCATCCCGATCGTGAGCCAGACATAGGGATAGTGATTCAGCCAGTCCATCAGCGATGAGCGCTGCAACCGGATAAAAATACGATCCCAGGGAATGAAGAGCATAGCCGCCAGCACAATGACGCCTAATGTCACCCACAGCGTCTGTTTGGCGGCAACATCACCATAACATGGCACAAACGTCCCATCGCGGGTCGGGCAGAGGATGCGATCCAGACCTGGTTTAAGGCGCGCATTGAGTAACAATCCTAACCCTGAGAGCAGCGCCACCAGGGGTAGCAGGATTTGATCCGCATTCCGGGTACGCCAGCTCAATCCAAGCGAGACGGCAACAAAGAGCAACAGGGGCACGGTTGAGGGCCACAAAATGCTCAACACTCCCGGTACACTGGCGACAAACTCGCTCTGGTGGGTGGTAAAGACTGCGAGCAGATACCCGGCGGCAAAAAACATAAGAACCGTCACCAGCAGTTGAAACTCAATGCCCCGAAACTGGCGCAGGCGTTGTATCAGTGGATGCTGCATATGTGTACCAACAATTTCCGACAGCTAATCTTCACCCATTACATCTTCGAGCTTATTGGCGGCATGGGCGGCAATGCGCCGGAAGCGAAAAGCGGTATCCTTGTCACCAGCCGCCTCGGCTGCCTGCATCATCACCCCGGCAGTCGTCTGGATCTGGCGCAACCCAACCTTCTCGCCTGCCAGGAACCGTTCGGCAATCGCACGTTCGAGGTATTCGCAGATTTGCTCAATAGTCACCATAAAAGCTGGCTCCTTTATATAGCAAGCCTCAATGACACGAGTTACGCGGTCACTCGTCGCTCCCGTCTTTTTCCCTTCGGCAGAGCGGTACATAGTCAGGACGTACGCCGTCGCGTGAACCCAACGTTCCTTCGACGACGCTCAGAGCTTGCCCTGAGCGCAGTCGAACGGGACAAGCTTTTTCGCCGGAGTTTACCCCGTTCGGCTTCGCTCAGGGTAAACTCCGGCGAAAAGGCGAGGTGAGCATAATACCGCGTACGTCCTGACTATATTGGCTTTTGCTGAAATCGTCAATGCCCAGTTTTGCGTAAGTCCTAATACTCTCTTTTTCCACGCTGTTGCAGGCGAAAACGGTCGGCAGATGACCCACCGTGTAAGTTGTGTGCATGAGTTGTACGCAACAGGAGTCCAGGCTGTAGCCTGGGCACCGCCCTGAGTATCGCCAACGCCACTGCTGATAGACCGCACAGTCTGGGAACCGCTCTTTCCAGGCTGTAGCCTGGACTTCTGTTGACCATTGGGATAGGCTTGCTTTATTCAGTGCAAACATACAGGAAAGGATGACAATAGTATCGACATGCAGATGTTTTTATTGTACCACGAGCGACGCCTGATGTGGGTGAACATCCTGGCTGCGAGGACGTAACCGTTCAGGAGGACTTTCACTAGCGGGGGGTGCGGGGGCCGCAGGCCCCCGCGCAACCCCCGGGAACCTCCGGGCGGGGTCGTGCCCCGCCCAACCACCCCACCTGAACGGTTACGCGAGGACAGTGAGCATCTATATTGCATAGGAGTGAGGGCAGATATGCAAAAAACAGAGACTCCGCCAACTTGTCTGGCTGATAGCACAGAACGACCCACCGCGTATGTCTGGTCATGGAGAATTATTATATACGTGGCAGTGGATTATGGACGTTGAACCGCCTGGCCAGTCAGCCGGGTTTTGTCGCTGGTTTGCACCACAGGCCAGCGTTCGAGGATTGCTCCACAGGTTGGACAGCGCGCTGCTCGTGCCAGGCGTTCTGTGGTGAGGTTCACGACCAGATCGTCGTGTGTACCCCAGATCACCAGATGTTCGGTACAACTCGTGCAGACAATTTTCAATCGGGCCACGGGTTTTTCCTCCTGATATACAACGAAACCTTCCTACATCCAGTGTGAACGGGAACCGCCGTATATCAGGCGGATCGCTTCGGTCTGTCCTGAGCATGCGAAAATGCGCGTGCCTCGCATTGCCACCAGTAATACCAATTTGACTTCGACCTTCCGCATCCGTTGGTCTGTCTTATGCTTGCTCATACGACAACGAGACTTCCCCTAGAACGAGCTGTCGCGGGGCGTAGAGGCGTTGCATGCAACGCCTCTACGCCGAAATCCCCTTTCTGGTGCGGCGCGGAGAAGCCGCGCCGCACCAGAACAGGAACATGGGCGGGGGCCTGCGGCCCCCGCCCTCCCACCGAGACGTAGTCTCAGTGGAGTAGGAATGGCAAGAACATGCGGAATGTTCAAGTCAAAACGGTATAAGCTGTCTTGAGTGCCAATTATAGTAAGCCTGAATGAGTTGTAAAGACCGGAGTCCCGTCTTGACGCTGGGAGCGCTCTGTCCAGGCTGAAGCTTCGACGCCACGTTTACAACTGCAATACGCTTGCTAGATATGTTTGTTATATTATACGTGTATGTCCTGTTAGATTACAGGACGTACACGGTTCGCTTGAACCAACCGTCTTTTTCGCCTACAGCAGTGAGGAAGCTACGCACTGCTGGTTTCTCATTTTCGCCGTAGCGTAGGTAATACCGTTTCGACGTGACTCTTCCGCATGTGCTTGCCATTTGTCCTCCCATGTGCCTGCGTCGCGGCGGGGAGGGGCAAAGGAGCAATGATTGTCGCCGCTGCGCCAACAGCATGCTTCCCGGTTCACGTCAAAACGGTATAAGTAGGTATCAATACGTTTTTGTTACTTCGACGAACTGTCAAAAACTATCATACCCCATCAGAAAGGGTTAGGCCAGACAGCCACTGTTGCACAAACAAATTGACACCTACTTAATAGCAAAGGAGCAATGCCCCACAATGTCTAGTCCATGGTCACAAGAGCGCTACGTTCGCGCCTATATGTTTGCTGCTCATGCTCATCATGAACAGCTTGTGCCTGGCACAGTGCTGCCCTATATCGTACATATTAGTCTGGTGAGTATGGAGATTATGGCTGCCTTGAGCCACGAGCCTGATCCCGACGGCGACCTGGCGATCCAGTGTGCGTTGCTCCATGATGTATTAGAAGATACGCTCGTTTCCTATGCTGAACTGGAACACACCTTTGGGAAGGCAGTGGCTCAAGGTGTACAGGCCTTGAGCAAAAACTCGGCACTTCCCAAAGCGACCCGGATGGCCGATAGTTTGATGCGCATCAAGCAGCAACCCCTCGCAGTCTGGAAAGTCAAACTGGCTGATCGCATTACCAATCTGCAGTCGCCGCCAGCTACCTGGAGTGCAACGAAAATTGGGCAGTATCGGGACGAAGCTGAACAAATCTTTGCTGCATTGCATACTGCCAGCCCCTATCTGGCGTGCCGACTGCGGCAGCGCATCGCAAGGTATGGATCGTCATCGCCGTGATGCTACCAGGATAGAGCAAACGGATACTCGTTGTGCATCGGAGTCCCGGCTTGACTCGGAGTCTTGCTCCGTCCCGAGTCAAGCCGGGACTCCAGTTCTTCACACACAGTACGTGGTCGTTCCAACAAAACACCTTTCTTCCATACAGCCGCAGGTGAACAGGGTATAGGCGTCAAGCCATCGTCGCCCTTCTATAAAGTGAGCTAGCCGATCATCTGGTTGCGTTAAATTTGACTATATGCCATAGAGACCGTAACCAGGTGAGGTATCCTGACTGGTTGCAATGCTGTGACTCGCGATTGTAGCACCAGGGAATACTGCAAATGTTCGGATTGCCCGATCTCTTTCTGACAGCATAAGACAGGGGATTGATAGCTTTTGGTAGCTTTTTTGTGGCTTTCTGAGACACTTTCATGATACAATGCTTGCATCAAAACCGTTCGTGTTACGCATCACAAGCAGCATCTCGGTGTAGCGATCTTGTACATATAAGAAAACACAACATTGCACACCGAGCATGGGCATACAGACATTATGTGGGTCTGGTTCAAAGCACGCAGTGTGCTGAATGCAATCAAGGATTATACTAGAACTTATGGGAACAAAAAACTCACGGCTGCAAGGATTCTATCAACTCTCCCCCTCGGAGCGCCTCCAGATGGTCGGTGCCTTTGATGGATTGAACGAAGAGGAACTGCTGACGTTACAAGGTGGTAACGGTTCCCTCCCATTGGAACGAGCAGACAAGATGATCGAAAATGTGGTGGGTACCTTCAATTTGCCACTCGGCATCGCCACGAATTTTCTTATTAATGGGCGCGATGTGCTGGTGCCAATGGTCGTTGAAGAACCATCGATCGTTGCCGGTGCCAGTTATGCCGCCCGCCTGGTACGCGCTGGCGGTGGCTTTCAAGCCAGCAGCACCGAGCCTTTAATGATTGGTCAGGTGCAACTGGTTGATCTCGCTTCACCGGAAAGGGCTGTCCTGGCTATTCTGGAACATAAAGATGAGCTTCTGGCGCTGGCGAATGCACAGAGTGCCAGCCTGTCACGCCTGGGGGGTGGGGCACGTGATATTGAGACCCGCTATTTTGCATCCAGCCCCATGGGGCCGATGCTAATTGTGCATCTGATCGTTGACTGCCGCGATGCTATGGGGGCCAATGCGATTAACAGTATGTGTGAAACGATTGCTCCCCGTCTAGAGACTATCACTGGTGGGCGAGCATATTTGCGCATTCTCTCTAACCTGAGCGACCGCCGCCTGGCGTGTGCGCGGGCAGTTGTCCCCCCGGCTGCGTTAGAACGTGACGGTCTGAGCGGAGAAGAGGTGATCGAGGGCATTCTATGGGCTTACTCTTTTGCCGCTGTCGATCCCTATCGCGCCACCACCCATAACAAGGGCATTATGAATGGCATTGATCCGGTGCTGATTGCTACTGGCAACGACTGGCGTGCGGTTGAAGCCGGGGCGCATGCCTATGCCAGCCGCGATGGTCATTACACCTCGATGAGTGTCTGGGAGCGTGATGCTGCTGGCAATCTAGTGGGAACGCTCGAAATTCCGCTGGCGGTCGGCATCGTTGGTGGAGCAACGAAAGTGCATCCCACTGCTCAGGCGGCGCTCAAGTTACTGGGCGTGAAGACGGCCAATGAACTGGCCGAGGTGTGCGTCTGTGCGGGCCTCGCCAGTAATCTGGCGGCCATGCGTGCCCTGGCAACCGAAGGCATTCAGCGTGGGCATATGGGTTTGCACGCTCGGCAGATCGCCATGGCCGCAGGGGCCACAGGGCCACTGGTTGAGCAAGTCGCTCATCGTATGGTGCAAGAGCGCAATATCAAGCCGGCTCGTGCCGAGGCACTGCTCTCGGCGCTCTATGGGCCAGAGTTGGAAATTGGTGCGTCGTAGAAGAGTAGCGCAACACAGCGAAACGACACGCACTGAGTATCACCAGATCGGCTGAATCCGGCTATTGACCTCAGGCATACCGGCTGATAAAAGTTGAAAAAGTTCGGATAGGGCGTGCGTCTGTCAGGCTATCGTCTATAGTGTGGCGTGGCAACGCTGACCCGGCTCAAGCCGGGACGCTGATTCGGGTGTATCTGGATGCAATGGTCAACTTTTATCAGCCGATACGAAACATTCCTCCGCCTGAAGCCAGGACTCCCAGTCTGAACAAACTCGAGACTGTGTTATTACGATATCGAGCCGAAGCTGGTGTAACCTGATAACCTGTAAAGAATATGGAGTAGACGCTTATGAAGCAGCCAGATCGTCCAGTAGGACTGGTAGGCTATGGTGTGTATGTACCACGTTATCGTATTGCGGGCAAAGAAATCGCCCGTATCTGGACGGATGGTCAGGGGGGGGTGCCAGTTGATGCCAAGAGTGTGCCTGGCCCCGATGAAGACACGATTACAATGTCGATTGAGGCAGCACGCAATGCCCTGGCCCGTGCTGCGCTTCCGGCCACGGCCCTGAGCGCGGTATGGGTGGGCAGCGAAAGTCATCCCTATAGCGTAAAACCGAGTGGTACGGTGGTAGCCGAAGCATTGGGTACTACGCCCTGGATCAGTGCCGCCGATTGGGAGTTTGCCTGCAAAGCTGGTAGTGAGGCGATGACCGCCAGTATGGGTCTGGTTGGCAGTGGCATGGCCGACTACGCGCTGGCGATTGGGGCCGATACCGCCCAGGGTCGCCCTGGTGATGCGCTGGAGTATACCGCTTCTGCCGGTGCCGCCGCGCTGCTGATCGGGCCAGCCGAGCAGTCAGTGGCCGTCATCGAAGCGACGCTTTCGTATGTCACTGATACGCCGGACTTCTTCCGCCGTGCGGATCGGCCCTATCCGGTGCATGGTCATCGCTTTACCGGTGAACCAGCCTATTTTCACCATATTCGTAGTGCTGCCACGCGCTTGCTCGACAAATTGGGGCGTACACCAGCCGATTATACTTATGCGATCTTTCATCAACCCAACGCCAAGTTTCCGCAGTCAGTGGCCAAACAACTGGGGTTCAGCAATGCCCAGATTGCGCCCGGCCTGCTATCGCCCCAGATAGGCAACACCTACTCGGCAATCGCGCTGGCGGGCCTGTGTGCCACCCTGGATGTGGCTCAACCAGGCGATACCATTTTTATGACGACGTATGGCAGCAGTGCCGGGAGTGATGCCTACTCGATTGTCGTCACCCCGACCTTGCTCGAACGTCGTAACCGCGCTCCACTCATGTCTTCCTACCTGGCGCGCCAGGAGTTTGTAGATTATGCAGTGTACGTGAAATGGCGGAATGAACTGGTGTTAGGCTAACCTGCTGCCAGAGGAGATGAGTGGAGTGGATTACGCTCCTTTTGCCGCAAGGTATCATATCTGGTCAAGGAGACCATGCGATGCACACTGTTTTTATTATCGGCACGGGCACAACACCCGTTGCCGAACACTATACGCGCACGCTGACTGATTTAGCGCTTGAGGCATTCAGTGCGGCGCTGCAAGAAGTAGCTCCGGCCGTTGCCCCACCAGACATTGGTGCTCTGTATGTCGCCAATGCGCTGGGTGAAGCGCTGGCGGGACAATCTCAACTGGGCGCTTTTCTAGCGACAGCCACCGGTCTGGCGGGCATTGAGGCGCTCCGTGTTGAGGCGGCCGGTGCCAGTGGGGGAGTGGCGCTTCGACAGGCGGCTATGGCGATTATGGCTGGCGTCCATGATCTGGTGGCCGTGATTGGCGTTGAGAAGGTAACGGACAAGCTTGACCCCGAAGTTGAGGCTGGTCTGGCGCTGGCTACGGACTCAGACTTTGAGGCCGAACAGGGCTTGACATTGACGGCGCAGTGGGCGTTGCTGATGCGTCGCTATATGCATGAATATGGCTATATGGCGGATGCGTTTGCCCCTTTTCCAGTCAATGCGCATGCGAATGCTGCCAGCAATCCTGGGGCACTGTATCGCTTTGCGATCAACGCCGACAAGTATCGCAAGGCAGGGCAGGTTGCGTCACCCCTGAATATGCTCGATTGTTCCTCACTGGCCGATGGTGCCGCTGTGCTGTTGCTGGCTTCCGAGCGCCGGGCACGCGAATTGGGTTTGCCGACAATTCAGATTGCGGCCAGTGCGCTCGCTACCGATACGCATGCATTGCATGCCCGCCGCGATCTGCTGTGGTTGGACGCGGTGCAACAGAGCGCAACGACCGCTTTACGTCAGGCCAACCTGACCCATGCGGACATAGATGTACTGGAGTTGACGGATCCGCATGGCATTGCCGCTGCGCTGGCGCTCGAAGCCAGTGGCTTTGTGGAACGAGGAACCGCGCCGCGTCACGCTGCCGACGGTGGTATTACGCCGACGGGTGCGACGCCGCTGGCGACTGGTGGTGGCTATAAGGCGCGGGGTGATATTGGCGGCGCGAGTGGCGTCTACCAGGTCGTAGAGTTAGTGCGTCAATTGCGCGGTACTGCTGGTGCGGCTCAGGTCAAAGATGCACAGGTCGCCTTTGCCCAGTGCCTTGGCGGTGTAGGCGCAACAGCGGTCACCCATATTCTGGTGAATACAGAACGCTGAGACCGTTCAGGTATTCGGCGCTTGTTGTACTATGAGGAGTAACTTGTATGGATCTTGCAAAGCATTGGCGACAAAAAGCCGCCCGCTATCGTCTGGAAGGGCAGCGCCATCGTGTAACCGGGGATGTGCGGTTTCCGGCCCAACCAGCGATCCCAGGTGAAGACACGGATGTGTGGGAGCCATTTGTGTTTAGTGGTCAGGGCGAAATCTACAGCTTTGCGGTGTTGCGCCAGGCCGCCACAGGCTTTGAGCAGATCGGCCCCTATCCTGTCGCGCTGGTGAAACTGGTCGAAGGCCCGCTGGTTAGTGCCCAGCTTACGGATTGTGCTGAAGCGGATCTGGCAATCGGCCAGCCAGTTGAGATGGTGACGCGCCGGTTGAAAGACATGGGTGAGGACGGGTTGCTAGTGTATGGCTACAAGTTTCGTCCCGTTCTGCGTTAAGACGGTTTTTAAGCATTGTAGAGAGTGGCAGGATATGTCATGTGCCGGTGCGGCGTCCTGATGCGCCCGCAGGGGGGAGCGCACGACCGTGGGTCTCCTCCTGCCAGCGGGGCACGCCCGGGGGTGCCCCGCCATTTCGCATCACAACGAGTTTGGGATAGAAAACCTGCACGTGAGCGCAGACTGTTACACCAGTGAGCGTAGCACCCCTACGACGCGTCCTTGAATGCGCACATTTTCGGGAACAGCATAGATTGGCTCCATCGTGGTGTTTGCAGGTTGCAGACGAATACGCTGTCCTTCGTGGTAGAACTTCTTGAGCGTCACCGCGTTCTCGTCCAGCAGCATAGCCGCCACCATCTGCCCATTCTCAGCCGTTTCCTGAAAGCGTAACAGAACAATGTCGTTGTCATCAATCAGCGCATCGATCATTGATTGACCACGGACACGCAAGGCGTAGACATCCTTCAATTTGTCTTCGGGAGCCAGTTCAGCCGGAACTTCAATCACATCATGGTCAGTTGTTGTGGTATCTTCCGGGTTTGGGAGGGGACTACCGGCCGTAATCACTCCGAGCATGGGCACACGATGATACCGTATGTGGTTGATTGGCTGGGCACCAGCAACCTGGTTAGGCAGCGTGATGCCACGCGATACTTTGCCGTCCCGATTCAACTTGCCTTTCTCCTGAAGCGCCTTCAAATTGTATGCGACCACTGAAGTCGATGAAATCTTCAAATCGGTCTGAATATCACGAATAGAGGGTGGATAGCCATGTCGGTGCATAAACTCATGGATGTAGGCCAGGATACGTTCTTGTCGTTGCGAGAGACCGTCGGCTGTTCGCATAGAGTTGTCCCTTTCTCTGACCGCAGCCGAAGCGGCTCGCGGTAGCATTTCTCATCAGCTATGGAAACCTGGTTGCGCTATTTTTCGCATTGCCTGATTAGCTGTTTCTATCATAAATAAAAAAACTACCACTAGAACTTTTGTGGCAGTTCTATTATAGCAATCAAACACTTGTGCTGTCAAGTGGTTTCTAGCTTTTTTGTAGCAAATGCTGGTACAATCTGCCGAAATGCTCTATGTCAGAGGCAATGATAAGCAAAGATACCAGAAAAAATCTGTCTTATTATGTTTTTCGATAGCAATCCTCAAACAGGGGATACTGGGATGCGGGAAGCGAGGAGACGGGGAGGCGAGGAGGCGAGGAGGTGAGAGGGCGCGGAGGCGTTGGCACACTGGCACATTGGCACGTTCTAACGCTTCAACGCTGATGCCTTTGCGTCTTTGCGTTAAAACAAGAGCGTTCGCCTCGCGCCGAATAGGGGATAGAGGGGACAGAGGATAGGAGACAGTCTTTGCTGGAACCTGGAAGACGGAACATCGGTTTTCATTGGGTGCCCCCAAGTGATCTGGATGACTCTGTTTTCTATTGCAGCACATCCGGACGAGAGATGTGAGGCGCGAGGGACTGGGGTCTCTGGTGATACTGGTGTTCCGGGGTAACTGTTCACTCACACTCAAGGGCACGCTGCCCGCGCTCCCAGGCCGCACCATGAACGCTGACGACAGCGCGAACCCCAGATGCGAACAGGTACTTCCGGGGGTATGTATCATTCACTACCCAGTCATGCTATAATTGACAGGACGTGCGCGGTCGTTCCAACACAACGTCTTTTTTGCCTGGGGCAGCGTGGCAGAAAGTCTTTTTTCTCTCCTTTGGAGAGGAAAACAACAAAGCACCGCCAGGCAGTCTGTAGGAAAGACACCATGGAGTATGTGATCGGTGTTGATTTAGGTGGCACACAGTTGCGCGCAGTACTGGCCGATGAGCTGGGTCGGATACAGACGCACGTACGGATGCCCACCGAAGCACAGTATGGCCCCGCATCTGTCATTGATCGTATCGTGGCCTGTATTACGCAAATGCGTGCAGCATTACCCTCTGGTGCAACGTTATGTGGGGTGGGTGTTGGTTCGCCGGGGCCGCTTGATCCATATACCGGGATGGTGTTTACGACGCCGAATATGCCAGGATGGGATCATGTGCCGTTGCGTGATCTCTTGATCGAGCGTACTGGTCTGTCGATTGTGCTGGGCAATGATGCAAACCTGGCCGCGCTGGGTGAGTGGCGCTTTGGTGGCGGTCAGGGCTATCAACATCTGGTCTATCTGACGATCAGCACCGGTATCGGTGGTGGTGTAATTAGTGATGGGCGTCTGTTGCTGGGGCGTATGGGTGCCGCAGGCGAACTCGGACATATGATACTGGATGCTGATAACCGTACTTCGTGGGAGGATATGGCTTCTGGTACGGCGCTGGCGGCCTATGCTGCCCAGGCGATGATCGGGGCACCGGAGTCGCTATTGCACGAACTTGCTACCCCGTCTACCGTCTCAGCGGCGCATGTTGCGCGTGCGGCGGCTGATGGCGATGCGTTGGCGCAGGCACTTATGCAGCGCGAGGCAGAATTGCTCGGTCTGGGCCTGGTGACGACACTCCACCTGTTTAGTCCCGAGATTATCCTGATCGGTGGCAGTGTGGTGACCCAGAATAGCTATTTGCTGGAGGGGGCGCGGCGTGTTGTGCAAGAACGGGTGCTGGCTGATGTTTATCGCCAGGTGCCGATTCAAGTCGCTGCGTTGGGCGATCAGGTGGGTGTGCTAGGGGCCGTGGCGCTGGTCTTGTATCAGCGCCACGCTCGCCAGTGAAAGCAACGTGTATGCAGGGTGTCAAACAACTCGAAACCGTGCGACGCACGCCGCCCCAGCATATTACGCGCACGGCCTGGCTCGTGCTGATCAGTGCTTTTACGCTCTTCTGTGCCATCATTGCCACCTCTGGCTATCTGATGTGGCACTATCGTCAGGTGGCACTGATGGAGCGGGCGGGAACCACGCTGATTGCGCGCGCTCCACTGGAATGGATTACCTGGAAACGGCGAGAACGAGCGTTTTTCGAGAGTCCGCCCGAAGAGCAAGTGCTGAGTGAGGGCGATCGGGTACGGATCAATCGATCGGCAGGCTATGGGCAAGCGGCAACGATCCGTATTTTTGATCAGAGTACGCTCGATATGTGGGCAGGAGCCGATCTGCTGCTGCATGAATTACGGGTTAGTCAGTGGAATACGCGAACCCAGGTGGTGCGCCTCGAACAACTGGCAGGGTATGTGCGCTATGACCTGCGTGACGATCAAGCATATGCACAGGTGACGTATCAGGTGCAGGCGGGGGCAACAACGATTGAACTGGCTCCAGGTGGCAGCTATAGCATCGAGTTGATTGACTCAGAGCGGGTGTTCTTTACTGCCACTACAGAACCGGTACCCACATTTGCCGTGGATGTGGCAGTACGTTCCGGGCGGGCTACCGTTCAGGGTATCGGGCGCACGGTGGTACTGGAGGCGGGTGAACGGGTCGAAGTTGATCCATCGGGCGTGCCCTCGATCGCAGTGCCAGCTCGCTGGGAGTTAATCCGCGATGGTGCTTTCACTCACTTTACCGAAGTAGAATATAATAATACCACTATTGCCGATCAGCCGACGTTACCGCGGGCGGACACGTGGGAAGTGTATAGCGTACGCGCCGAACCAGGCGCAACGCCCAATGGGTTCTTTCAGTTGCTGCGCAGTTGTCCACCGCCCTATGCTACCAATACCTGCAATCTCCAGGACTGGCGTCATGTAGCACGGTTTGTGCGGACGGGTAACGAATCGCGCAGTTTTATTACCGGCATACGCCAGCCGCTGGGTCACGATCGGCGCGGGATCGATGTGTCTGAGTATCGTTCCCTGGTGTTTTCAGCATGGGTGCGCATTCTTCAGCAAAGTGTGCCACTGGCGGGTCAGCGTGGCACCGAGTGCCCGATTATGCTCCGCTTTATGGCAAAACGGACAACGCCGAATGATCCAGAGACGGAGCGGGTGTTATGCGTGTATGCTCAGGACGATCCGGCACGCCAGGCTGAGTATGCTCCGGGCATTATCTATCAAGCTGTGGCCCCGACCGAGTGGTATCCATTGCGGATCGAGTTGCGCGATCCGCTGTGGTTGCCAGATTTTCGCTACATACGCAGTGTGTCGATCTATGCCAATGGGCATGATTATGATGTGCTTTTGACCGATGTGTCACTGATTGGGGCGCATGACGTTCCGTAGCCGCAGCCAGACAACTCCCTGGTGGTTCATGTATGCGGCATCATGGCGTAAACCTGGTACAATACCATTATTCTGGTATGTTAAACCGGGGTCGTTTTTTATGAGAACTTACTGGAGAGAAACCCTATGCAACATCTCTGTGTCGTTGGTACTGGTTATGTCGGTTTAGTTACGGGTGTCTGCCTTGCCGATTTAGGCAATACGGTGACGTGCATTGAAATAGATATGCATAAGCTCGATATTTTGCGTAGCGGGCGGACGCCGATTTATGAACCAGGTCTGGTCGATCTGTTAGATCGAAATATGCGCTCCGGGCGGCTTTCCTTTACCGATGATTATGCGCGGGCCTTGAGTGATGCGACGTTTGTGTTTATTACGGTCGGCACGCCAATGGGTGATGATGGTGCTGCCGATCTGAGCCAGGTGGAGGCCGCCGCACATCAGATTGGGATACACTTGAAGCAGGATGCGATTATCATTGACAAGAGTACGGTTCCGGTGGGTACTGGTGATATGGTGCGCAGCATTATTGCCGAGAATATTCAACCCGGTATTCACTTCAGCATCGTCTCCAATCCAGAGTTTCTACGTGAAGGGAGCGCCGTCAGCGATTTTTTTAATCCTGACCGGATTGTACTGGGGGCGACGGATCGGGCGGCGGCGCAGCGAGTGGGCGACCTGCATGCACCGCTTGGTGCCGAGGTCATTATCACCGATCTGCGCACAGCCGAGATGATCAAGTATGCCTCGAATGCATTTCTGGCGACTCGTATTTCGTTTATCAATGAGATTGCCCAGATTTGTGAGCGGTTGGGAGCCGATGTGAAAGAGGTCTCACGCGGCATGGGCGCTGATCATCGCATTGGCCCGCATTTCCTGGAGGCCGGGATCGGCTATGGCGGCTCGTGCTTCCCCAAAGATGTGCTGGCGCTGTACCATATGGCCGCTAGCGCCGGCTGTCATCCCCAGTTGTTGCAGGCGGTTATGGACATTAATCACGATGCGCGTTACCGCTTTGTCCAGAAGTTGCGCGATATTCTAGGATCGTTGGATGGTACCTTGATCGGAGTGCTGGGGCTGTCGTTCAAGCCGAATACCGATGACATGCGCGAGGCACCGTCAGTGGATATTATCAAGACGCTCCAGGCGGAAGGGGCACGGGTCAAGGCGTATGATCCGGTAGCAATGGAGGCGGCAGGTGATATTTTGCCAACCGTGACTTACTGTGCCACAGCATATGATGTGGCAAAAGAATCTGATGCGCTGCTGGTTGTGACCGAGTGGAATGAGTTCAAACAACTGGCGTTTGATAAAATAAAAACCTATATGCGCCGCCCGGTGGTGCTAGATGGTCGTAACATTTATGATCCGACGGAGATGACGCTCAAAGGCTTTATCTATCGGGGCGTCGGGCGACCGGTTTCGGCGGAATAGTTATAGCTATCCCTATGCTTACTACTGGCATCGATCTCATGGAGATTGTGCGTATTCAGCATGCAATTGAGCGCTGGGGTGAGCGCTTTCTGCGGCGTGTTTTTACATCCGTTGAACTGGTTGATTGCGGTCTTGTGCCAGATAACGTTGCCCAATCGAGTCGATTAGACTCCAGGCTTGTCCAGGGTCATACCAGGTATGCGTCGTTGGCAGCGCGCTGGGCGGCCAAGGAGGCCACGGCCAAGGCGCTGGGGGTGGGATTGCGCGGGCTGGCTGGTCAGCGGTGCGGCGGTGTCGTGCGCGGTACCGCGATTGCACTGACCGAGGTTGAGGTGGCGCGCGATACCCTGGGCCGACCGCTGTTGCGGTTGTCTGGTGTTGCCGCCCAGGTTGCCGCTGCGCAGGGTATTGGTCAACTGGTGTTAAGTCTCTCGCACACCCGGCAATATGCGCTGGCGAGTGTGATAGCCCTGGCCTTACGTCCGCTTGATCTATGATACAATGTACGTCGGAAGTTGATTTTGAAGCGCTGGAAGCGTGCTTTGTCTTTGAGAAAAGACTAATCAGTACCGCAGTTGCAGGGATGCGCGGATGCGCGGAAGTGTGGATGCGCGGATGCGCAAGGCGTCCTGGCGTCTTCGCATCCGCGCATCTTCGCTTCTTCACGTCCGCGCAACCGGAAAGAGATACCGATGTACCTGGTCACGACTGAACAGATGCGTCATCTGGAGCAGGCCGCCGTAGACGCTGGCGCGACCTGGTCTAGCCTGATGGAACATGCGGGATGGGGCGTGGCACACGAAGCACTGCGCCTTCTGGGTAACCCGCAGCGCCAGCGGGTCGTGGTGCTGGTTGGTCCTGGTAATAATGGTGGGGATGGTCTGGTTGTGGCGCGGCACCTGCATGATGCCGGGGCAACGGTGCAACTCTATATCTGGCAACGCGCCGCTGTTGACCAGGACGCGAACTGGCAGCGTTGTCGTCAGCGTGGTCTGGAGGAAATGCTGGCTGCTGCTGATACAGACTATAGCTGTTTGCGTCGCTGGCTCACAACCGCTACCCTGGTTGTTGATGCACTGCTGGGGATGGGCGTTAGTCGGGATGTGACCGGGAGTCTGGCCGCGATTGTGCAGATGGTGAATACCTTGTCTGCGGTAGGTACCCTGTCTGCCGACGAGCGCCTGGTGTCAGGGACTCCTGCACCGCCGCAGGTGCTGGCGATTGATCTGCCTACGGGCATTCATTCTGATACCGGTGCGGTTATGGGGGTAGCCATTCGCGCCGATGTTACGGTTGCAACCGGCTTGCTCAAGCGCGGTCTGACACTGTATCCTGGTAAACACTTTGCTGGTGCGGTAACAGTAGTTGATATTGGTATTTCACCTGGCGATCTGGAGACGATAATGAGCAAGGTAATCACAGCCCAACAGGCGCAAACATTCCTTCCCCCGCGCCCGGTCGATGCACACAAGGGGACATTTGGTAAGGTTATGGTTGTAGCAGGGTCGCTCTTCTATCCTGGTGCGGCCGTGCTGGCGACTGCTGGTGCCGGTCGGGTTGGGGCCGGATTGGTCACCCTGGCCGCAGCTCGGAGCGTGTTGCTGGCGGGTGGGCGTGGCCCGGAAGTGACACTGCTCCCGCTGCCAGAGGCCGACCTGGGCATCCTCGGTGCAGCAGCAGCGGATGAAGTTCACAAACATCTGACGGGCTATACGGCGTTGCTGGTTGGGCCGGGACTGGGGCATGAAGAGCCGACGGGCCTGTTTATGCAGCGGTTACTGGGCCTGGAGCAATCGCATAAGCGCTCGCGGGTGGGCTTTCGTATCCAACATGAGGAACCTGACCCGGCCACGAAAGCGGCTACCCCTCTTGCCCTACCGCCGACCGTGATTGACGCCGATGGCTTGAACGTGCTTGCTACGATGGAGAATTGGTCTCAACACGTCCCTGCGGGCAAGTGTATTCTGACACCGCATCCGGGTGAAATGAAGCGCTTGCTCAAGGTAGACGCGCTTGATGCCGATCTGGTGCAGGTAGCGACGGACGCTGCCACCCGCTGGAACCAGGTAGTGGTTTTGAAGGGTGCAACGACAGTGATAGCTGCACCAGATGGACGCAGCATGGTCAATGCCAATGGCAACCCGGCTCTGGCGACAGCAGGTACGGGTGATGTTCTGGCGGGGGCCATCGCCGGGTTACTGGCGCAGGGATTGGATCTGTTCTCTGCTGCCACGCTTGGTGTTTATCTGCATGCGGCTGCCGGGGCGCTGGTGCTAGAAGATTTGGGAGATACCGGTGTTCTTGCCAGCGACTTGCTGTTGCGCTTGCCCCTGGCGATCAAAAATCTGCGCGGGAAGGCCTGACGATCGCTATCGCGTGGATCAATCAATAACAGGCGGCACGTGGTCGCTCAACCACCATGTCGTCTTTTGTGCCTGCGGCAGCGTCTTTAGAGAATAGGGGGTGACAGATGCTCAAGCTTGTTGGTCTTATTTACTGTTCTGTTTCCTTGTCGCCTGTTTCCGATGAGGCACTTGTAGATGACCGGTGGACAGGTTGCCTGGTTCTGTCCTCTTTCACCGGTCACCTGTACCCTTTCCCCTCTGCCTCAGGTGAACAGTCTAGCTGACCTTTTGCGCCTGCGGCAGGGTTGAAGCAACGCTTTCTTTCCCTCCGCATTTTCGCCGAAGGCGAAAATGCGGAGGGAAAAACAGACGAAGTACCGCTCTGCCCCCTTCGGCTCCGCTCAGAGCCTGCCCCGTTCGACTGCGCTCAGGGCAAGCTCTGAGCGTCGTCGAAGGGGTAAACTCTGGCGAAACCCTTTTGGTGATGAACGACCGCGTAAGTCCTGTCAATGAGAGTTGAACCATATCTATTTTCACAACCTGTAGCCGGTAATGTATGCGTGCCGTAGACCTCATAGCCCGTAAACGTGATAAAGGAAAGCTATCGACTGCCGAAATCGAATGGCTTATTCGGGCATTCACACACGGCGAGATACCAGACTATCAGATGGCAGCCTGGGCCATGGCGGTGGTGCTTCAGGGTATGGACGCTGATGAGACGGCTGATTTGACCCTGGCGATGGCCCGTAGTGGTGCGATGCTCGATCTGCATGACCTGGTGCCTTTGACCGGTGATAAGCACTCAACCGGGGGCGTGGGTGATAAGACGACGCTGGTGCTGGCTCCGCTGGTGGCCGCCGCTGGTTTGCCCATGGCCAAAATGAGCGGGCGTGGGTTGGGCTTTAGTGGTGGTACGATTGACAAGCTTGAGAGCATTCCTGGGTTCCAGGTAGAACTGGCGATCGACGCTTTTCGACGCGCCGTGTACGATGTGGGCCTGGTGCTTGCGGCCCAGACGACCGATCTCGCGCCGGCTGATAAGCGCCTATATGCGCTGCGCGACGTAACAGCGACGGTTGAATCGATTCCACTGATTGCAGCCAGTGTGATGAGCAAGAAGCTGGCAGCGGGTGCCGATTGTATTGTGCTTGATGTTAAGTATGGTAGTGGCGCGTTTATGCGTCAGCCCGAACAGGCGCGGCAGTTAGCCCACATGATGGTTGCAATTGGGCAACATGCTGGCCGCAATGTTGCCGCCCTACTCAGTTCGATGGAACAACCGCTCGGCAATGCGATTGGTAATGCGCTGGAAGTCCGGGAAGCCATTGCGACTCTGCAAGGCCATGGCCCGCCTGACCTGGTAGAGCTGTGTCTGCACCTGGGCACACAGTTGCTGCTGCTGGCCGGTCTGGCTGCCGATGAGCCAGCAGCCCATGCAGTGCTGCGGCAAACGCTGGAGAGTGGCGCGGCCTGGCACAAATTTCGCCAGATGGTTGCCAACCAGGGGGGGGACCTCACCGTGCTGGATGACCTGCAACGATTGCCCCAGGCACCGATTATGCTCCCATTGCGTGCACCGCATACCGGCTATATTACGGCTATTGACACCCAGGTGTTGGGGATGGCAGTCAATGAACTGGGGGGTGGTCGAATGCATAAAACAGACACCATCGATCCTGCCGTGGGCCTGGTATTGGCGGCGCATATTGGTGATCTGGTCGAAGCAGGCGCGCCGCTGCTGCATATTCACGCCGCCAGTTATGCGGCGGCGGCCCGGGTTGCGCCCTCTTTACTGGCTGCCTATACTATTGGTGACACGCTGCACATCCCGCCTCCGCTCGTGCTGGAGGTTATCCACTGACGGCATCGTCGCAAGGCAGGCCCACCGTCGGCGGTACTCTCGACTCGCCTGTATCCCAGAAGCGCGAGGGGACTATCGGCACCTTCCCATCTCCATGGCGCATTCGAGGGCAAACTGCCCACACGCCCACAAGCAGTGTGACCCCTTCCGGGATATTCGAGACTTGACGACTCAGCAAGAATGGCTATATTTCTCTCTGTCACGTTGTTGTCAATGGCGTGACAGGTGCTTCGATCATCATCTGATGCCGACATAACTCGACATACAAGAAAAGGGAAACAAAAGAGGGAACCGTATGCCAATCTACGAATATACCTGTGCTGACTGCCATGCCCGGTTTCAGCGACTGGTGCGTGGCTTCAACGATCCGCCCGATCTGATCTGCCCGCGCTGTGGTTCCGACCGTATTCGGCGGGCGATTTCGCGCTTTGCAACCGTCAAATCTGAGGAAGCGCGCATTGATGCCATGGCCGACCCGTCCACGTTTGCCGGTCTGGACGAGAATGATCCACGCTCGATCGCTCGCTGGGCCAAAAAGATGGGCAAAGAACTGGGGGAGGAGGCTGGTGAGGACTGGGACGAGATGGTTGACCAGATGCTCGAAGAGGAGTTGAGTGGGAAAAGCGGTGAAGAAGAGGGCAACGAAAGTGGTGGCTCATCCCGCGAGGATAATCTGGGATGGGGCTAACACCCGTCACATTTTTCTGGAAATGTATGGTAGACTATTGCCAGCAACCGACGATGTTTGCTGGTAGTAGCATAGTGCTTTTGCACAGTGCAATGCAACAATGTAAAGAGGTAAAATGTATGAGCAAGAAAGTTCATTTTGTAGACGTGACACTCAGAGATGGGCATCAGAGCCTGGCGGCAACCCGTATGACGACCGAGCAGGCGATGCGGGTGTTGAAAAAGATCGATGACATCGGCTTTGCGGCCTTGGAGTTGTGGGGTGGAGCGGTGCTGGACAGTTGTATCCGCTTTTTGAATGAAGATCCGTGGGAACGCCTGGAGGAATTCCAGGCCACGCTGGGGTCTTCGCGCAAGATACGGGCACTCTTGCGTGGCCAGAACCTGTTTGGCTACCAACCTTACCCCGATGACCTGGTTATCTCGTTTACCCGGCAGGCGATTGAGTCCGGCGTCGGCATTATGCGTATCTTCGACGCGCTCAACGATGTTCGCAATCTCCAGACGGCGATTCTGGCAACCCGCGCTTTTGGCGGCGTGGTCGAGGCGGCGCTCTCGTATACCACCAGCCCCGTGCATACCACCGATTATTTTGTCAATTTTGCCATGCAACTGGAACGCGAAGGTGCCCATCAGATTGCAATCAAAGACATGGCTGGTTTGCTCTATCCCACCGATGCCCTGGATCTGTGTAAAAAGTTGAAGCAACACATTACCGTTCCGATCACGATCCACAGTCATACCACCACCGGCGTCGGTTCGCTGAATGCGGTGATTGCGATGCATGAAGGTATCGACTTTATCGACACGGCGATTACGCCCTTCTCTGAGGGGACATCCCACCCGCCGATCGAGGTGATGGTCGTGTTTGCTGAGGAGATGGGTCTGGATCACGGCCTGGATAAAGAGTTGATCCTGGAGGTGCAAAAGCAGTTGTTCCAGATCTTTGCCGAGTTGGGCAACAGTATTCCCGATAATGTCAAGACCTATCGCCCCGTGACGTATAGCGATGTGGATCGCAAAAAGGTACACGCGATTATTAATCTTGTCGCCAAATCTGACCCGGTAGCGATTGAGAAGGCCATTCCATTGATGCGTGACCTGCTCAAGTCGTTGAGCTATCCCGATTACGATGACAAGATCTTTGAAGCGCAGGTGCCGGGCGGTATGCTCTCTAATCTCTACAATCAACTCAAGGGTATGGGCAAGCTGGATATGATGGACAGCATTATGGAGGAGATACCGCGTGTGCGCAAGGATGCGGGCTATGTGCCGCTGGTGACGCCCACCAGCCAGATTGTAGGGTCGCAGGCAGCCTTTAACGTCATCTCCGGTGGGCGCTACAATATTGTGTCCGATGAGTTTAAGATGATTCTGAAAGGCGAGTTTGGGCGCACGCCTGGCCCGGTTAATGAGGAAATTGTCCACAAGGTGCTACGCGCTGGTGAAGAACCGCTGCATTACCGCCCGTCCTCCTACCTGAAGCCGGTGCTGGAAGATACGTATGATCTGCCGTTTGTGAAGACCCACAAGGATCTGCTGCTCCATCTGTTGTTCAAACAACAGGCCGATAATTTCCTCAAGAAGCGCTACGGCGTTACCTGATAGGAAGTACACGGTCACTTGAGCCAACGTCTTTTTTGCCTGCGGCAGCGCGGTACTCGATCTCTTCCGCGCTGCCGCAGGCGAGATGGACGTTTTTTGTTGGGGACGTTCATGCGGCTGCGATATGCCAGAACATCCCGCACATCGAGCGAGAGCGGCGGGAGACCCGCCAGCAGGGTTCATGCGGTTGCGATACGCCAGAACATCCCGCACGTATACACCCACCCTCACTCCGCCCGCGCCCCCACCTGATCCTCAGTCGGCTATGGGACATAGTTCTGCCACCGATCCCGAACCATCGTCCACCTGCACGCCGTGGATTGGCATGGTATGCTCGTGCTATCGGTACCTGTTCACCCTCAAGGGAACATGCACGCCTGGGAATGCGGGCAGCGTTCCCGCACAGGCGGGCGAGCGGGACGCCCGCGCTCCCAGGCGCACTGCACGGGTGGACGGGACGCCCGCGCTCCCAGGCGTGACATGTGATCTCCGCGGCGAGCTATGATCCGTGGGGCACGCCGCAGGGCGACCGGAAAGCGCAAAACGCAAAGCGAAAAGCGCACAGCGCACAACATGGGCGTGTTGGAGCGTGATAGGGGTTTCGAGCAGAAGCGGTGACCGATGCTGCCGGACGCTTGATCGGTGTGGTGCAGGCCAGTGATGTGCTATCTAGCCTGGCGATAGTAGCGCAGATCAGCAAGTCGGCTGATCTGCAGGCGGTTACCGGGACGAGTATGGGGAATGGGGCTGACAATAATCCGAGTACAGTGATTGAGGAAGCGGTTCAAGTAACATAAACTATGTTGCTCGTACTTGTCACTTGCGGCACTGAATCAGTTGCCGAAGTACCCACCGATGTCCCAACTGTAGAAGAACCGCTCTGCCGCAGGCGAAAAGACTATCTGCCCCCTCACCGAGAGTGGATTGCGCGTACCATTTCAATTATCGTGTACAATACCCTTGCACAGCATAAACCCGCACCTCAGTGCATATACCATAGGTTTCTACTATATGATGGATGGATAGATTATGTTTCGACGATTGTTTGGGCGTGGTCAGGATGCGCCGCGTAGTGAGGAAGAAGCGCGTGCCGAAGAGCAGCAGGTCGAGCAAAGCCTGGCAAAGTCCCGGCAGGGTATGTTTGGCCGTATTACCCAGATGTTTGCCACTGATGAGCCGATTACCGATGAGTTGTGGGATGAACTGGAAGAGGCGTTGATCCAGGGCGATGTGGGCATTGAAACCACGCTGTACCTGGTCAACCGCACGAAGGATCGCGTGAATCGCAACAATATCAAGAAGGCACGCGAGGCACGCGAGATGCTCAAGGCCGAAATGGTGAGCGTGTTTCAGGAATATGCCGACCGTGAGCCGGTCGTTGCCCGGCCCTTTGTGATCCTGGTCGTAGGCGTCAATGGCTCAGGCAAAACGACGCTGATAGCCAAGCTGGCCCACCGCTACAAGCGCTTTGGCAAAAGCGTGATCCTGGCGGCGGCGGATACGTTTCGTGCGGCAGCGACCGAGCAACTCGAAACCTGGGCCGAGCGGGCTGGCGTGCCGATCATCAGTCGCGGGCAGGGAGCCGACGCGGGTGCGGTGGTCTATGATGCCGTCAATGCCGCGATTGAACGCAACGTGGACGTCCTGATTATCGACACCGCTGGCCGCTTGCACGCCAAGTTTAATTTGATGCGTGAGCTAGAAAAGCTGCGCAACGTCATTCGCCGCCGCATCCCCGATGGCCCGCACGAGGTGTTGCTGGTGATTGACGCCACCACTGGTCAGAACGGGGTGTTGCAGGCCAAAGCCTTTCTCGAAGCGGTGGATGTCACCGATGTCGTTGTCACCAAAATGGATGGTACGGCCAAAGGCGGGATCGCCTTTGCCATCTCGCAGGATATTGAGCGCCCCATTCGCTACCTGGGTACGGGCGAAAAGATAGGCGATCTGGCGTTGTTCGATGCGGAGAGTTTTGTTGATGCCCTGTTTGCGGAGAAGTAAACCATGGCCGTTGAATTTGTCACCTGTCCTAATTGCAAGCAGCGCCTTGCATTACATTCCAGTATGGTGGTTGGCACGATTGTGGTCTGTGCCAACCCCCACTGTGAGGCCCGCCTGCGGATCATCAAGCGGCGGCCGCTGCGGGTCGAGCAGGTTGCGGTTGAAGAAACGTTGAATGCCAATAGTAGCCCGGAGTCATATGGTTAATCTGGCCTTGCCTGTCGCACAACCGACAACGCGACGTACTCGCTGGCTGTCGCTCTACCGGTGTGGGCTGGCGTTGGCGACAGGCCTTCTGCTGGCGATGTTGCTGTCCGGGTGTCTGTTGATCAGCGGGGAACAAACCAGGTTTACCCGTCAGGAAGGTATCGGTGATCTGCGTACATCGTTTGTGAGTGCCGAGGGCGAGACGGTGCGGACGATCCAGGTAGCCGAAGGCCCGGCTGCCGTGCAGGTGATGGTGATTGCAACCATTGCTTCTGGCGATTTGCAACTGGATTTGCTGCAACCGGATAACACGGTAGCTTTTACGGTCGTGGTGCCAGCCAACGCGCAAGTAACGCGCACTGCACGGGTTCAGGCCAGTGACCAGGGCTATATTCGCTATCGTGTCGCGGCACGCGAGGCGCGGGATGGCAGTTATCAGTTGCTGGTGCAGGAATTATAGTGAGGAAGGAACCTGATGGACGATCCGTTTCAACAACCGCAACGGCAGTGTGATCTGGTGATGAAGGGTGGTATTACCAGTGGTGTTGTCTACCCGCCCGCGATACTCGAGCTGGCTCGTGATTATCGCTTTCGCTCGATTGGCGGTACCTCGGCCGGGGCGATTGCGGCGGCAGTGACGGCTGCCGCTGAGTATGGGCGCAAGACCGGCAGCTTTATCCGCCTCAAAACTGTCAGTGACCAGATCGCCAGTGAGGGCTTTGTGTTGAATCTGTTTCAACCCGACCGATCCACGCGTCCGCTGATGCAGACATTGTTTGCGCTGGTGGACGAGAGCAAGCACGAAAAACCATGGCGCTATCCGCGCTTGTTCCTGCGCCTGACCCGCGCACTGTTGATCAACACACCGCAAGCCTTTGTTTCCGGAGCCTTGCTGGGTCTGGTCGTCGTCTTCCTGCTGATTGTGCTGGTGGGGGGGGGCATCAACGTGGTGGCGGTGCTGCTGCTCCTGGTTGCGGCCTGGCTCACCGGTCTGGCGCTGGGCATCTATGCGCTCAGCGATATTCTGTTGCATGAACTGCCGAGCCGCAGTTTCTTTGGTCTGTGCCCCGGCCATCGTGAGCATGCTCCGGAGAATACGCCGCTGGCACTCACGGACTGGTTAAACCTTACGATCAATAATCTGGCCGGGCGCGAGGCCACCGCTCCACCGCTGACGTTTCGGGAATTGGCCGACCATCGTGAAGATGATCAGGATTACAGCATCGACCTGCGCATGGTGACAACCAACCTGAGCCAGGAAAGCCCATATGTGCTTCCCTTCACGACCAGCACGTTTCTGTTCAAAGTCAGCGATATGCAAGCTCTGTTTCCTAAAAACGTGGTTGATCACCTGATCAACCACGCGCATAAGATACCCGCGATTTCGTTGGAGCAACTACCGGGCTACTGCTGGCTACCGCAAGAAAAAGACCTGCCGATCGTGGTGGCAACCCGTATGAGCTTGAGTTTTCCGCTGTTGATCAGTGCGGTGCCGCTCTATTCGGTCAAGCGGGTAGCGTTTCGCCGCCGCGTGGAGGGCCAGCCGCTGATGCTGACCGCCGACGATCTCCAGCAGAACTGGTTCAGCGATGGCGGTATCTGTAGCAATTTTCCGATCCACTTCTTTGATGCCTGGCTCCCCACCCGCCCGACCTTCGGCATCAACCTGGTTTCGCTGGATAGCGAAATGTTTGAGCGCCAGAACAAGCAGTATATCTCGACCGAATTTCAGAGTATCCTCAGTCTCGATAGGCCGGATCAGGAGCAAACAGATCCGCTGGCAGGCAGGCGTTCGGAACTCCGTCGGCGCATTGAGCATGCTGTGCATATGCCGCGTGCCGACCAGTTGCTCACGCCGCAGTGGCAGGAGGTAAACGACTTGCTCGCGTTTATACGTGCCGTCTTTGGCTCGGCCCAGAATTACCGCGATACACAGCAGTCGATCCTGCCAAGCTATCGTGAGCGGATTGTACAGATTAACTTTGACCGCGACGAGGGCGGGCTGAATCTGGCGATGAAACCCCAGACGATCATGGCTATTCAGGACAAGGGTCGCAGGGCGGGCGAGTTAATGCGTGGGTTTGATTTCCGCCATCATCAGTGGGTGCGCACGATCGTGTTGATGGCGCTGATGGAGCGGCAGTTAAAATCTGTGGAACAGGCGATCCAGGTGATTGACTTCGAGCAACTGATGCAGGATCAGCTTGATAGCCAGCAACGGGTGGATTTACGGGCATCCTTCCCCTATCCTCAACCGCCGGAGTGGACGGAAGAGGCCTTGCAGCGCATCAATGCCCTCCGGCAACTGGTGACTGAGTGGCACCGCCAGGAATGGCTGGTTGAGAATCCGCCCATTCCGCGCCCGGTATTGCGCGTGACACCGGAGTTGTGAGGATGCGAGGCGTGAGGCGAAGATCCGAAGACGCGAGGATGCGAGGATGCGCGAGGCGCGAGGCGAGCCGCTCGGTGTAACACCGTAGCGCGTCCCTCCGGGGCGCGGGCGGGCGTGCAGCGGGTAGAGCCGTGCCGCCGCTCACCTGGCGCGGGGATGCGGGGATGCGCGAGGCCTTTGTTTTAACGCAAAGGCGCAAAGGGGCAAAGATTGTGTTTGTTGGCATGGGGTTGGCGGGGATGCGCGGATGCGTTTGTTTTAACGCAAAGGCGCAAAGGCGCAAAGACGCAAAGATTGTGTTTGTTGGCATCGGGTTGGCGGGGATGCGCGGATGCGCGGATGCGCGGATGCGAGGATACGTGCCAACGTTCCAACGTGCCAACGCTGATGTCTCTGTGCTTTTGCCCCTTTGCGCCTTTGCGTTAAAAAGAGAGGCGACGAGGCGCGGCGGCCTCTTCGCGTTAAAACAGACAGCCGGTAGGGCGGACGCCCCCGCTTGCTGCCGCACGTGGTACAATACGTTAAGCCTGTTTAACACAAGAAGGGAGTATGTATGCCCGACTCATCACTCTCTACACCCGAGCAAATCTATCAACTCAAAATTACCCTGGTTGGTAGTAAACCCCCGATCTGGCGGCGCGTTGAAGTCTCCGCCAATGCCACGTTGGCCAGTCTGCACCGTATTATTCAGGTAGCGATGGGCTGGTATGATTATCATCTACACCAGTTTACGGTCGATGGTGTGATTTATGGCATTCCGCATCCCGAATACGAGGTACACAATGAGCGCCTGGTACCGTTGCATCAAGTTATCACTGGCCCCAACATGAAGTTTAGCTACGAGTATGATTTTGGCGATAACTGGGAACATACGATTCTGGTTGAGAAAGTGCTGCCCCCTGCCGAAGGTGTCGTCTATCCGCGTTGTGTCACGGGCAAGCGTGCCTGCCCACCCGAAGATTGCGGTGGCATATATGGCTACACCGACTTTCTGGAAGCGATCAACAACCCCGATCATCCGGCCCACGATGAGATGCTGGAGTGGAGCGGCGGCTCATTCGACCCCGAGGCGTTTGACTGCGCTCACGTCAATGAGGTGCTACAACGTCTGGCTTGACAGGAGCGCTCTTGATGATCGATTTACGAAGTGACACCGTTACCTTGCCCAGTCCAGCCATGCATGCGGCGATTGCCGAGGCCGAGCTGGGCGATGATGTGTACGGCGAAGACCCGACTGTTAACCGCCTGGAGGCGCTGGCCGCGCAGAAGGTGGGCCATGAAGCGGCGCTGCTGGTGCCCAGTGGCACGATGGGCAACCTGATCGCGCTGCTGACGCACGGCACACGCGGGCAGCGGGTGATTGCGGGCAGCGAGTGCCATATTTACCACTACGAAGCTGGTGGTGCCTCGGCCCTGGGGGGGCTGGTCTATCATCTGGTACCCAACCTGCCCGACGGTCGGCTCGACCCGACAGCGCTCCAGGCGGCGCTGGACTGGTACGATGATCCGCACCACGCGCCGCCGGGTGTGCTGTGCCTGGAAAACACGCACAATCGCTGCGGCGGTGCGGTGCTACCCGTCGATTACCTGGCGCATGTGCATGCGCTGGCGCATGCGCATGATGTGCCGCTGCACCTCGACGGGGCACGCATCTTCAATGCCGCCGTTGCGCTCAACGTAGACGTGACCGCGCTGACGCAGCACGTCGATACGCTGTTGTTCTGCCTCTCCAAGGGCCTGGCGGCACCGGTTGGTTCGCTCCTGGCTGGCCCGCAGGCTTTTATTGACCGGGCGCGGCGGGTGCGTAAAATGCTTGGCGGTGGCATGCGTCAGGCGGGCATCATCGCCGCCGCTGGGATTGTGGCCCTGAACGAGATGGTTGATCGCCTGGCCGAAGATCACGCGCATGCGCAACTGCTGGCCCGCGAACTGGCGACCATCCCCGGTATTAACCTCGACCCGGTACGGGTGCAGAGCAATATCATCATCTTCAAGCTCACCAGTTCGCGCTATACGCCAGCGCAGTTTGTGGCCGCGCTGCGGGAGCAGGGCGTCTTGCTCGGCACGATGGGCGGGCCGCTGGTGCGAGCGGTGACGCACTATGGCATCAGTGGCGACGATGTGCAGGCAGCGCTGGCCGCAGTACGAGCGGTGCTGGCGGCGTAGTCCAGCGCCTCTACCAGCGCAGTACGTACCTGGTCGAGCAGTTTTGGAGCGGGCATGGCAGATCACCTATTGACAGTTGGCAGCACGAGTTTACCATAAACCAAACATCAGGGATGCACGATCGGCACGAGCATTCCACAATGCATGCCTCAGTGGGGCATTATACGGCCTGGTTCCGTATAATGCAACGTTTTAGTTGTTTAGACGGAAACCGTCTAGAAGGGTCACAAGGAGTGTAAAGCGGAAGCCGTCTAATTACTAGTTAGGTTGTCTTAGGTAACCGAGGAAGCAATGATACAAACACTATTGTTTTGCAGGTTATTGGCGTTATCTTGCCCGCCCGCCTTTCAATCCGCGCTCTTGCTTGCCCGCTCTTGTTCTGGTTCGTTAGGAGATTGGCGGTTTCCTCCTGCGGCTTTCTCCTTCCGCCTGCCAACTGTCCGCTCGGCTTTTTTTTCTTTCGGCTGTTTGATGTCCCAGCAGGCTCAGGCGGGCTTTTTGCTCGGCTGGGTCGCTTGCCTGCAAGCCTATTTTGCTAATTCACTTCTCAGTTGTTGGCAGTCCTGGCTTGGTCTTTACCATTTTGGCTGTTGCGCCTTGCCTGCCCATGTGTCATAATGTTGGCTGGGTTGGCGTATGGCTTTCGGGTCGCGCCTGCAAGAATCAGACTCTAGGATTGGCTTGGTTTGCGTCAGCCAGCCCTGCGCCCAACACTGCTTGCACCTGACGGCGGGGAGTCTGCGCGGTTTAGAAGCATTTTTCTGGCTTCAGGCTTGTTCTGCTCTCAGGCATTTTCTCAGCCCGCCCGCCGCAGGTGAAGCGCTACCGTTGGCACGCCCCTTGCAAAATGAAATCTGTATGAAAAAATCAGTTGAAGCGAAGTAAAATTAGCGGTGGATGGAAGGAGCAAATATGACTCTCCAGCAAATTACGATTGAAATCCCTGACAAGGTGCTTCTTGCCGAAAAGACGGACGCCGAGTCTTTTGGGCGCGAAATCCGCATGTTGGCGGCTGTCAAGTTGTATGAAATGGGCAGGCTTTCTTCTGGGCGAGCCGCTGAACTGGCGGGAATGTCCAGAGTTGAGTTTTTGCTCAGCTTGAATCGCTATAAGGTTTTTCCCTTTGCTGCAGAACTTGACGATTTAGAAAGCGCTCATGCTTAAAGCCGTTAGCAATACTTCCCCGCTTCTTTATCTATACCGTATTGGCGGAATAGAGTGGCTTCCCCGATTATTCTATGAAGTTTGGATACCCGAAGCGGTCAAAAACGAATTGCAAGCAGGCAGAAGTAAGGGTTACGACGTTCCCAACCCTGATGATTACTTATGGCTGGAGGTCGTTAATCCAAAATCTACCCCGTCAGAATAGCTTGCTTTAGATTTGGGCGTAGGCGAAATTGCGGCGATGGCTTTGGCGCTGGAAAATCCAGATAGGGTTGTTTTGCTTGACGACATGCTTGCCCGTAGAACTGCACAAGTAGCAGGCTTGCAAGTTTGGGGAACTTTGAAGGTTTTATTGGAAGCAAAATCTCACGGCATTATCGAGAAAGTCGAGCCGTATGTTTCGAAATTGAGCGATTCGGGCATGTGGATTTCTTCTGAAATCAAGGAGCGTATCCTCAAATTGGCAGGCGAGTCTTAAAGTCAAAAGCGTGCCAACACCGTTTGCAGCGGACAGCGGCTTCGCCGCTCCGGGTATGCGCCGCGAGCCAGCAGAGTTGTGTTTAAGCGAAGGAGTCTTGCCCGCACCGCCGCTGCCACTAAAACCAACCGTTGGGCGGCGTGATCACAACCGCGCAGAAAGCACATGGTAGAATTATTACATGGAGTGAGAAAAATGACGACGAAGGTTCAACAAGCCCAAGCCGATTTGGTGAAAGCCATTAGCGATATTGCCACAGCGATGCCTCTCGCGCGAACCGTGCAACTCTACCAGTTTGCCCTCTTCCTCAAGACACATCCCCTGCCCACCGAAGAGACATTTGAAGAAGTTGCGGCGGACGAAGCATTGTGGGATGCGCAATTCGCTGCAACGGATGATGACAATCTTACTGCACTGATAGCCGCAGTTGAAACTGAAATCGGCGAAGGCGAGACGTTGCCGATGTTCGATGAACACGGCGACTTCATCGAACACACATGAAATCGCAAACGACCAGGTCATTCTGGAAGTACTATTGGGCTTTGCCCCCAGAAATCCGCCAACGTGCGCGGCAAGCCTACAAGTTGTGGCGCGAGAATCCGACGCATCCAAGTCTCTTTTTCAAGCGGGTGAAAGAAAACCAGCCACTTTATTCAGTTCGAATCGGTTTGGGATATGGAGTACTGGGATTGCTCAAAGCAGATACAGTAACTTGGTTTTGGATTGGCACTCACGATGAGTATGACCGTCTTTTGAAGTGAAAGCACACCGTCAACACGCCGCCCAACCCGCGCTTGCAGTTGACGCCGCTTCGCGTCGAGCGAGATGGTCGGTTTTTTGAAAGCTGGATTCGGCTCGATACTCATACCGATCTATCGGTGCGGCGCACCTGAAGTGCAATCCGTTCGGCCGCCTTCACGCCAACCCCATTCCACCTGAAAGTAGCCGGATCATCCGCTAATCGCCATCAACCACCACTGTGTCATCAAACGCCGCTGAATAGCGTCACAACCGCATCCACAATCACTTCACCATCGGCGGGGACGTCAAGGTCAGAGTTGGCACAGTCTCGGTGGTCATCGGCTTCTCCTGCGCAGCTGATGCTGCGCAGGAGAATACCAGCTCTCGTTGTAGTCCTAGTTGCCCAGGTGTATTAATTGATCATTTCGCCGAGAAAAAGCTCAAACACCGCAACGAGCCCTTCAGTGTTTTTTTGATACGTGGCAAGGTGCGATGATTGCATATGACGTTCCCATACGGCTCGATTATCCCAATTTTCGTAGAACATGAATGTGCCTGGTTCCTCAACTGACCGATGCAAGTCATAGTTAATGCAGCCTTCTTCGGTACGTGTTGGTTCGACAAGAGCGCGGAGTTCCTGCTGTACTTGTTCCGCTGCCTCAGGGCGTGCTTTGGTCGTATGAGCAAGCGTAAGACGGACGAACGGATGCGCAAGGTCGAAGTCAAATTGGTATCAATAGAACTGATCAATAGTGAAGATGTGAAGAATTGCTCGACTGAGGCAACTCCTCCCTCAACCCCCAATACCTCTGAACAAACTCCTATTCCTTGCTTCCCTTAAACAGGATGGCCTCCTCCTATTCGTACGGCAGATGGTGGCTGGATATATAATTATCTATCTTCCGGTGAAGGCAACTGGGTCGGTCAAGACGAGGCATGGAAAGCCGCAAACTGGAAGCGCGGCACCGGACAGAGCGAAATAGTCACGATTGTGGTGCCGGAAGGAGCCAGAAAAATGGGGATTGGCTGTGATCCATGCACAATCCTCAAGCCAGATGTAACAAGTATTTGATCGACAAACGCGAACTTTGGGCCATTCAAGCCGAATATCAGTCTTAATGTGAAGTCCTGGCGAAGTATACCATGCCAAGATTTTTGGTGGCGACACTTGCCCTACACGCACTGAAGCAATTCCACCTTGCTCGCCTGAAATCTATATATATCTGGTTCAATTTGCCATGAACAGACAGAAGCGGGCTAACGGTTGGCATAACCCGACAGCGCTCCGCTATCGCTCCACGCTGCGGCTGAACACTGGCCGTTGGGCGTTGGCGGGTGGGATGAGAGACCGTTGAACCTTGAACATCGCAAACAGCGTTGGTGTACCGTAGATGAGTGTGGGCCAAAGAGCAAGTGCCGGGTTCGCCGGTCGGCGGGGTGCGGTGAGTGAAGGGGGTGGGTCACGCAGAAGGGCGTCGGGTTGACAACGGGTGTTTTTTGAGTATGCTCTAGAGTAGAGTATATCGCTGCCAGGCCACCGCTCTTTTGCTATGTCGGGGTGTCCGTGCGCGGGGCATCGGTGCGGCTCGGTCGGGCAGGGTGGGGTGCGGCAGGTGTCCGAGTGCGGTGTAGGGCTTGCGGTCACCGGTAGGCTGCCGCCCAACATTGATTCCAGGCGACGGTGCAAGCAGGGCGAACTTACCCACCAGGACGTGGTTTGAACGTGGCGTTGGGCGTTCCTGCAGAACGGGCTGCGCCGCGCTTGAAGCCTGGTCGTTGAGCGGGATCGTCTTGGGCTGTTACAACCAGGACAGAGAAGGAAAGCGAATATGCAAACAGTAACCATTCCTCAAATTATTGAACGCTTGCAAAAGTTATCTGCCGACAAACTTGCAGTTGTCTATGATTTTGTGTCGTATTTGTCCGAACGAGAAATGGGGCAAATGCTTGTCAAAACAGCATCGGAAACTTTCCAGACCATGTTGGCTTCCGAGACAGTACTCAAGCGTGATTGGGAACGCTCCGAAGAAGACCTGGCATGGGCAAATTTGTAAAAGGTGACGTAGTTGTCGTCCCATTTCCATTCGCCGATTTGAGTGCGACGAAAAGGCGTCCTGCGTTGGTGGTTGCCACATTGACTGGTGATGACGTAATTTTGTGTCAAATTACCAGCAAGACGATCACCGATAGTTATGCAATTGCTATTTCAGACGGCGATTTTACCAGCGGTGGCTTGCATCAAGAGAGCAACATTCGTCCCAATCGCATCTTTACTGCCGATTCCAATATCATCCTGTATCGAGCAGGTGTTCTGTCTTCTCAGAAAGTGCAGGAAGTCATAGTGAAGATCATCCAGATTATCGGCACCTGATCAAGGCAAAAGCCCGCCCAACCCGCGGCTGAGCGGCAACCCGTTGGCGGGTGGGATGAGAGACCGTTAAACCTTGAACATCGTAAACAGCGTTGGTACACCGTAGATGAGTGTGGGCCAAAGAGCAAGTGCCGGGTTCGCCGGTCGGCGGGGTGCGGTGAGTGAAGGGGGTGGGTCACTAAGTATCGCCGATAACACACATGTGCCCCCCAACCAGGCTGTGTAACTGACGCCGCTGCCCTAACCTGGGTGCGATCTCACCGCAAACTGCTACGGCTTTGCGTCAATATCATCATCTTCAAGCTCACCAGTCCGCGCTATACGCCAGCGCAGTTTGTGGCCGCGCTGCGCGAGCAGGGCGTCTTGCTCGGCACGATGGGCGGGCCGCTGGTGCGAGCGGTGATGCACTATGGCATCAGTGGCGACGATGTGCAGGCGGCGCTGGCCGCAATACGAGCGGTGCTGGCGGCATAGTCTAGCGCCTCTACCAGCAACGTGATCGCCTGGTTGTAGGGTGTGGCAATACCCAGGCGCTGACCCTCACGCACAATCGCGCCGTTCATCGTGGCGATCTCGGTCGGAGCGCCGCGTAGCACGTCCTGGAGCATCGAGGAGTGGTTGGCGGCCGTGGCTTCGGCTACTGCCATCACCCGTGCCAGTGGATCGCCCGTAATCGGCGTACCGCGTGCGGCGGCCACTGCGGCCGCCTCGGCCACCAGATTACCCATCAAGGCCCGTGCGGGCGGCAGATCGAGCAACGCGCCGTTGGGCACACGCAGCAGCGCCGTCAGCGCGTTGATGCCCACGTTGACCACCAGTTTGTTCCAGATCAATGTCTCGACATCGGGCGAGACTTCGGCGGGTAAGCCGGCCGCTCGAAACAGATCCACCAGCAGCGCCAGCGTCGCCGACTCGTCGGCGGTCGGCGGTGCGGCAAAAAACGTGGTGCCCATACCGGCGTGGCGCACCTGTCCCGGCCCGATTAGCGTGGCCCCCAACGTCGTCACCCCCTGAAGAACCGGCTGTGGGTGGAGCGTCTGCGCCAGCACCTCGCGGTTGCCCAGGCCGTTTTGCAGCGTCACCACCAGCGTGGTCGCATGCAGCAGTGCCCGCGCCCGGGCGGCTGCCTGCGCCGTCTGACCGCCCTTGACCACCACCAGCACCACATCACAGGCACCGATTTGCGCTGATTGCGTCGTTGCCCGGACTGCCCGACGTTGCTGGTGATCCTCGCGTACACATACCAGGCCCGCCTGCTGCAACGCTGCCACCTGCTCTGGCCACTGACCGAGCAACCACACCGTATGTCCGGCTACCCCGCTCAGATAAAACCCTAGCAGACTGCCCAGCGCTCCCACCCCGATAATCGCTATGTTCATACCGTTCCAACACCCAGGAACCGCAGTGCCGCGCTGATATACACCTGCGCCGCCCGCACCACCTCATCCAGTTCAACATACTCATCGGGTTGATGGGCAATCCGCTTTTTGCCTGGCCCATACACCACAATCGGTATCGCCCGCTCGCGCCACAGAATTGTTCCATCGGTCGCACCGGGAACACCGCCGATCACTGGCACAGCACCGTAGATCTGCGTGTGGGCCGCGATGACCGCCTGTACCACCGGATCATCAACGGCGGTCGCGGTGGATGGACGATCATCAAGCGTCTCAACCTCAAAGCGATACGCAGGATGCGTGATCGTCAGCAGCGTCGCCTCTTGTTGGATCGCCGCCAGCAGTTCGGCGTGAGCGATGTCCGGTACGCTACGAATATCTAGATAGGCCTCGCACGCCCCCGGCAGACAGTTGATCTGACTGGTGTCGCCAGTGAGCGGGGCACGCAAAATGGTCGGTGTGATGTGCAGATCGCCCAGCAACGGGTGCGATCCATATTGGTGTTGCAGGCGCGTTTCCAGGTCGAGCAGGCGTTGTAACAGTTGCACCATCGCCGTCAGTGCATTCACCCCTTCGTTGGGCATCGCCCCATGCGCGATGCGCCCGTGCGACAACAGCCGCAGCCGTAACGCACCCTTCTGGGCGATACACACCTCACGCTCTTCCGGCTCGCACACAATCGCCCCATCCACGCCATCGGCATAACCGGCCGCAATCAGCGCCTTGATGCCCAGCATCATCCCCTCTTCATCGACCGGCACCGCCAGGCGGATGCGCCCACAGAAAGGCAGCGCACTGAGTTGGATGGCCCGCGCTGCAAACAACATTGCCGCCAGGCCGCCCTTCATATCAGCCGCGCCCCGCCCATAGAGCCGCCCGTCCACCACCTGCGCCCCGAAGGGGTCGTACTGCCAGGCCGCCCGATCACCAGGCGTCACCACATCGCTGTGGCCCTCAAAGAGCAGGCAGCGCCCGGCCCCACCCGTACCGTCCAGGTCGGCAATCACATTCGGACGGTCAGGCGCAACCGGCTGCCATCGTGGTTGCCAGCCCCAATCGTGCAGCAGATCATACACCAGTTGCGCCACCGCCGCTTCATTGGCCCCCGGCACATCCGGCTGATAGACGCTGGGTGTTGTCACTAGTTGCCGCAAAAACGTGATCAGCCCCGGCTCATCCAGATGTTCCAGGGCACGTTGTATGGATAAAGCTGGCATAACCTACCGTTACTCCATTTATTGGCGCGAAGTCTCAGCACGCTCTATAATACCATGAAGGTATGATACCAATTTGACGTCGACCTTCCGCATCCGTTCGTCCGTCTTACGCTTGCTCCTACGACAATGAGACTGCGCCTGGAAAGGGATGTCGCGGGGCGACGGGGCGTTGCATGCAACGCCCCGTCGCCGAAATCTCCTTTCTGGTGCGGCGCGGCGAAGCCGCGCCGCACCAGAAAAGGAACATGGGCGGGGGCC
>CALANA010000067.1 GCA_937925925.1 uncultured Chloroflexales bacterium | reverse complement strand
ACCTGTCCAGATGTAAGCGAACGGTTGCATAGTAATGAGAGGGTTAAAATGCTTCTTGCGCCAGAACCGTATCATTTGTGTCGCGTAATTCGATCCGTTCGACCTGTAATGTCTCGGGCCGCGCTTCAAGGAATGAGTTGTTGTGAATCGGAATCTGGCTGACGACACCGTCTGACCAGATAATACGCACATGCGAGCCGCGTGTACTCCACCCGTATGCGGTCGTCAAGTCCGTGATATTGCCCCCCACATAATAGCCAGCACTGAAATCGCTGGTGGTCGTGAAGGTGCAAGTCGGGTGCCCTGATGCTCCATCGCTGAAAAAACCTGAGGATTGTGCGCGCCACCCGCGCCCCTCAGGTGTGACAAAGGTGGCTGCAAGGCAAAACGTGTTGCCGGGCTGCGCAGCAGTGCGCTGCCAGCGATAGAGCAATACCGTGCCGCCGGCCACCTCCTGTTGTTGCAAGACCTGCAGTGAGGACGGGTCATTGAGCGAACCCACGACCATTCCGGGGATCTCGGTCAGGGCATCGACCGGTGTCGGATGGAATGGCCGGAGGCTACACGCAGATAGTAGCACACACAGCAGGATTGTGCGACAGCGCAAGTTGAAGGAAGATGGATTCATGATATATTCCACGTAAAATCGATACATGCGGACGATCCTGGGAAGGCGGTCGAGACGCCGTCCCTGTGTTCATGCTATACTTTAATTTAGATGCTTAAAGTATCCCTGATTATATTAAGGATGTAGGTAAAGGTTATTGCGCACAGTATCAATACCACCAGCGGTTGCGACAGCGTTATCTCCTAGACATATCCTGACAATGTTGCTCCCAGTGTTGCCTCTTCCATCGATGCCACCATATCGTAGTTGATACCACCCTGGCATAGCGTCTACTCCGATGAGGTACCGACCATTTTCCCAGGGCTGACGCATGGGGATGCGGTGCGACCGAGAGAGACATGTCTCTCCCACTCTTACACAGTTGAATGTTTCCTTTTATGATACCATTCAGTAATCCATGTACCTAAATGGTATAGCAACATTATGTTCGCAACAATACTGATAATAGTTATTATCTTTACGATAAAAAGAGAATGAAATCCTGACACACTAACAATAATAGTAGTAATATATGTCCAGGGTATTCCAAGCAAAAACATGTATATCCATATATGTTCCCCATCAGCACCGGCTACAAAAGCAACCACACATACGACCAGTAGCAGCAAGCTATATAAACCTGCCAGCATATATCCTGATACACGTTTCATTTATCACCTGTATATCTATGGTAGCGCAAGCTTTGTGGCCTGTGCGACACATTCATCTTCCGCTATCCCGCCAGCAATGCAGTCGATGTATAGTGCTGTTGCTTGCTCGGCTGCTACAAGCTGGTCTGTAAGATTGGCATCTTCAGTAATAACTCGATGCAGAGCCTGAAAAAACCACTGTAGTACTGGTGATTGCATATCTATGGGAATATAAGGATAATCTGACTGATCATCGTTAGCCAGGAAACTGACATAGGTTTCAAATACATGCTGCTCTGGGGATGATAAACTATCGATCGGATCGCCTCCCTGCGTCACCGTTATGTGTGCCGGAAAAATACCAGGCCCGGTCATTATCTGGGAATTGTTGATCAGAAACACAAGCCATTCCCAGCAAGCTTGTGGGTGTTCTGTCTGAGCTGAGATGTGGAGACTCTGGATATGCATATCACTGGTGTGCAATCCGGTATTACCGATCGGTAAGGGAGCCAGCGCTGCATCGAACGGTGTTTCCGTTTGATCCTGATCGGTGTTAAACATACGTGTACTCGGGCCAAACCACATCCCCGCCTGACCGTTCCGCACCAGATTCCACGCTGTTTCATTGCCACCCCCTTGCTCATTCACCACTGTATTGAGTGCTGGCATAACACCGTGTACACGATGCAGATCGAAATACCAATTGATCGCCGAAATCACTATGGGATTATGAAAGTCTGGCTGGAGATGATCACCATCTCTGCGCAGAAGTTCACCACCATTTTGCTGAATAAAGAATAAGAGATCGGGAATAACACCACTATAGGAAACATAACCATATCGCTTTTCAGTACTTATTTCAACTGTCAATGCTTGCGCCGCAGCGAGAAAGTCATCTGATGTCCATTCAGGCCCTGGGTTCGATATACCCGCCACTGTAAATAGATCGGCTTGATAATGCAATGCCCGCAATTGAACGGTATAGGGCAATCCGTACACTCCGCCCTGCCATTGATACGGTGCGCGAAACCGAGCAGGATATGCGCCTGATAGAAGACGACGCTCAACATTAAGGAGGGGCTGAAGGTCAAGCACCAACTGGGTTTCTTTTTCAGGAAAGGTACCTGCCCACATAAAGCAATCACTTGTTTGTGCCAGACCGTCGATCGTGCTGGTCGTTCCAGTATGAGCGCTACCCTGGAGTTGGATAAAGACATTGGCTTGCTGCGTATGGAATGGTTTGATCAGGTGTCTCAATGTTGTGTAGCTGCGACCATGGGCAGCAAAGGTAATAACCGTGCGTTGATCCCGATCTATGGTCGGCTGCGGTGTGGCAACGACTAATTGCGCATCTGGCACTTCTGGTGTTGGTGTTAAGAGCGTCTGTGCAACTTCGGTTTCAAATTGTTGTTGCGCTGTAGCTATCAAATCCTGGGCATCAAGTTCAGGCTGGTCAAAGAGATCGAATGCCAGTTTACTCAAAATGTTCAAGGCCTGGGTATAATGCGGACGATCCGCTTCGCCAGTTGCGTGGGCCATTGACCAGCGCACAGCCTCTGCCGTATCAGCATCGAATCGTTCCCAAAAATGGGTGGCCTCAGCGACCGAACGACGGGCTGGTACTAGAATCGTACCAGCTATGGATGTGGTCTCAAATACGACTGGTTGACGGGAAAGAAACTCAATCCACTGCCAGGATGCCTGGGGTGCCACAGTGCCGGCACTGACAACATAGCCTTCGCCAATGGCTCCAAAGTAATGTTCATCAGCAGGATAGGCCACTGTCCCAACCGTAAACGAAACCTCCGTGTCTAGCGGATTGCCCTGGTTGTCACGTGGTGTAAAAACACCACTGCCCCACATGCCAAGACGCCCACTTTGATACAATTCATAGCTATCTACCAGCGGCTCAACATCAGGATTTAATTCCCTGGAGACGATAAGCGCACCAGTTGTTTGCAAGCGTTGGATATAGGCGATAGCGTCTTGCAGATCTTCACGCTGAAAATGCACCTGATCGGGAGGTAGCCGTCCGAAATCAACCCCTTGTAACCTCAATACCTCGCCTAACAGTCCGCCAGCACTCCCGAGAGTAGCAAGTAATCCGCCAACCACAATCTGACCATTCTCTTGTCGAGCCAGTTGTTCGGCAGCACGATGCATTTCATGCCATGTCCAACCCAACTCTGGGAATGGGACATCAAATTGTTCAAACAGATCTCTGTTGTAGCTCAACAAGTCGATCGCACGATAACGTGGTAAAGCCCAGAGAGATTGCCTCGTCATATACTGTTCGAGCATTTGCGGGTAAAAATCGGTCTTGTCGAAGCTGGCATCGGCAGCCATCAATGGTAGGAGGTTGAGAATGAGTTGATACTGACTTAGCTCTGTCAGATTACCGGCAAAGGTGGTATCAGCATGCGCGAGTATCCAACGGCTCTGAGTCAGGCTGTCTGGCTGCGGATTCTGGGCCAATAGCTGCTGGATCAACTCATCGCTGGAAATGATAACGACCCGTACTTCTGGTTGTTCGGTCATAAACTGCTGCGCAAATGTTTCATATATTTCACGCTGGTGGTCATGTACTGCAAAAGAAATCGTCGTTTGCTGCTCTTCAGTTGTTGTAGAAATGCTGCGTGATTGACAGGAGACCAACACCACCATAACACTACACAGCAGGCATATTTTTTGTGAAATAAGTAAGCTCACGGTATCATCCTTATTATCCTTCATTACAGATTGTGCTACAGTGCAAGTTGAAACGGTATTACGCGGTGGGATCAGCTACGCTCAACCATGTCATCGTGAGCGAATGCAAGCGATCGCATTAAATCTTCATTGCAACGCCATGAGATGCTTCCCTGCGCTGATGCTCTGGTTAGCATGCCATGCCTGACCATCGTCCCACATCGGGTACCCATCATCCGCAAGTGAAACGTTTGCGATCAGCACAGCACGCTCAACCTCCCCATCACCGTTAAAGTCGGCGTGCGCTTCTTGCTGATACTCCCACTCCGGTTGCCCCGCAACGGCGGGTGGGAGCGCAGGATCGACCAGGGGCAATGGTGATGCGGAGGAGGAACCCGCCGTTACCCCAGCTACCGGTGCTTGATTGGTACCCCCAGCAGGATTGCTGCAGGCTCCGAGCGCTACCACGGTAACGATGCAGAACATGGGGATACCTAGGAGGACGCGTTGCAGCTGCGCCATACTCATGGCTGTCAATGGCTCAAAGCTGATAATGAGCGTGAATAACTTGGGCGGCATACATGCTCCCTTCAGGTACATAATGATACCAGACACTGCGCCAGGTTCTCTGAATACCAGAAATAGCTACGGCACGAGTTGATCCAGGCGGATCGCTTCGGTGTGCAAACGCTCCACATGCCGAGTCAGCCGATCTTGATGTACCGTAACAAACATAGCGTATCCAGGTTGTGTCGGAGATAAGTTACTACCTTTGTCATTGTTGCAGACCATCAGCCTTCCTGTACGGTGGGAGATCGTGCGAATGCGGTGACCAGAACATGGAGCGGCGGCGCAAGAAACAGCAATGCAAAAAAGGCCGTGAATATGAACTTGAAAGATGACTGGAGATCCGTATGTTTTAAATAAAAGTAAACACTAAAACCTATCATAGAGCATGCCAGAACAGTTGCCACCACACCAAAAAATTTGCGGTTTATCGGCGAAAGGAATAGGGATAGCCCCATAAGTACCCATAAGAAAAGGTTGATTTCACTCAATATACGGAAGTCAAAATACCCTTTGATGATCACCAGATCGTCGTTTCGATACGCCGTAAGCAATATCGTACCGGCAAAGAGCATCCACCCGATTCCAGCAACGATAGCGGTGATGTCGCACTTGCGGATATGTTGTATTTGGTGTAAAACCATGGATTGACGTGTCATTTGTCGCATTACTCCTTTTATATCAGGGAACACCTGCAAAACATCGGTCAGGATACAGTTCAAGGAACTGATAGGTTTCATTGATCAAGCGATATCAGATGAGAAAGGTATCTTTTCAGCACGCATCTGTGATACCATTAGTCCGACCAGCCGTGGTGGTGCCTCATTTCGTGGTTTTGCAACCAGGAACATGCCAGCACGGCTGGTTATTGTCAAAGACGAGAAATCCAAATGAGCATCATTGCTAATTAGCGAAGCGGAGCATTTGGCCAGTCAAATAGGTTACAAGGATTGATCCACTCAGGGCAGGCTCCTGCTAGGCACGCAGCAACATTGTAGCATTCATCCCACGAATCAGCACTATGAAAGGTAGCTGTAGCACCATTAGGAATTTTACGGGCCAGGCAATTTCCCCAGTTTGGGTGATCCCGATAAATACCGTCAATCCACTGCTCTGGTGGAGCAGCCCAAAGGAGGTTAACACCATTTTCCGGCTTTACTGAGTACCGGGCTCCATTTGGGCCAGGATGAGGTTAACACCATTTTCCGGCTTTACTGAGTACCGGGCTCCATTTGGGCCAGGATTAGGAAAATTCCATACGACTCTACCATCTCTCCACATAGGCGCATAGCATAATTGTAATTGCGAGGTTATTGCTTCTTCGTAAGGAGCATTTTGCGTGATCTTTATTCCCAGGAGTTTGGCCTTTTCATTTTCCTCTTCGGATATCAACTTTGCTAACTCCTCAGGTGATATTGTTTGATTACGTAGTATATCTACGTATGTAGCTACTATTTCCGCAAGCTCCTGATCTTTCTTGATTTCTTTCTGGAGTTCCTGGCATATAACGTCAGATGTATCTTCCTGCTGTGCTGCAATTGGTTGCGTAAACCACAATACAAGTACAAACGGGGTGATTGTTAATACAATCAACAGATTGAGCGACTTGAACTTGAACATTACTGTGTCCTCCTGAGATAATTGTGGATACTGTACTTCAAAGCCGGTAGCAATAAACGGCTTTGATGTGACCTTCGAAAAGAGTTTACCATATCAATGTAACTAACCTGTAAACACAATGTAACTAACCTGTAAACACAATGTAACAGTTCGGCAACATTTACTGTTTGCTTATCTAGTGGCTGACCGCCGTGATGTTGAAAGATATACGGAAGTTCAGGCTTTAGCCAATGAGTCATAAAAAACCGTATTCCCAGCGTTCGCTTCGGTATTGCCTGGACTGCGGTTTACCATAGGGATAGGCTGACTGTATCTACACCTGGAACTATGCTCGTTCACTATAGCAGCTCAATGTTGCAGCAATCCATCCGTTTGGCAGCAATTTGGCGGCATTTGTGTTAAGTGCAGATTAAGAAAAATTGACAGCGCCGATTCAGGCGGCAGCGTGGCTGCCGCACTCCATAGTTCCTGGCGGCAGCCACGCTGCCGCACTCCATAAATACTCCTTTTTAGACAGGTTCTAAGAAGAGTTGACAGCGCCGATTACTCTTGCTACCATATCACCATGTCCACACCTGTCAGATTACACGAGGTACGCGGTGGTATGCATCCCCTACCTTTTTCGCCTGCGGCAGCGGGGAAAAAACACATAAAGTACCGCTCTGCCGCAGGCGAAACCCATGTAGTGATGAGCCACCGCATACCTCGTATCAGATTACGAACGGAGTGTCGATGACGCATCCTGCCTCCATCCTGATTGTCGATGATGATCCGGCTATTTGTAGCGGTGTGTCGGCCTTGCTGGTGCAAGCTGGCTATCAGACCGCTAGTGTCACCAGCGGCATAGCCGCGCTCGAATGGCTTGATCAGCACCCACTTCCCAACCTGATTGTCCTCGATATTATTCTGCCCGGCATAGATGGCTACACCGTCTGTCGGCGGATACGCCAACTGCCAACCTATGTGCCCATCCTGATGCTGTCCGTCCGCGACCAGGTACACGAAAGGATCATCGGTCTCGAACTGGGTGCTGATGATTATCTGACCAAGCCTTTTGTTCCGCTGGAACTGGTGGCCCGCGTAAAGGCGCTATTACGCTTTGTCCAGCATTGCACGGCCACGCATCAGTCAGCAGAGCAACCCCTGGAGCATGGGCTGATACAACTGTGGCGCGGGCAGCATCGCGTGCTGGTCGCTGGGCAAGAGGTCACGCTTACCCCCAAAGAGTGGCAGGTACTGGTGGTGCTGATGGAGTATGCCGGGCAGGTGGTGGGGCGGGAAACGTTGCTGCGGCGGGTGTGGGACGACACCGTCGAAGGCGACACCCGCCTGGTCGATACCCAGGTGCAACGTCTACGCAGCAAACTGGAGGCATATGCTGCCGATGGCTCGTGTATCCAGACTATTCGCGGGTTTGGGTATCGGCTGATTGGTGCTTAGTGGTTGACCACCGTGATGTTGAAGGATACATAGTAACGACTTTAGTCGTTGATACGGTGCCAGAAACGACGAAACTCGTTACTACGTGTTGCCCACCTGGAACGTATTGGCGAACCTTGTCTCGAAATTGTAGTAACGACTTCAGTCGTTCCCGCCATCCCAAACGACGAAACTCGTTACTACGTGTTGCCCACCTGGAACGTATTGGCGAACCTTGTCTCGAAATTGTAACTTGACTTTTTGTGCCGCTCATAGTAAGACATGGACAGCAAAACGTGCGCCGCCAGCGCATGCGTGAACGCGAAAACGCAGCGCACGAACGCTGCACAAGCTCCCGATGCAAGAGGTCAAACAATGCATATACAACCATCCGCGCCACCATCAGCCCCCGAGACGCAACCGCAGCAGCCGTCGCCAGGCGCATGGTGGCAGCAAACGGGCGAACCTGCGCTCCTGACTGTGCTGGTCGGACTGGCCGGCACCCTTCCGCTCCTGCTGGTGCTGGGCGTGCTGTCACTGGCGCAGGCACACCGCGCTATGCTGGTCGTCATCTGGCTGGTTGCCCTGTTACTCCTTACTCGCCTGCCGCGTTGGCTGCGACGGGAACAGCGGCGTGTCCTGATTATCAGCATGCTCGGTGGTATAGCGATACTGTTCATGCTGGTTGCCAGCCATAGCGTGCCAACACACGCCGAGGCCATGCCCACGACACTTGAGGAGATGCTATTGCTCGACACCAGGGTCAACCCGCAGGCAGCGCCTGAGCATGCTGCTGTACTCAACGCCCCACACCTGCTGGCACCGCTGCCCCAGGGACGCGAACCGCTCACCTTCAAGTCCCCACCTCGAATCTCACGCCTGCAGTTTACGCAGTTGCTAGAACGTGGTAGAGGCGGGGCCGGGCCATCGCCGGCGGCCCCCTTTGGCAACGACTTGTATGACATTATTGTCGGCTATGAACTTGATCCTGCCGTGGCACTGGCTTTTTTTGCGATGGAATCCCAGTTTTGTACCGCCGGTGTCTGCCACAGCCACGATATGAAGAGCTGGGGTGCCCAGCGTGCTGCGTTTAACCCCCAGCGTTCAGCGGGTATTGTCCGTGGTCGATCCGGGCCGTTTGTCAGCTACCACAACTGGCACGACGGCGTCCGCGACTGGTGCGAGTTGATCCTGCATCGCTATGTGGCGCGTGGTCTCGATACGATTGAACTGGCGATACCGGTCTATGCCCCTGCCTCGGATGGCAATGTGCCGATGTTGTATATCGACAATATTCACCGACTGGTGGCCCAGTGGCAAGGCCGCGATCCCGGCACGATCGCCAGTATTAACGAGCGCCGCTATGAAGACCTGATTACCGGGCTGTTGATGGAGACCTTTCTGGCGACCGGCCAGGACTATCATGCCAACTGGGCCTTTCACGCCTATGCCCTCACCGAAGCGCGCGCCGGGCGGTCGCTGGGCAGCCCGCTGGCGGATAGCCGCTATATTACCGCGGGCAATCATCGCTATGTTATACAGGCCTTTACCCACGACACCCTGTATACACCGCTAGCGGACATCGAGAGCCAGACCAACTGGAGCGATGTGCGCCGCCTGAGTCAACTGGTGGAACAAATCCGCGATTCGCAACCAGTGCCGCAACCAGAACAGGAAGCGCCATAAAAGCATGTGTCTGTGTCTATTGGTAGTAATGATTTTAGTCGGTTCCGGCGCTTTGCACTGCCAAAAGACAGTCCTCCTGTTATAATACCGTTTCGACTTGAATGTTCCGCATGGTCGTGCCATGCGTCCTCCCACGCGCCAGCGTTGCGGCGGGGGGGCGGGGGCCTGCGGCCCCCACCCATGTGGGGATGTCGGCGGAGCGGCGTTGCATGCAACGCCGCTCCGCGTTCCAGGGGAAATCTCGTTGTCGTATGAGCAAGCGTACGACGAACCAACGGATGCGGAAGGTCGACGTCAAATTGGCATAACACGATGTACACCGTCGTTCCAACACAACGTCTTTTTTGCCTGCGGTAGCGTGGAAAAAACGTTCTTCTGGTTGCCAATTTTCGCTGAAAGCGAAAGGGTGGAGGCAAGACAGCCCAAGTATTGCGCTACCGCAGGCGAACATAGTCGGCGAACGACTCCCGCCCCTTGACCTCTGCTCCCTTGACATTGAATCGTAAGCTATGGTACACTGCTCCTATGTGATTAGTTAGGCAAACTAAATAGTATAATGGTTGACCAGCACAGTGCCGAACAGCTTGCATATCTCTTTGAGCGGGTGCGTTCTTTACATACCTCGCCTGCCTTCAGCCGCCTGATGCATATGAACCTCAGTTTCTCGCATCTGAAGGCGTTGCGCCACGTTGCCTGCAAGGGAGAAGTATCGATGAAAGATCTGGCTGAAGTCCTGGAAATGACTCCGCCATCGGTGACAGCGCTGGTGCGCCGGCTGGAGTATACCGGTCTACTCAAGCGCTTTCGGCATGCCACCGACAGCCGAATATGGTTACTGGGGCTAACGGATCAGGGCCAGACACTTATGAACGCATTGCATCAGCAGCGGTTGCTGCTGATGCAGCAACTACTGGCACAACTTGATCCAACTGAGCAGCACACATTGCTGAAGCTACTGGAGCGTGCGGTTACGGCGGCTGAAAGCTTAATTGCCCATCAGTCAACTACAGAAAAGACGAACGACAACTCGTTGCCGTTAGCGGATCAGGAGACCTATGGTGACACCTGTTATTGAGGTACGTGATCTGGAAAAGATCTATCCCGATGGCACCCGGGCAGTACGCGGGATCTCGTTTGAAGTTGAAGAAGGCGAATTTTTTGGCTTTCTTGGCCCCAATGGGGCCGGAAAATCCACAACGATTAAGATTTTGATCACCCTGTTGCGCAAAACTGGCGGCACCGTGCGTATTATGGGCCTGGACGTGAGTCGCCAGACCGATGCTATCCGCCGTGTGATCGGCTATGCCGCGCAGGAGGTTGGCGTAGATGATGATCTGACGGCCCGTGAGAACTTGATGCTCCAGGGCGAACTATATCACATGGAGCGCACGTTGCTGCGCCAGCGCACCGACGAATTGCTGGAGTTGATGGATTTAGCTTCCGATGCTGACCGCCTGGCCGGGTCGTTCAGCGGTGGGATGCGCAAGCGGTTGGATCTGGCAACGGGACTGATGCACCGCCCACGCTTACTCTTCCTGGATGAACCAACGACGGGTCTCGATCCGCAGAACCGCGCCAATCTCTGGATCTACCTGGATCGATTGAACAAGCAGGAAAAGCTGACCATTTTCCTGACAACACACTACATGGAAGAAGCCGATAAGCTCTGTAATCGCCTGGCAATCATTGATCACGGCCAGATCAAGACGCTGGGCAGTCCGCGGCAGCTCAAGCAAGAACTGGGGGGGGATGTGATTGCACTGCGGTTTGCGACCAATGGTCAGGATGTGACTACGCAGGCGCAACAGGCCTGCGCGGTGCTGTCTGGAGCACCCTTCGTGGCAAACATTGATCGTTTTGATGAGGGGATTAACGTGTATGCCCAGAACGGGGGGAGCGTTGTCCCCGATGTGCTGCGCCTGCTCGATGATGCCGGCGTGCATGTTACACAACTGTCGCTGACTAGTCCCTCCCTTGATGATGTGTTCCTCAAGCATACGGGCTATAAGATCCGCGACGAAGAACTGGATCGCAACTGGCGGAACCAACGAGGTGGCCCGTTTGGACGCCGGCGGCGTTAGATGCATGGCGTTTAGGGATCGAAAAGAGGCGGAAGGTCGCAGTCACATGGATATTATCACAAACATACGCAGTTGTACTGCAAAAAAGTGATTGATAATAACAGCTATACGCAGTCTGTTATAAGCCAGAACGACTGTTTGATAGCAAAATCGTATAACTCATGATGGAGTATTTATATGAGAACTATCGCCCACAGCAAGCCTTTTCCCGCTATTTTCCACGGGTGGGGGGCATTCTTAAGCGAAACCTGGACGCTCTATCGCCGGGCGTTGCTCAAATTGTATCGACGTCCGGTTATTCTGTACTTTTCGCTGGTGCAGCCGATGATCTGGCTGCTGCTGTTTGGACAAATTTTTAATCGCATTACCGAGGCACCCGGCTTCAGCGCGGCGTTTGGGGGGCAGAGTTATCTAGCGTTCTTTGCGCCAGCGATCATTCTTCAGACTATCCTGTTCGGGGCTGGACAGTCGGGACTGGGCTTGATCAATGATCTCGATACTGGATTTTTGAGCAAATTACTGACGACGCCGATTCATCGCCTGGCTATTTTGCTGGGGAAAGTGCTGGGCGATCTGACGCGCATGCTCTCGCAGGCAGTGATCATTCTGGTAGTTACGTTTGTGGTTGGCTTGCGCTGGGTCGATGGGAGCCTGGAGCCGACGATTATGTACTACTATGGGCTGCCAGGATTACTGGGCGCACTGGGTATTACGCTGCTATTTGGTTTAATGCTGGCTGCGTTGAGCGTAGCCATTGCACTCACAACGCGCAACACTGAGGCCACGTTTTTGATTTCCAACTTTCTCACGTTTCCGCTGATTTTCACCAGTTCAGCCCTGTTGCCAGTTGAACTCTTACCCGATTGGCTGCGCACAGTTTCCACATTCAACCCGGTGACCTATGCCATTAATGCCCTGCGCGTCTTGTTGTATGGCCCGACAAGTGTGCCAGCCGGTAGCACGATGGGCGACACGATTCTGTATGCGGTTGGTATTCTCCTGGTCTTAACGGTGATCACACTGACACTGGGTACCAGCCGCTTCCGCCGTGTGGTCGGGTAGTTGGAGAGGCGAGGATGCTGAGAAGACCTCCTCGCCTCCTCACATCCTCGCCTCCTCGCCTCGTCACCTGGCAGGCTGCACCCCATGGCCGGCAGTGATATGTGCTAGATCGAGCAAGCCGCCCGTCTGCTGAAAGCCGCCGGTAAAGGGATTGTGCGCTAGAAACAACGGTGTATCCAGGTCAATATAACGAAAGCCACCTAGACCAGCGGCAAAGCACGCTGACATCGTCATTGCCAGCATGGACTCAACCATCCCACCGATCATCAACTGTAGATTGGCGACTCGGCACAGGGCAACAATATCCAGCGCCTCCACAATCCCACACTTCATCAGCTTGATATTGACCACCTGCGCCGCCTGCTCCTGAAACACATGTAGCGCATCAGCCGCACAGGTCACACTCTCGTCAGCCGCAACGGGCACGCCACCCGATTGCGACACCTGGCGCAACCCGTCCCAATCATCTCTGGGTACCGGTTGCTCAAACAAGATCGGCGTAATGGCATGCGCTTGTAACGCCGCTAGCAACTGCAGCGCCGTGTCAGACGTAAAGGCGCAATTGCCATCAAGAATAAGCGGTAAGGCGAGGGCCACCGTGTGAATACTGGCAATCCGCTCGACATCGAGTGCCAGATCATCGGCACCGACCTTGATCTTGATGATCCGTATGCCCCGCGCCAGAATATCCTGCGCGGCTGTGATTGCCTGCGCGACACTGCCGGTCGTGATAGTCATATCGGTTTCGAGCTGGGTACTCGCGCCGCCAAAGAAAGCCCATAGCGGGATATGCGCCTGGCGAGTCAGTGCATCAAGGATGGCAGTTTCGAGGGCGCAACGGACGCTTGGGGCCGGGCCAATCTGCGTTTGCAGCCAGGAAGCAATACGGCGCCACTCGCGTACATCGGCTCCTTCCAGGCCACTGCGCACGGACGCTAACGCCTGCATCGCGCTGGCCTGCGTTTCGCCATTCACCACGTGAAACGGGGCTGCTTCACCATAGCCACAGGTGCCATCGGCCAGTTCAATCGTGACGAGAATATTCTGAGCCACTGCTTGCGCTCCACCGGCAATACCGAATGGCTCACGTAAGGGAATATCAAGCGCTTCATACGTCAGCGAGCGAATGGTGGCTGGTGAATTCATTTTAGTCCCTTTTTCATTCTATGGCTTGCGCGGCGCGGATACGGTCTGTGTCGTCGGTTGATCGCTCTTCGCGTTGCAGCACGTTATACCAGACAAACAACTTGGAATCCATTATAACCGATGCTGATCGCCCATGGTACTTGACCATTTCCGTGGCTGTGATTGTCGCTTGACAGCCCAATCTCTGCCTCGTATACTGCTATTATCACCAGCAGATTGGAACGAACAGGAATGGAAGAAACACCCCTGGCTACGCCACCCGATACGTTTGATGATCCCTGGAAGGAGGCACTCGACACCTTCTTTCGTGAATTTCTGGAGTTTTTTCTGCCAGCGGCAGCAGCCGAGGTGGATTGGGATCGCGGCTATGAGTCTCTGGAAAATGAACTACGTCAACTCATTCCCGCCAGCGAGATTGGGAAGCGCCACGTTGATAAACTCGTCAAACTATGGCTGCGGGACGGCAGCGAGACATGGGTTCTCATTCACGTCGAAATCCAGAGCCAGGATGAAGAAGACTTCCCGCAACGGCTGGCGATCTATTAATTTCGATTGCGATCGCGCTATGATCGCCCGATCGCGCTGCTGGTGGTGTTGGGCGATGATCGTCCGAATTGGCGGCCTGATCGCTACGAGAGCCAGTTCTGGGGCACAACCCTTACGCTGACCTATCCTGTGGTGAAACTGCTGGATTACCAGGAACGTTTCGCAGAACTGGAGCAGTAACGCAATCCTTTTGCCATCATCGTACGCGCCCATCTGGGAACGCTTGCAACTCGTCACCAGGGGCAGCAACGCTTGCAGATCAAGCTCAGTCTGGTGCGTGAATTATATAAACACGGCTACAGTGGGGAAGAAGCTCGAAACATATTCCGCTTGATTGACTGGTTGCTGACATTACCACCCATTCTGGAGCAACCGTTTGTGGATGCGGTGAAAACCTATGAGGAGGGAACCACGATGCCATTTATCACCAGTGTCGAACGCATAGGCCGCGAAGAGGGCTTACAAATTGGCCGCGAAGAGGGCTTGCAAATTGGCTTGCGTAATGGGATTCGGCTGGCGCTTGATCTTAAGTTTGGAGACGCAGGTCTGGCACTGTTGCCAGAATTGGCACGTATTACCGATCCCACCGTCCTTGAGACGGTGCTAGATAGCATCAAGCCAGCATCCACAGTTGATGCTGTACGTGCGGTCTATGTTGACCATCTCCCACCCCCAACGACCGATCCGACAGCCTGAGCCGGTCTGCCCTGATCGCATTGCCGGCGGGCAAGCTGCCCGCGCTCCCAGGTGTTATTGTGCATGTCTTTATGACCATCATCAGTCATTACCTCCCACGTCCATCAATGCCTGTATCATCGGCCGTTGCGTCGAATTCACCACGAGCATGAAGCTTCGCATCCAGGCGTTGCTCAGCTACCAGTCGCTCGAGCGCGTAGTCTTGCAGATCCACAAAGCGCATACCCGCTGCCAACGCTGGATGCACCCCACTGATCTGCCGATACATCTCCTGCGCAATGGCCCGATAGCCAGGATGCCCCTGACGTGCGCTACGCAACTCTAGCAGATGATAGGCTTCGCGCAGATTGAGCTTGATGCGCCAGCGGACGCGGAAGGCGAAAGGCACGGCATAGGGAGCGACATCGGGGAGATCGGCCTGGATCGCGGTCACGGTGGTGGCGGCCTGCTCCAGGGCGGCGTTGAACGTCTCGGCCACTCCGCACGCCACCAGGTCAGGCGGCGTGACGTAGCCGTGCTGCACGCCATACGGCTGCCGTTCCTGGGTCAACATACGATGACGCTGCAAATCACGGTAGATCCCCAGATCGGCCAGCAGATCAAACGTATAGTAGGTTTCTTCAAAGGCGCGGCCCGGACGGTGGAAGCGGGAGCCACGCTCGCCAACAAAGGCGGTAATGATGCGCTGCCGCTCGGCAGGTGGTAGTGTTGCCACATGCGCCTGTACTTGCTCCAGCGGCAGATTGGTGTGTGGATAGAGGATAGCCGCTACCGTTTTTAGCTCGGCGTCCGGGTCAAATTCCACCAATTGCACGGCAGGCACTGCGGCTGGTTGGGATGCGGGTAACAGTGTATGCGCCAGGGTCGCTACATGCGCACGATTGGCGGCGATATAGCGGGCATAGGCAGCTCCGCGCTCGGTGCGGGCACGCTTTACAAAGGCCGGAATAAGCTGGTCAAGCTCGCGTTGCAGCGCCTGCCCCAGTTCGCGTAATTCCTGCTGGGGAGCCGCTGCAAGCTTCGTCAGCAGATACTCAAATGCCCGCCCATTGCCATACAGCCCGACATTGGTCAGCGTTGCCATTGGCAGCAAGCCGCGCAGCAGATCAAGCGCTCTGGCTCTAGTCGCGCTGTTGTAGGCGCGTAGCGAGGTGCCTGCTTCGCGTGGGGTATGCCCACGCACGTAGGTCAGCACGGGTGCCATCAGCGCCGAATAGGTGGTAAAGAGCCGATCCATGCTGGCGACATAGCGCGTTGCGTGGGGTGAAGCCATAAGCTCAGCCGGGCGATAATAGCGGTAACAGCCATTCACCTGTCGATCAAAGGCGACATAGCGCGTCGATTTCTCTAGCGGATTGATGCCGATTCGGCTGTCTTCGAGGGCTTTGGCCGCAATATTGCTGATCGACTCGCACGCTACATGCGCACCGCCCAGCTCGGCCACCGAGTCATCACCATAGCCAATCAGCACACGCTCATAGAACGCCTCGGCCTGCTGTGTTACGACCATCTGTTGGCGCTCATCGGTCAGAGCAGCATCAACAAGAGGCGCAAAGCCCGCTTCGGGTGCGCTCATAAATTCATCGAGCAAGATGCGCCGCAAGCTTTTATCGCTACGACTGTAGCGCGAGAAGAGCGCCCCCTTAACCACCTCTGGCAGGTTGCGCAATCCAAAGATGGGCCGATCCAGATTGGTGACAAATGGTGCCAGCACGTGAATTTCGTCCGCACTCAGCGGCGTATCCCAGGTATCAGGCATAAGTTGACCTCAACACACAGTTAATAGTCTTCATTATACCGGATGTCTGGTGGGCTAGTATGAAGAGGCATCGCCCGGCCCGTGAATGGGTGGGCGACGCGGGAACGCAGCCCGCCTGAGCGGGCTGCAATGCCAGCCGTAGCGGCGGCCGGTGTGCAATAATACGAGGTACCCGGTAGAAGATGGATGGCGTGACACGGCGGATCAACTGTCCACGAATAGGGCCACGCATGCGATCATGAATGTGCATAGTTCATACACGAATAGGCCGCGATTTTGCGGATGCAGAGCGAGCATCCTTGTGCCACCGTCTACATCGTGCTATTGACATGAGGTACGACGTGGCTTGAATCAACCATGTTTTTCGCCTGTGGCAGTGTGGAAGGGACAGGTTTGCCCCAAACTCTTCGCCGTAGGCGAAAAATTTGGGGAAATAACAGAAATGTACCGCTCTGCCGAAAGCGAAACACAGGGAGTTATGAACAACTACGTACTGCATGGTTGCACCTGGTATGCACCACAGTGGTACAGCGCAAACAAGGCGTGCGGTATGGACTATGCACGCCTTGCTTGCACACGCCATAATTCTCAAATCCAGATATATGGTTGACACCAGTTCCAGGCTTTGCTATAATTCCCAGGGTTAAGGGTGGGCCTACCACTCTTTTTTTCGTGCTGTCTTTATCCCACCAGCGCGTGGGCGACCGGGGAAGCGTGATAAGTGCCACAGATTCTCGGTCTGGTAGTGTAAGGAGCATGTGAGTGTATGCGATAGTCCGGGATCGAGGAATGCAATATCGTGTCGAACCAGGTCAGACCCTGCAGGTCGATCTACTCGATGCTGAGCCAGGCAGCGAGATTGAATTGCATGAGGTATTGCTCATCGGTCAAGATGCTGAGATAAAAGTTGGGACGCCCCTGGTTTCAGGGGCGCTGGTGCGCGCACAGGTAGTAGGAGACATCAAGGGGAAAAAGATTATTGTCTTCAGATATCGTAACAAGAAGCGTTATCGCCGCCGCACCGGGCATCGACAGAAATATACCCAGTTGAAGATTCATGAAATTGTTGTGGAAGAAGCAGAGGAGGTCTAGCAATGGCCCATAAAAAAGGTGTTGGCAGCAGTCGCAATGGACGTGACAGCAAGCCAAAGATGCGGGGGGTCAAGCGCTTTGGCGGTGAGCATGTCATTCCTGGCAATATCATTGTGCGCCAGTGCGGTACGAAGATTAAGCCAGGCGACAATGTGGGCCTGGGTCGAGATTATACGATCTATGCCCTGATTGAAGGTACGGTTCATTTTCAGCCTGTTTCGCGCTTCCAGAAAAAGGTTAGTGTACGCCCGTTCGCCACGGCTACGATTGCTGCGGATGAGTAGCTGATAATCTATACGGGTGCAGATAGGCAGTCATATATGCGACTGCTCTTTTATTGCTTACGTTTGCTGCGTTACAAGATGTACGCGGCTGGTTCTGATGCACGAGCGTTCGTTATATAGCAATCCTCCAAGTTGTCAAGAACTGGAGTCCAGGCTTGACGCTGGTAGCGCTCCGTCCAGGCTAAAGCCTGGACTCCGATTGACAATTGACTCCGATTGACACTTGGTCAAGGCTTGCTCTAGTTATAGGAGTACGGATGTGAAAAAAGACATCCATCCCAAATATCTTGAAACCGATATCGTGTGTACAACGTGTGGGACAGTCTGGAAGACCCGTGCGACACGTATGAATATGCGGGTTGATATCTGTTCCAAATGTCACCCGTTTTATACAGGTGAACAGCGCATTGTAGATACGGCTGGTCAGGTAGATCGGTTTATGAAGCGCCTGGCAACATCGCAGCGTATCCAGGCCGATACAGAAAAACGCCGAGAACGGCAACAGCAAAAGCCCAAAAAGCAAAGCCTGCTGAAGGAAATCTATGGCGAGGAAGAGTAATACCGTTTCGACGTAACCCTTCCCTGTGTTCGTGCCATTCATCCTCCAATGCGCCTGAATCACAGCGTGGGGCCTGCGGCCCCCGCCCCTATTCCTATTCTGGTGCGGCGCGACTTCGCCGCGCCCTCCCCCCACCCCCTGCTGGGGGTGGCGGAGGAGCCTTACATGCAACGCCCCCCTCCGCGCCCCGCGCAATCTCATTCTATGGGGGTCTCGTTGTCGTATGATCAAGCGGGCAGGGGGCACCTCTCAAGTGCAGGTTTTTTTGCACAAAGCCTGGTTTTGTGGTATCAGGACGACCCCCGCTATGACGCAGTCTCGTTGGAGGACACATGGCAAGACCATGCGGAATGGTCACGTCGAAACGGTATCAGATGTTGCCCGTTACGCCTGATGATACATTGCCAGCATCCGTGCTGCATGATCCGCCACTTCGTTCCGTAGCTCAATCGGCGCAAGAACTTCGACCTCGGCCCCCCAACTCAATATCCACGAGCGAATCTCGCGGATACCGCCAATCGTCATCGTGAGTTCACACCCACCATCATCGAGATCGCGCAGGTGCTGGCTATGATGCCAGACGCTTTCGCGCACGCGGGCGGCAACGCTGCTGCTGAACCGCAGGCGCACTTCCACCGCCGCATCGTCAATGATGCCCCAGGAACTTGCCAGATGGACATAGGGGTCGAAATCAGAGGGAATGTCATACGATTCTTCCAGCAGTTCCGCCTGTTCGATCCGTTCGATTTTGAAGGTGCGTAGCGCCGCCCGCAGTCGATCAAACCCGATCACATATGCGGCTGGCTCGCTACGCGAAACCTCCAAAAAATAGGGGGCCACCACCCGCTCGGTTGTCTCGCGGTTGGCGGCCCGGTAGCGCAGGCGTACCAACCGCCGATCAGCCCAGGCGCGAGTGAGAACTTCGAGTGCCTGTACATAGGTACTGCGGAGGGGGCGGGTGCGAATCAAATTGGCAACCTGGGCCAGGTGGCTGGAGATCGTTTGATCGGGTAAGGCCGCTGACAGCTTATCCAGCGTTGAAACAACATGCGGGTTATGTTCATCGCTATGATGTGCCAACAAGCGAGCGGCAAAAAAGAGCGAAATTGCTTCGTTGAGCGTGAGCCGAATGGTTGAAACATAGGCTGCACGGTCAATGCCAAATCGCCCGCGATCCTCCCAGACAGGCACACCAATCTCATGCAATGAGATCAGATCCCGATAGATTGTCCGGCGATCAACGCCACAATAATCGGCCAGTTCAATGGCGCGCAAACCCCGGGGAGTGTTATAGAGAACCTGTTCAATCTGATGCAGGCGGGCCGCTTTACTCTTGATACGATCATCGTTGGCAACCCCACTCACCAGCGTCCCTCACAAAATAAAATACATGGCAATCATACCGGCAAAGAGCAGCGTACTCCACAGCGCGATATAGATCAAATCACGCCGAACGTAGGCATAATCTTGCGAAAAATCTACGGGTGTTGGAGCTGGCATAGCAGGACGCCCGGTTCGCCGTAGGTGTGAACGTTGTGGCGAACGTTGTGGCGAACGCGGTGCCTGCAGAGCCTGGCGGCGGCGCGCACTGCGAGACTGGGCTGGCATCTGAATCTATCCTCTCCTGATTGCAAAGTCCGTTTAGAGACTGCACGATAACATTCACCTGGCATTATACCACGCTCACGCTTGCACGCACTGGCATGTGCGGCTATCATAAGGGTATGATACAGCTAGGTATTCTGGGTGGCGGACAACTGGCACAGATGTTGACGCAGGCGGCGATTGGGCTGGGTATTGAAACCGTGATCTTTGAACGCAGTGCGGATAGCCCGGCTGCGCGCCGTACACAGCGTGAAGTGGTGGGTTCCTGGACGGATGCGACTGCCCTGGAATCTTTTGCAGTGCAATGCGATCTGGTGACGCTTGAGAACGAGTTTGTTGATGCTGCCGTGTTGCGGTGGTTAGAAGCGCGGGGATTGGCGGTCTATCCTTCCTCAGCAACCCTGGCGGTTATTCAAGATAAGCTGCTGCAGAAACAGCGCATTGCGGCAGCGGGGTTAGCGCTCCCACCATTTCGAGCAGTGGCGACGCCCGACGATGTCCTGCAGGCGGCCAACGAGTATGGCTGGCCGCTGCTGCTCAAGGCACGCCGCGAAGGCTATGATGGATATGGCAATGCTACCCTGCGCACAGCCGTTGATATTGCTCCTGCCTGGAACCGGCTGACCCACGGTGGTCGCCAGTTGCTGGTGGAGGCGTTTGTGCCATTCACGCACGAGCTAGCAGTCATGATCGTGCGTGGGCGTGATGGTGAACTGCGGGTTTATCCCGTGGTCGAGACGGTGCAGCAGAACCATATCTGTCACATTGTACGCGCACCTGCACCGATAGCACCGACTGTGGCTGCACAGGCTGTGACGCTGGCACAGCAAGCGGTGCAGGCGGTGGATGGTGTGGGTATCTTTGGCGTTGAACTATTTGTGCTGGCCGATGGAACCGTTCTGTACAACGAGATGGCCCCACGTCCGCACAACTCTGGTCACTATACGATTGAAGGGTGTCTAACATCGCAGTTCGAGAATCATCTGCGGGCTGTGCTGGGTTGGCCTCTGGGAGCGACCGCTCTGCGAGCGCCGGCCGTGGTCATGGTCAACCTGCTCGGCCAGCGTAATGGCGCGGCCTATCCTGAAGGCATTCGAGCAGCGCTGGCGGTAGACGGGGCGCACATCCATCTGTATGGCAAGCGTGAGGTGCGGGTGGGACGCAAGATGGGTCACGTCACTGCTCTGGGTACCACTCTGCCAGAAGCTGAGGCGCTTGCCCGCCGTGCCGCCGATCAAGTGGAGCTTTAGACCGTGCATGCAACAGGTATGTATGCGTTGCAATCAGGCCACTTCTCGCCGGGGCATACGTTTTTGTCCTGGCACCACTGACCCGGCTTAAGCCGGGACTCCGGTTATGTGCGTATCCGGGTGACATGTTCAAAGTGCATACGGCATCACGACGAATGGACAGGCGTTATGTATGTTCAGTGAGAAAAAAATGAGCGTACTGATTGGAATTATTATGGGCAGTGATAGCGACCTGCCCACGCTGCAGGCCGCAATTGATGTCTGCCAGGAGTTTGGTGTACCTTATGAAGCACGGGTGGTCTCGGCGCATCGCACACCGCAGGATATGGCTGACTATGCTCGCACGGCCCACACACGTGGGTTGCGCGTGATTATTGCCGGCGCGGGCGGTGCGGCGCACCTGCCCGGCATGGTGGCGGCCTATACTCCGCTGCCGGTGATTGGCGTGCCGGTGCAGAGTACAGCTTTGCAAGGACTCGATTCCTTGCTCTCGATTGTACAGATGCCAGCAGGTGTGCCCGTGGCAACAGTAGCAATTGGTGGGGGACACAACGCCGGTTTATTGGCAATCCAGATCCTGGCGACCAGCGATGCGGCACTACAGGCGCAACTGCTGGCCTATAAGTCTACACTGGCCGAGCAATCGCGGGCCAAAAATGATCGTTTAGTTCCATCGCCTTTGTAATACGAAACCTGGAGGCGTTATGCGCAATTTGCTCGTGACTGGCGGCGCTGGTTTTATTGGTTCCAACTTCGTAGCCTATATGCTGGAAAAATATGCGGACTATCATCTGATCGTCTATGATAAACTGACGTATGCTGGCCGTCTGGAAAACCTGGATCGGGTGGCCGCGCATCCGCATTACCATTTTGTACGTGGTGATATTTGTGATGCAGCGTTGGTACGCGATACGATTCGTACCTTTCATATTGATACAATCGTCAATTTTGCGGCTGAGACGCATGTGGATCGCTCGATCTTTGATCCGGGTGCGTTTATTGAAACCGATGTTCGTGGGACATATGTCTTGCTCGAGGCTGCGCGCGACTTCAAGCTTGAGCGGTACCACCAGATTAGCACCGACGAGGTGTACGGCCATATTCCGGCTGGTCAGCGCAGCCGCGAGACCGACCCGATGCTGCCGCGCAGCCCCTATGCTGCCAGCAAAGCCGGGGCCGAGCATCTGGTATACGCCTACCATATCACCTATGGTGTGCCAACAACCGTGACACGCGGCTCCAACAATATTGGCCCCTTTCAATACCCGGAGAAGGCGGTATCCTTATTTGCCACCAATGCGATTGATGACCAGCCGCTACCGATCTACGGTGATGGCTTGCAGGTGCGGGATTATCAGTATGTCCTCGATCACTGTGAGGCGATTGATGTGGTGCTGCACCGGGGGCACATTGGTGAAGTCTACAATGTGGGTACCGAGATAGAGACACGTAATATTGATATGGCGCACAAGTTGCTGGACATTCTGGGGAAGCCGTATACCTTGCTCCAGTACGTAACTGACCGGGCGGGTCATGATCGACGGTATGCACTGGATTGCAGCAAACTCCGTGCGCTGGGGTGGGTCAGCCAGCATACCTTTGACGCAGCGCTAGAGCAAACGGTGCGCTGGTATGTGGATAATCCACAGTGGTGGCGACCCCTTAAATCTGGTGAATATCTGGATTATTATCGGCGGCAATATATTGAACGCTTGTAGATGCGTTCTCACAATCTGAGGAAGCGTAATTTATGACACGACCATGCACCGCCGGGCGCATCGAAGTCATCTGTGGTTGCATGTTCAGCGGCAAAACCGAAGAGTTAATCCGGCGTATCCGCCAGGTGCGGATTGCGCGACAGCCTTTTCAAATCTTTACCCCGCGTATGGATACCCGTTATGGCCTGAATCACGTTGCCAGTCATACGGGCACACGGCAAGAAGCCCATCCAATCGCCTCGATCTGCGAGATAATGCCCTATCTTGCAGATGCGCAGGTGATCGCTATTGATGAACTGCACTTTTTGGAAGACACGCCAGAGCAAATTGTCAGCACCTGTCAGGAACTGGCGGATCGAGGGTTGCGGGTGCTGGTAGCCGGGCTTGACCAGAACTATCGTGCCGAGCCGTTCCCAGCGATGGCAGCACTGATGAGTGTGGCCGAACAGGTCGATAAGCTCTATGCCATCTGTGTGCGCTGCGGGGCCTATGCTACACGCTCACAACGGTTGATCAACGGGCAACCCGCGCCAGCCAGCGCACCGACGCTCGTAGTGGGCGGTCAGGATTTATACGAGGCGCGTTGCCGTGCGTGTTTTGTGCTGCCGAAGTGACAGCTCCTGACAATGGTCTGGGTAGCACGGTACACGGATAGGTTGCACTCGACACACGGATAGGTTGCACTCGACAATAAGTACTCCAGCGAGACGAGGAGTTTCACCCCGCAAAATCTCTTTCTGTCTGGACGGACGCGCCGGGTCATCCGCTGTCGCGTTTTGTCCACGACAGCGGAGACGGGACGCGCTGCTGGTGCCCCTTTTCGCCGAAGGCGAAAAGGGGCACCAGGAAAGAGCAAAGTACCGCTCTGCCGCAGGTACCCCCTAACCCCCCTTGCGGGGGGAACAACCACGTCATTCGTGTGCATGACAAGCACATGCCGAATGGTCACGTCGAAACGATATAACAACCTGCATGCACACGCCATACGTGCGCCCTCGATCACCCAGATGCCAGATGATCCGCACATTATATGACATGCCCACTTTGAGATAGCTAACTGGCACTCTTGTCGAAAGAGTGCTAAAATCCTCTTGACAAATCACCCATCATTCGGTAAGATAATGAGCGTTAGCACTCTTTCATCGAGAGTGCTAACACTCACCAGCAATGATTATCCATACGATACGGTTTATAAGTGTACCAAGGAGGTATGTGCTTATGTCTGGAGACTTCCGCATTCGTCCCCTGGGAGATCGAGTGGTGATCAAGCCTGCGGAGCGTGAAGAGAAGACAAAGGGCGGGATTTATCTGCCCGACACCGCCACCAAGGAGCGCCCACAAGAGGGTGAGGTGCTGGCTGTTGGTGAGGGTCGCCGTGATGACAGTGGCAAGCTTGTGCCTATGAATGTACAGGTTGGCGACCGCGTCTTGTTTGCAAAGTATAGTGGCACGGAATTCAAGATCGACGACGTTGAGTATCTGATCCTCGCTGAAAAGGATATCCTGGGCATTATTCAAGGCTAAAGACAACAGGCAGCGTTGTATGGGCAGTTCGATGAACACCGATTTGCGATGTTCTATGCTCCACGGTGCTTGCGTTGTGTGCTGACTACACTTGTGAAGAGGAGGACTGAGAAGCATATGCCAAAGCAGTTATACTTTAACGAAGAAGCACGTCGCTCACTCAAGCGGGGTGTCGATACGGTCGCTGATGCGGTCAAGACTACACTGGGGCCGCGTGGTCGGAACGTGGCGATTGATAAGAAATTTGGTGCCCCGACGGTTACGCATGATGGCGTTACCGTAGCTAAAGAAATTGAGCTGAAGGATCCCTTCGAGAACATGGGCGCACAGTTGCTCAAGGAAGCGGCCACCAAGACCAACGATGTGGCGGGTGATGGTACGACAACGGCAACCGTGCTGGCTCAGGCAATTGTGAACGAAGGTCTGCGCGTGGTGGCGGCGGGTGCTAACCCGATGTTGCTGAAGCGTGGTCTGGATCGCGGCACCGAAGCAGTCGTTGCAGCGATCCGGGCGGCGGCAACCCCGGTGCGCGACCGGGCCGACATCGCGCATGTCGCCAGCATCAGCGCTGCCGATACCGAGATTGGCGACCTGATTGCCGAGGTGATGGAGAAGGTTGGCAAGGATGGCGTCATCACGGTCGAAGAGAGCAAGGGTGTGGCCTTCGAGAAGGAATATACCGAGGGTATGCAGATTGACCGTGGCTATATCTCCGGCTATTTTGTCACCAATACCGAGCGCCAGGAAGCCGAACTGGATGACCCCTATATTTTGATTACTGACAAGAAGATTAGCAGCATTCAGGAGATTTTGCCGCTGCTGGAGAAGGTGTTGCAGGTTTCTAAGAACCTGGTGATCATTGCCGAAGATATCGATGGCGAGGCGCTGGCGACCCTGGTGGTTAACAAGTTGCGCGGCACGGTCAATGCGCTGGGTATTAAGGCTCCCGGCTTTGGTGATCGCCGTAAGGCGATGCTTCAGGATATAGCTATCCTGACTGGTGGTACGGTTATTAGCGAAGAGATTGGGCGCAAATTGGACAGTGCCACAATTGATGACCTGGGCCGCTGCCGCAAAGTGATTGCGTCTAAGGACGATACGACCTTTATTGAAGGTCGCGGTGATGAAGGGGCCATTCGAGCGCGCATTGATCAGATTCGTTCACAGATTGAGACCAGCACCAGTGATTTCGATCGCGAGAAGCTGCAGGAACGCCTGGCGAAGCTAGCTGGTGGTGTGGCGGTCATCAAAGTCGGTGCCGCAACCGAGCCAGAACTCAAGGAGAAGAAGCATCGCGTTGAAGACGCTCTGAGCGCAACCCGGGCAGCGGTTGAGGAGGGTATTGTTCCCGGTGGTGGCGTGGCATTAATCAATGCCATCAGTGCGCTGGACAATGTCACCTTCACACACGACGATGAGCGTGTGGGTGTTCAGATCCTGCGTCGGGCACTCGAAGAGCCACTGCGTATGCTGGCCCGCAATGCTGGTGAAGATGGCGCGGTGATTATTGATGCGGTGCGCCGCCATCAGAAAGAGAAGGGTGATACGACCTTTGGCTATAACGTGTTGACCGGCCAGTTCGGCAGCATGGTCGAGCAGGGTATTATCGACCCGGCCAAGGTGACACGCAGCGCAGTGCAGAACGCATCCAGTATTGCCAGTATGATCCTGACCACCGAGGCGTTGATCACCGATCTGCCTGAGGAGAAGCCCGCTGGTGGTGGGGGTGGTATGCCGCCGGGTGGTATGGGCGGTATGGACTTCTAGTCGCAATCGCACGTATTTGCAGACAACAAGTGTTCAGGGCCAGGAGGATGTTGCATCCTCCTGGCCCTTTTTTAGGGTTAAATGAAGCATTGGCGTCCCAGCTTGAGTCGGGACGATATTCCTCCACGCTCCTCGGCGGTATGAAAACCTCGTTGGAGTATTAAGGCACCATCCGATATTCCAGGCGCGGCGTTTGTGGCTCGATCAGCGTGCGCAGGCCGAGCGGGTCAGACGGAGCCTGGCTCTGCCCCATGCGCAACAGCAACAAGTCGCGCAGCGAACCGCGACTCTGATAGCGCACCACCAGCGCTCGCTCCAGCCCGGCCAGTTCCTGCGCTCCGGCGATGGCCGCATCGAGATTGCCCAGTTCGTCAACCAGATTCAACGCAAGCGCTTGACGACCGGTGTAGATCCGCCCATCAGCAATTTCCAACACGTTCTCGCGTGGCATGCCGCGTCCAGCTTCGATGACATCGACAAAGCCTTGATACGCCTCGTCAATAATCGACTGAAAGATCGCCGCTTCTTCGTCCGTGGTCTCACGGGTGGGTGAGCCAATATCTTTGAGTTCGCCACTTTTGAAGACCACCTGGCGTAGACCAAGTTTGTCGAATGTTTCCTCTACATTGACCAGCGAAATGATTACCCCCAGGCTGCCCGTCAGCGTATCGGGATTGGCGTAGATGCGTTCACCTGGCGTGGCAATATAATAGCCACCACTGGCAGCAACGCTGCCCATTGAGATTACCAGGCGCTTCTCGGCGTCGCGCAGCTTTTGTAGCTCGTGGTAGATCTCGTTGCTAGCGACTACCCCGCCACCGGGACTCTCGACACGCAACACCACGGCCTTGACCTGGGGATCGCGGGCCGCCTGGCGGATTTGGGACAGCAGTTGCCCATGACCCAGTTGGTCGCTAAACAGGCCCGAACCGGCATCCACACCAATGGCACCGCTGACGGTAATAACCACGATCCGATCCGTGCCACTGCCAGAGATAATCTGCTCCTGCCAGTCGGCTGCCGGAAGTGGGCCACTGGTGCTGCCACTGCCAGCCGCCAGCAGCAGCGCCATGCCACCCAGCGGCAGAATAGCACACGATAGGACAATGCCAACAATAATAGCCAGCGCAATCAGCCAGCCGCGATTTTTCATGGTGTAGCTCCTATATATTTCTATTTTCCCAGGTTGTGCCGTGGGGGTCAATATATAATATATTGTACCGCACCGTAGATCCATCGTCATGCTGAACCTTCAACTTCGCTCGGAGCAAATGCCGGAATCATACCGTTTCGCCGTGACCCTTCCGCATGGTCGTGCCATGCGTCCTCCAGCGAGACTGCGTCGCGGCGGGGGGGCCGGGGCTTGCGGCCCCCCCGCCCATGTTCCTTTGCTGGTGCGGCGTGGATTCGCCGCGCCGCACCAGCAAAGGAGAGTTCGGAGGAGGTTTGCCCTTCGCAATCTCTTTCCAGGGGACGTCTCGTTGTCGTATGAGCAAGCGTAAGACGAACCGCAGGATGTGGAATGTCTACGTCAAATTGGTATAAGATGTGAAGCATTGGCGTCCCGGCTTGAGCCTGGGTCTCGCTCCGCCCCAGCTTGATCCGGGACTGCGATGTACCATGAGGTAGACTGGATCTATTTAATCGTTGTCAATGATCGTCACCTGGGTGGTAACAATCGTTCCTGGTGTTGCATTATTGAAATTCATTAAATCAATAAAGAACGTTTCATCGTCTTCAGGAACGGTATCATTGATAATCCTCATTGTGATCGTCCTGGTTGTTTGCCCCGGCATAAAAGTGAGCATGCCGCTATTCTGTACATAGTCGCTCCCTGCTGTGGCGGTGTCATCGCTGGTTGCATACTGTACTTGCACTGTACGACTCGACGGCGTGTTCAGCGTCACCGGGATGTTGATCTGACCGTCACCTTCGTTGACACTGTAGCTGGCGTCACCAAAACTGACCGTGGGCAGTGGGTCGTTGTCCTGGATAGTCAGGGTTGCCTGAGCGGGCGAACCCAGGCGGGCGTTGGCGCTGGGACTACTCAGCGTCAGGCGTATCCGCTCATCCGGTTCGTCTAACAGGTCATCAATAATGGTGATGATAAAGGTGCGGCTGGTGTCACCTACGCCGAAGGTCAGCGTGCCGCTCGTTGCCACGTAATCGCTCCCGGCAGTGGCCGTGTCGTCGCTGGTAGCATAATTGACTGTCACGGGCCAATCGGTACGGCCAGTGCGCACAACCGTGATCGTGGCTGTGCCTGCATCTTCCTGCACGGTAGAGCCGTCGCTACTGAACTGCAGCCGTGGCTCGTCGTCTATGATCGTCAGATTTACTGGCTCGCCAACCGATGCATTGGGACTGGGATTGTGTAGGTGCAACCGGATGCGTTCGTTTGCTTCTGGCAGGTCGTCGTCCAGAATAGTGATGTTGAAGGTCTGGCTGGTAACACCGGGCGCGAAGGTCAGGGTACCACTGGTAGCAACATAGTCCAGGCCAGCGGTCGCACCTGGGTTCGGGCCATCTTGGGTGTAATAATCAACCGTTACCTCTTCGTGGTAGGGTTTACTCAACACGACCTCGACCGTTGCTGTGGCGCTATCTTCGCTGACATTGCCGGGATAGGTCGCGCTGAACTGGAAGCTGGCACGCGGTTCGTCATCCAGAATGGTGAGCAAGACGTTGTTCGAGTTGCCCAGGTAGGCATTCCATGTCCCTGCAGGAATAGTTGTTGGTTGGCGCAACCGGAGTCGGATGCGCTCGTCCGGTTCGCCAATAGTATCATCAAGAATGGTGATGTCGAAGGTCTGGCTGGTAACACCGGGCGCAAAGGTCAGCTCACCACTGGTGGCAATATAATCATCGCCCGCAGTTGCGCCGGGAGCCGGGCCGTTCTCGGTGTAGTACTCAACCTGCACCGGTTGAGTGTGAACTTTACTCAACACCACCTCAATGGTTGCGGTACTAGCGTCTTCGGCCACGGTGTAGCTTGTGGCACTGAACTGTACCCGCGGCTCGTCGTCCATAATAGTGAGGATGGCCGTGTCACGGCTACCCAACCGGACGCTCTGGTTGGGCTTGTGCAGCCGCAGTCTGATACGTTCGTTCGGTTCGCCAATAGCATCATCAAGGATGGGAACGCTGAAGGTCTGGCTGGTGAAACCGGGCGTGAAGGTCAGGGTACCACTGGTAGCACTATAGTCCACGCCCGCAGTTGCGCTGGGGGCCGGGCCGTCTTCTGTAAAATAATCCACGGTAATCTCGACGCTGGAGGCATGGCTGAGAACAACCTCAATCTCCACGGAGCCGGCATTTTCGTCAACGCTGTAATTGGAGTGGCGGAACTGTACGTCTGGCTCGTTATCTGCAATCGACAGCGTAAAGGTGGCCGGTGTGCCCATTGTTGCGTTCTGCGGGTTACTCAGCGCCAGTTCAACCGTTTCGGTATCCTCGGCCAGCGTATCATCAATAATGTCAATGGTAAAGGCACGGCTGAGGTCGCCCGGGTTAAACGTTAATGTTGTGCCATTCAGTACATAGTCGTCACCGGGCGTAGCGCTGCCGCCGGTCACGGCGTAGTCAACGGTGACGGTACGTCCAGATGGAGTGCTGAGACGGGCAAAGACAAACACGGTGCCGTTCCCCTCGTTAACGGTCAGGGTATCATGACTAAAGAAAACGGCCGGTGCTACGTCATCGTTCTCAATTGTGCCCACACCCTGGGCCACTGCCAGCGTCGCGTTCATCGGATTGCTCAAATTGACGAAGAAGGTCTCGTTGTCTTCGTCGCGGTCATCGTGATTGACCGGGACGGTGATGGTGCGGGTGGTAACACCTGGATCAAACGTGAGCGTGCCGCTGGTGCTGTTGTAATCGCTGCCCGCCGTGGCCGTGTTATCCTGGGTGGCATAATCTACCGTCACAGGCTTGCCACTGGCGCGATCCAGGCTAACGGTGAACACGAACGGTGTGGTGGTGCC
>CALANA010000066.1 GCA_937925925.1 uncultured Chloroflexales bacterium | reverse complement strand
ACGACAACGAGCCTTCCCCTGGAAAGAGATTCCGAGAGGCGTAGAGGCGTTGCATGCAACACCTCTACGCCGAAATCCTTTTCTGGTGCGGCGCGGCTTCGCCGCGCCGCAGTCTCGTGGGAGGACGAATGGCAAGAACATGCGGAATATTCAACTCGAAACGGTATGATGTAGGATTGCGCTAACGCCTGATGAACGTTGAAAACATAATTTGGATATAGAGTGCAGCAGCCATACGACCGCCTCCGGTTTGCGGTGGCAGCACAGACCCGGCGCAAGCCCTGTCTCCGTTCGTGTATTCGGGGACATGTTCAACGTTCATCATACAGTGAAGATCGCCAGAAACAACGAACGTCGTTCCTATGAACACACGCGATCCACATGGCTATGAACCAGGTCTTACCCGATGATTGGCGTTGTTCTGCTCTTGATTGCTCTCGCTGTCAGCGAATGGGCAAAGAATGCACGCATGACATGATCTGTTTCCACGCTACTATATCACATTGAGCGGTGCCAGTACTGGTGTCAACCCGGTGATTGGTTCGGTGTCCAGATGCTGCACCATACCAACCACCAGTCGGGTCGCTCGTTCCAGCACCTGTGGATCGATCTGATCGAGAGGTGTATCAATCGCCAGATCGGTATCTGCGGGAACGTGGGTCAGGAACGTTAATGCGCGATAGCCCTGGCGTTGCAATGGTGCGGCGATTGAGGGTGCTGTGTAGTAGGGACGTGGCTCGACATTAATCAGCGGATCATTCGCGTCAACCGTTGCCGCCAGGCGAATCAGCAGCGGATCGGCTCGTTGCGCTTGCAGCACGCCCTCCCGCGTAGCATAGGTCAACTGGCCGCGGTCTAGCGCTTCCAGGTTGAGAAATAGCGTCTCGGTGCGTGGAAAGGGATAACGCCGTAGCAGGTTGTACAAGCCGGTATTGCCGGTGGCGGTCGCGCCCAGCGCTATTGTCCACAATTCAACGGTGTGCAGTGCATTCAGGCGCTCAGCGGCAGCAAGCAGCACGGCGAGCGCTCCTGCGCCACCCGGCGCGGTTCCGATACGCACGGGCAAGAGCAGATGGGTGACAAGCAGATAGCTTAAGGGCAAGACCTGGGCATACGACCAGTTCTCGTGTGGGCGTATGGCGTGTAAGAATGCCAGCAACGCCAGCAGCGCCAGGGCAATACTACGACCCAGCACCGCCATACGCTGCCCGGCGATCCAGTTATTGCGGGTCGTACGGTCGGGTGCCGAATCCAGCGGTGCCAACAACACAACCCGCCAGCGCGGTCGTTGTTCACTGGCGCGGGTGCCGATAATATTCTGACAGTCACGGCGGATTGTCAGCAGCGGTGGGAGCGGTATCAGAGCGTCGCTCAGCGCTACGAACAAGAGCCAGAGGGCGAACAGGCTGGCAGGGAGGGGCAGCCAGTGGGCGAGCAAGCCTGTACCGAGTGCCAGCAGGGCCAGCAGAGGATAGAGCAGACCTGCGTTGACCGGTGCCTGGAAGGTATCGGCATTCACACGCATTCCGGCTCGGCGTAAGCGGCCATCAACATAGGCCGCCGCCTGGGCTTCGGCCAGTGAGGTAGCCTGACGTCGCCCGATCACCGTCAGCAGATGCCGGCTGACCTCGACGACCTCGTCACGTGCAGAACGTGTATGCATAGCATGATCACGACGGCAGCGGAGATGACTCATGTTGAGTTATCTCCGCTGCCGTCGGGCTATTATCGGTACCGATCACGATCTACCTGTTTCTGATGCAGGTCACTCACTCCTGGTCTGCGAGCGACGTCGCCGTGGACGTGGGCGTCGCGGTGGCACGGTTGATGGTGCTACCACTACGAGTATTACTGATCTCGTTCAGCAGAAATTCCTCGACCGGCGTTGCCACAAAGGTGGGCGAAACCGTGGGTTGCGGCGGGCCAGCGGGCGGACGTGGCAGATCGAGATTAGACGCTGGACGCCCACAGTTGGTCTGGCCTGGTACGCAAAGCTGTAGCACCAGATCATAGCGAATCAGTGGGCCACCGATGTCCCCGACATTCTTGACTTGCACAAAGTAGAAACCATCAACTTCGGGGATAAATTCGATCTGCGAGTCAAGGGTATTGCCGCCCGGAATATCATCATTCATGTCCAGCACGCTGATGCCATCACGGTCAGTGAGGAGCATGATCGTATCCGCACCAGCCTGGGTACCAGGATTGACATCAATCGCACCACGATAGCGCCGGGTATCGGTATAGATAAAATAACGCTTGCCCGCACTCCCAAAGAACGTCACCCAATCGGCGTCACCATCAGGGCAGAGGCGGCGATTTTCTTGAATCTCGTTGGAGGTAATCAACGGTGCCTGTTCGGGTAATCCATCGGGTTCAAAGCGGTCGAGACAAATTTCGGGCACGGCCACCGGCGTAATGCCATAACTTTCACCAAGCAGAGCAATGGTATAGGTATAACCAGGCGCACCTCGTCCAGCAGCATCGCGCACGCGGATGAAATACTGGGCATCGCGTGGTGATTGCCAGCTTTGAATACGCGGGCGCATATCAAAGGGATCTGGCGGATCGCGGTCAAAGAAGTCATCGTTAAAAGCCAGACTGTTGCCATCGGCGTCAAACAACTCCAGGGTGAGATCCAGTCCAGGCGACATCTTAATAATATCAATCGTATAAATCTTACCGCCAACACCGCCAAATACCAGCCAGTCTTCATCGCCAGCAGGACAGATCGTGCGCTCCTGGTTGGTGTTAACATCGATCACCCGCGCCCGCTCGCGCCGATTATCCGGTTCAAACGCATCCTCACAGAACAAACCTACCGTGGGTGTAGCCGTGAATGTCGGTGTGTTCGTACCAACGGGAGTGTTGGTGGGGGTGGGGGTGGGGCCATCGACGTTAATCCGAATTTGCGCAAAAGCTTCACGTTGCGTCTGATCGCGGTCACGGGCACGAACCCTCCCAATCACTGTACGGCGTACTTCATTATCAGGGATGGTGACAAGAATTCGAACGTCAGCACGTCCACCATTACCGGCTAATGTAAGGGATGCCGTGGGAATCACAACCACATAGTTCGCGGGCAAATCCAACACTGAAATATCAAAGGTACGTCCTTGAGAAACATTGTTAATAAGCGAGAAAGTAAATTCAACGGTTTGATTGGGCCTTTCCTCTCGATCCAAACGATCTGGCTCAAACTGAACTTCGACCTGAGCCAGTACCGGAAAAGAGAAGGGTTGTAGGGCAACAACCAGCACGAGCAATATCGCCAGCGATGCAATAGCCAGGTTACGAAGATGGGGCAGTGGTTGTCTCACCAGGTATAATCCCTCGCACAATGCCAATCAACAGGGTCAGGCCAATTATAACATGCGAGTGGGACGTGTCAAGCCATAGACTACCGATAGTAACTGACAATTCGTTAACGATAGCTGGTCATAGAATATATTCTTGCAGTGGAAGGAGTCATAGATACAGGATTGAAAAGAGGAAACTGTTATCGCAGCAGGTTTCTCTGCTGTACAGTACTATTGAAATTATTACTTTGCTGCCGTTGTATCATTAAATTATGATTAAACTTTCAGTTACAACAAGGTAACCGTTCAGGTGGTACCTGCGCTGGCAGGGGCGCGGGGGCTTGCGGCCCCCGCAAAACCAAGAGACTCCCAGAGGGGCAACACCCCTCCTGACCACCCCACTTGAACGGTTACACAGCAAGCCTATCCCAATTATACACCGGAGTCCCGGCCAAAGCCGGGACTCCGGTGCTTGATACCAATGTGCCTTCGACATTCCGCATGCGTTGATTCGTCTGAGGCTTGCTCATACGACAACGAGACATCCCCTGGAACGAGTAGAGGCGTTGCGTGCAACGCCTCTACGCTGACATCCCCTGTCTGGGGCGATGCGGCTTCGCCGCGCCGAACCAGACAGGAAACGTGGGCGGGGGCCTGCGGCCTCCGCAACCCGCCGCGACGCCGGCACGTGGGAGGACGAATGGCACGACCATGCGGAAGGGTCACGGCGAAACGGTATCACAACCGACAGAGGGTTGCTATATCGTTGCTGGCTATCCGCCGACAATCGCTGACACACCACAGAACGGGGAAAATATTGGTATTGGTTCTACGCGACCAGCGAGCGTCCGCTCCTGCTTGAGCGTCGCCTGTTCGCCACGCCATTGGTTCTACGCGACCAGCGAGCGTCCCATGGCGGCCGCAATGGCGCGTAGGGGCGGCATCATTCTGGCAAAGTTCTCCGGGGTCAGTGATTGATTGCCATCGCTCCGCGCCCGGTCGGGGTCGGGATGTACCTCGATAATGATGCCATCAGCGCCAGCGGCCAGGGCTGCCAGAGCCAGCGGTTGCACCAGGTACCATTTGCCGGTGCCGTGGCTCGGATCGACAATCACAGGTAGATGTGAGCGCCGTTTCGCCAGTGCCACGGCGTTCAGATCGAGCGTGTTGCGCGTGGCGGTCTCGAAAGTGCGGATGCCACGTTCGCACAGGATCACGTTCGGGTTGCCCTGCGCAACCACATACTCGGCACTCAGCAGCCACTCCTCAAAGGTGGCCGACAGGCCGCGCTTGAGCAAGACTGGCTTGCCGGTTCGCCCGACTTCTTCCAGCAACTGATAGTTCTGCATGTTGCGAGCGCCGATTTGCAACACATCGGCGTAGCGTGCCACCAGTTCCACGTCGGTTGGCGTGATGACCTCGGTGACAATGGGCAAACCGGTTTCGGCTCGCGCCTGCGCCAGCAGTTGCAACCCTAACTCGCCCAACCCACGGAAGGTGTAGGGTGAGGAGCGCGGCTTGAAGGCTCCTCCGCGCAGCATGGTCGCGCCATACTCGCGCACCGCCCGTGCGGTCTCGATAATCTGTGCTTCACTCTCCACTGCACATGGCCCGGCAATCACCACACAGGCGTTGCCGCCCACTTTGATGCCGCACACATCGACAATCGTATCGTGGGGATGAAACTCACGTCCGGTCAGTTTGTAGGGTCGGGTGATACGTAGTGTTTCCTGCACACCATCAAAGACCTCCAGTTCCTCCTGCAACGTGGGCGGAATAGCCGCGCCAACCACGCCCACGATGGTGCGTTCCTCGCCATGGATCAGATGCCCCTTCAACTCATACTCCTGTAACCGTTCCAGAACGGCCTCAATATGATCAGCCGTCGCGTTGCTGCGCATAATCACAATCATCGAACGAATCCTCCTCTAACAGTAAGCTTTCTGTCGTGACAGGAGTTACGCAGTCGCTTGAACACAACGTCTTCTTTGCCTGCGGCAGCTTGGAAGAAACGCTGCCGCAGGCGGAAAGGCGAAAGGATCATACCACCACGTAGCTCGTGTGTCATAAATATCATCAAGGTTGCGGGTTTTGCGGCACTGGTGCCAGTGCCATCAGTGCCGCTCGCTCCGGTCGTAAGTTCTGGGCACCACGAATATAGACATGCACAATCTCGTCGGCACGGCGGGTGGTGTTCCAATGCACCAGTACCCGAATACAGCGTTGCAGACTGCCCGGCACCATCATTTCGTGCCCACACAACAATGCAGTATCGAGCCATCCCAGGGCGCGGGCTGCCACTGCCGGAAACTCGGCATCGAGATCGGTTGTTGTCGTAAAGAATGCACTGGCAATATCTTCAGCCACAATGCCGTTTGCGGCAATCAGTTGTTCCAACAATTCTCGGGTGGCCTCCAGTATCGCCTCGCGTGTATTGTCCGTCGCCGTGGTTGCCCCCCGGATTCCGCGACACCACATAGTCATCGTCAACCTCGCTGTCATTCGGGACAAACAAAGAAGGCGTGGAACCTGTTGCTCCACGCCTTGTCGTTTATCTATCTGTTAGTTTAGATCTTACACAACGCGAAGCAACCAGTCTTTATCATAGCTGGCATAAAAAAACGAAAAAAAGAAAAAGTTAAGAGCAAACGGTTGCATAGATCCCAGACGTTTTTCTTGCAAAAGCTCGCACTGCCTACATCATGGCACGACTATAGCACACAACCTGGTTAGTGTCAAGCAGGAGTCTGGTGCCGGGCTATCATCAACACTAGCATAACACCAGGATCGCACGTGAGGGGAACTTTTGCCAGTTCGTCGCCGTCCTTCTGATATAGAGAAATCACAGCGCTTCGCGCCTATCAGGAGAATTCAATTATGGCGAGTCGTACACTGGTTATTTTTGGGATCTTTGTCAGTGTTTTACTGGTGGCTATTCTGGCGATTGTCTTGAGTTTGCTCCTGACCAATCCGGCTCAGGCGCAACCAGTCGGTGGCGCATCTAGTGCGCGGCATGTTACGGTGATTGGGCACGGCGAGGTCAAGGGTGTTCCAGACACCGCCTATGTGCAGATTGGGGTCGAAACCGAGGCAAACACCACGCAGGCGGCTTTAGCCCAGAACAACACCCAGGCTGAGGCCATTATTGCCCGGCTCAAGGAACTGGGGGTCGCCGAGAAAGATATTCAGACCAGCAGCTTTGACATCAGCGCGACCTATGATAATGCGGGACGCCAGGTGGTTGGCTATCGCGTGAGCAATATGGTCTCGGTGACTATTCGCGATCTGGATCAGGCGGGAACGCTGCTGGATCAGGTGGTGCAGGTGGGGGCTAATCGGGTCTATGGCATTCGTTTTGGGGTGGCCGATCCGACCGAGTTGCTGACGCAGGCACGCGATCAGGCAGTGGCTGATGCGCGTGTGCGGGCGGGGCAACTGGCTCAGAGCAGCGGCAACAACCTGGGCGACATTCTGGTGATTACCGAGAGCATTGGTAGTATGCCGTTTCCGGTTCAGCAGGGGCGTGGTTTTGCCGAAGATGCTATGGCTTCGGTACCGATCCAGACCGGCGAACAGAGCTTCAGCGCTCAGGTGCAGGTGACGTTCGAGTTGCGTTAAGTACGCGGTGTTCGGTGTTCGCTCACTCCAGGCGCTCGATCCGCACATAGGCCAGATCGAGCGCTTGAAGGCCTGCAACCTCCAGCAAGCCCCAGCCGAAACGCCCACGGGGTGTTACCACGGCCCATTGATTGTCCACCCAGGCGATAAAGCCGAGCGGGCCGCGTGGTGCGCGATCACTTTCCAGCATGATTCGGCCATCGACAGAGAATCGGGCACCATTCGGCCACCATTCGAGCATATACTCGTGCCACTGCGTATCAAGCGGCGGAAGCATGGCCTCACTGATACGCAGTGCCCGTTGTACGTGCGGCCAGATACGCTGGTACAGCGGTTGCCACTGGTTGAGCAATAGCACCGACGGAGCCAGCGGTGCCCAGGCCAGCGCTGCAGGTTGGGTGGCGTCGATACAGGCGGCTTTCCAGCCCTGTCCCGGCACGTTCTGCGCCAGCGGCATATCGGATGGCGGCGAGGCATAGAAGAACCAGATGGCCGCTGGCAAAGCCAGACTACGCCGACCAGGAGCAAACGGGTCGTTCCAGAAGCCAAATCCGGCAGTACCGGCCAGCGTGCCCGATGCCCTGGCCCGCACCGTCAGGCGCACTGGCGGCTTCCAAGGAAACCGGCGGCGTGGCAGGCGTGCATAATCATCAATCTGCGTATTGGCATAGCCTGTGCGCTGCGCTCTGGATAGCAACAGGCGCAACCCGTCCGCAGTGACCAGCATATGTCCAGCAGGCGTTGTTGTCGAGTGCCAGTGCGACCAGCACGGTGAGCGCAACGTTTCTGCGATTATGGTTCTGGTGGTGTTCATACCCGGTGTAAGCATGGCTTGTGTCCGCTATATGATATCGAGTCTATTTCAATTGTACATTACAGGACGTAGGCGGTGCTATAGGCAACTCGCCTTTTCACTTTCAGTAGAGCGGTACTTTTTCTATTTTCATTCCACATTTTCGCCGAAGGCCAAAATGTGGGGTGAAAAAAGCGTTTCTTCCAGGCTGCCCCATTCGGCTTCGCTCAGGGTAAACTCCGGCGCACAAGCTTGTCCCGTTCGACTGCGCTCAGGGCAAGCTCTGAGCGAAGGTGAAGGGACGTTATGTACGAACGATCGGGTACGTCCTGTAAATAGGAGTCCCGGCTCAAGCCGGGACTCCGGTGCGACCCCGGCTCAAGCCGGGACTCCGGTGCTTCACAACCGATTGAGACTTGCTATATCTAGCCATAATTGGCCTCCAGCTACAATGTGCGTGTATTATACTCCAACCAGTGCAGATGTCACTACGGAGACGATAAGGAACGATGAACAGCACCAGCATAAGACGACCGCCGATCTCAGCCATTATCCCCTCCTGGAACGCGCGACGCTATTTGCCAGCCTGCCTGGCGGCGTTGCGAGCGCAGTTGGGCGACGATGACGAGATCGTGCTGGTGGATAACGGCTCGCGGGACGGGGTAGCAGCATGGGCGCGGGTGCATATGCCGGATATCCGCTTGCTTGAACTGTCGTGCAACCTGGGCTTTGCGGGTGGCACGAATGCGGGTATCCAGGCTGCACAGGGCACGTTGCTGCTGCTGTGCAACGATGATGCGCTGGTTGAGCCAGGATGCGTGGCGGCGTTGTGGGCCACCATGCAGGCACACCCGGAGGCAGGGGCGGTAGCGGGGGTCTTAACATTCAGCCGGCACCCGCTGATCGTTGCCTCGGCAGGCATTCAGATGCAGTGCGATGGCGTCGCGCTTGATCGCTGTTTGGGGATGCCTACGGATGCCCTCCCGTCGCTACCGATCGAGATCTTCGGGGCCAGCGGCGGGTTGGCGCTGTTGCGGCGCGAACTGATCAAGGATACTGGCCCCTTTGCGGCCCATTTCTTCAACTATCTGGAAGATGTTGACCTGGCATGGCGCGCCCGCCTGCGCGGATGGCGGTGCTGGTTGGCACCGACTGCGCGGGCACGGCATGTCTACTCTGCCAGTGCTGGGCAGGGCAGCGCTTTCAAGCAACGTCTGCTGGGGCGCAATCGCCTGCGGGTGATCGTGCGGTGCCTGCCCACCGCACTGCTGCGTGCCTGCCTGCCGGCCATCCTGCGCTACGATCTGCTGGTGCTGGTCTACGCCACGTTGCGCCGCCAACCGGCAATTGTTGCGGGGCGGCTGGAGGCACTGAGTGAACTACCAGATCTGCTACACCAGCGCCGGGCGATCCAGTCGCGCCGTACTGCCGCAACCGGTGACCTGGCCCGCTGGCTGCACCCAGCGCCCTCGTCGCTGGCAGCCTGGCAGACGCAGCAACGCCTGGCCGATCTGCTGGCATACCACTTATAACGGCAACTCGACCGTCAACCGGCTACCCTGACCAGGAGCGGACTCGATACGTAAATTGCCGCCCAGCAACAACATGCGTTCGCGCATACCGGACAACCCGATCGATGAATGTTTGGCCAGAGCGCTCACCGCATCAAAGCCACGGCCTTGATCTTCGATCTGTACCCCCAGTATCGCGTCTGTGGCCCAGACCCGCACCACGACCTCGGATGTCTCGGCATAGCGTGCCACGTTGGTCAGTCCCTCTTGCACCATGCGATAGACCGCGATCTCAATGTCGGCGGCAAAGCGCCGCTGATCCAGACCGCTATGTTTGAAAATGACCTGGATACCAGTCTGCGCCATATAGTGATCAATATGCCAGCGCAGGGTTGACAACAACCCCAGATCATCAAGCATGGGTGGGCGCAGTTGCAGCGACATCTCGCGTACACGCTGCATTAACTCCTCCACCAGCGTGCGGAGTTGATCCAGGCCGTGGGTCACCTGATCAATTGGCAGCCGACTCAGCATTTCGATTGAGAGGCGCATACCAGTCAAGATTTGCCCAACCTCATCGTGTAACTCACGGGCAATGGTGCGTCGTTCATTCTCCTGCACCTCAACCAGACGCCAGGAGAGTGCCTGGAGTCGCTCACGTGCTGTCTGCGCCTGCTCAAACAGGCGCGCTTTTTGAATAGCGGAACCAGCCTGCTGCCCAATCGTCGCATACAGCGTAATATGATCGGTATGAAAGGCTTCGGGATGCGTACTAAAGAGATCCAGCACACCCTGGATTTCACCCTGAGCCAGGAGTGGGATGCCTAGATACCGGTAGCGTGTACTCCCAAATGTCCACTGGAGCGCCTCCAGTGCCGGTGAGAGTCTAGGTGTATCGTCCAGCATAACCGGGATCTGTTCACGAACCACTTGCCAGTTGTGCGCACTTGCCACCGCAAGTTGACCTGATATGGTCGGCGACGCTGATTGCGGTATACCCCATACGGTCTCAATGGAGAGGCTATCTTCGGCTTCATGATACAAATAAATGACACCGACAGTAATATGCAAATGTTGTGCGAAAATGGAGCGCAGGGTGATCAACACCTCCGGGAGTGCCAGCGACTGATTCACGGCCTCAGTGACCAGGTTGAGGATGGCTAACTGCTCGTTCCGACGGCGCAGATCAGCCTCGGCGCGGTGGCGTTCGGCAATTTCGGCATGCAGGGCCTGGTTAGCGTACGCCAGTTCGGCGGTGCGCTCTTGCACCCGCTGTTCTAGTTCGGCGTGCGCCGCCCGTAGGGCCGCTTCGGCCTGCACGCGGTCGGTAATATCGTGAATAATCGAATAGAGCAGCACCCGGCCCTGGGTCTCGATCGGCCCGGAATACACTTCCACATGGCGCACTACTCCGGTTGCCAGACGATGGCGAAAGTTGAAGTATAACCGTTGCTGGTTGCGGGCTTGCTCCATTTCAGCAGCGATCTCATGGGGAGGCAGGTCGTTGATGTCCGCGATATTCATTGTGCGCAGCGTGTCTACGGAATAGCCATAAAACTGGCTGGCTGCCGAATTAGCATCCACAATGGCCCCGGTTATTGGCTCAATCAGGAGCTTGATCGCCCAGTTTTTCTCAAACATGGCACGATAGGTCGCCTCACATTCGTGGAGTGCCTGTTCGGCTGCCTGCTTTTGCTCCGCGAGTTGCTGTTGCTTGAGCGTACGTTCGATCACCAGCGGTAACAGACGCAGATACCGTCCCTCACCATCCTTGACCAGATAATCGCTTGCACCCAGCTTCATGGCCGCAACCGCAACCTCTTCACTGCCCGTGCCCGTGATCATAATGAGCGGCGGCAATGCTCCACGTGAGGCGAGGGTACGAATCACATCCAGACCAGCATAGACGGGCATGTTCTGGTCTACAGCCACCAGTGTATGGATAGCTGCATCGTACATCTGTAAACCTTCGGCACCATCGCGTGCCAGATCAACAGCATAGCCCGCACGCTCCAGGTACTTCTGTACCAGTCGTGCTGCGCCAAGATCATCTTCTATGTAGAGGATGCGCACATCCTGAGAACTCGACATCACGATCACCTCATAGTGATATATGATAGCATGGTTATCAGGTCAACGTGAAGCTCAACCCCGGCTTTACCTGTTCACACCTGGGGTAATATGTACCCTGGGAGCGCGGGCGGAACACCCGCGCTCCCAGGAGAAAAGTGAATACGTACTCCTGGCTTGATCCGGTTCCAGGCTGTTAGCTGAGGCAGATCGGTATTCCTGGAGACAATAAGCCTGGCATCGCTCCTGTTCGGCAGGCAATTCTTCTAGCATATTAGGGTATGACGTGTTACGATATGCATATATGCTTTATTAACCTGGTCTACGTTTCCTCGCCCGACCGGGCCAGCGCATCGAAGGGTACCATAGGCAGTCCTCGGTGCGTCATAACAATCTGGTATCGTGCAGGGGCGGTCAGTATGAGAGGAAAATCCATGACAACCAGTCCTATTCGTATTGTGCTGGCAGACGACCATCCACTTTTGCGCAAAGGCTTATGCAAAACACTGGCGGTTGAGTCGGATATTGTGCTAGTTGGTGAGGCCAGTGACGGCACTCAGGCACAGCACCTGTGTCGTGAATTACAACCGACCGTGCTGTTGCTCGATCTGCATATGCCTGGCCCCACAGCGACCGAGACCGTGGTGTATGTCCAGCGGCATTGCCCGGCCACTCAGATCTTGATCTTGACAATGATGGACGATGATACCAGCGTGCAGGAGATGCTCGCTGCTGGTGTTGTTGGCTACTTGCTCAAGGATGAGACAACTGACATGGTTGTGCAAGCTATTCGCACGGTCGCCCAGGGGAAAAGCTGGTTTAGTCCGGCAATTGCCAAAAGGGTAGTACGTTGGAAAAAAGGGACATCAACCCATTGGAAGTTTCTCGCACTCACTGCACGCGAGCAAGAAATCCTGGGCTTGATCGCTCAGGGTTGGGGGAATTTGCACATTGCCACCCACCTAAACTTGTCGGAACAAACCGTACGCAACTATGCCAGTCGCATTTATGCCCGGCTGGGCGTAAACTCACGGGCCGAGGCGATCATGTGGGCCCGCGAACATGGGATCTGTCAATAGCAGTACATATCCGGCACGTGGTTACTCCTGGCTGATGGGCACCATTGACGCATCCTCCTCTAGCACCATCCCGTCTGCCCACTGCCGCCAGACATACCAACCACCGAGCAGACCGTAGTAGCTGGCGAGCAGCCAGGATGGGAACGACGGTAAAGGCATAGCTGCCCAGGGTAGTTGGGCCAGCCAGCCGGTGACATAGGCAATCCAGGAGAGAGGGAGCCAGGCACTCAACGCCACGATCTGCCCCAGTTCGAGCCAGATCAGGCCTGCGCCCAGCGTCAGCCCACCTAGCAGCATTGCCAGTGGCAGAACCGGAGCTAGCAACACATTCGCCAGCGGTGCAATCAGGGATACCGTGCCGAACTGGTACATAATCAGTGGTAGCGCCAGGATCTGTGCCGCCAGCGTTGCGGTCAATGCAGCCCGCACCCACGCGAAGGCTGACCAGCGCAACGGGGGACAGCGTAGCAGCCAGGCCTCAATCGGTGCCGCAAATGCAAACAGGCTGGCAGTCGCCAGCACCGACAACTGGAAGCCGATGTTCCACAAGATTTGCGGATTCAGCAGCGTGAGCGCAAAACAAGCCAGCAGCAGCAATGTCCACGGTTCTGCCCGGCGTTCGGCAGTACTGGCAAACAAGGTCAGGCTGGCCATCACGGCTGCACGCAGTACGCTGGGTGTCGCGCCCACAAACAGGGCATAAACCCAGATGGTCGCCAGCACGATGATGAACGTTGCGCGGCGGCTCAAACCTGCGTGGGTGGTCATTGTCACCAGCATTATCGCTACCAGGCTTAAATGCCATCCCGATACCACCAGAATGTGGGCAGTACCAGTTGCAGCGAAGGTGTCGCGCACTTCATTGGGAATAGTTGCTTTCAGGCCGAGTAACATTCCGGCGGCCAGCGATGCCTGTGGCTCGGGCAGCATACGTAGCAATCGGGCGTGGCAGTGGGCACGCAAGGCCAGCAACCCACGCAAGAAGGGGTTGCCATCAACCCCCGGCAGTACTTCGACCAGTGGATTATACATCAGAACAAAGATACCCTGACGAGCCAGGTAGTCGCGGTAGTCAAACTGATTGGGATGCCGGGCCGGGCGTGGTTGTTGCAACTGGCCGTACACCAGCAGACGCTGGCCGTAGCGATAGGCGGGATAGGGTGGCAAATGCAGCAGTACCTGACCCTCGATACGCACCAGCATACCATCCACGCTTGCCATTTCGGTCTCAAGCAGAACCTGTTGCGTCTCCTCAGTTTGGCGCGGATCAACCTGCACCACGCCTTGCAAGCCGATGTCGTTAGCGCCATACGCAGCCAGTTGAGCGACGCTATGTGGGGTTGCTTCAGGTTGCGCCAGAAGCAAGTGCAACCCGCCCGACGCAGTGCAGACGAGCATCAATCCTACCCGGCGTACAGGATAGGTGCGCCATCCCAGGCCCGTGCTAACCAGACCTACTCCCATCAGAACGCCGAGCAACGCTGGAGCGGGTGAGAACCAGGCTGTACCAACAATGCCGACGATCCATGCCAGCGCAAGCAAAGCCAGAAGCATAGGTGTTTCCTTCTGAGAATGACACAAGGTACGCGCTCGCTCGGCGCTACCGTTTTTTCGCCTTCGGCAGAGCGGTACTTTTTTGTTTTTCTCTCCAAATGTTCGTTTTAGACGAAAATTCGGGGAGAAAAAAGCGTTTTTTCCCGCTGCCGCAAGCACAAACGATCAGCGGATGTCCCCACTGGATACATTATGTTAAATTGCCAGGGATTTGAGGCACGCTCAAGTTGTAGTATAGGCTTTTTTAACCATTCGTCAACTTATAGCAAACCCATCCCCGTTGTCCAATGGAGTCCGGGCTTTCGCCTGGTGTCCATTGGCGTCCACGCTTTCGCCTGGTGTCCATTGGCGTCCACGCTTTCGCCTGGTGTCCATTGGCGTCCACGCTTTCGCCTGGTGTCCATTGGCGTCCACGCTTTCGCCTGGACTGAGCTAGATCGAGGCTAAATTCTGCACAATCTACGTGAGGATTGTTCGATAACCTGGTGGCCTGGCCCTACATCCTACAGCATGTGGTGCATCTTGCTTAAGAATTATTGCCGTTCGTAACAACCATTATGACTTTTCTCCTATTTTTGTCATGGGCATACTGGCTACTCCTACACAGAATAGGATATGTTTTTATCCCATCCTGACGCCATGGATTGATGTTAAACCAGGTAGCGGTTCTTCAAGAAAAACTACTTGCATAATTGAGTATAATAGGAAGTGCGGTAGTGCGCTGTATAAGCGGATTGCCTGTGGCCCTGCTACCATTCTCGATCTGATACAAAAGATGCTTATGATCAAACGTTTACTCTTTCTGACAGCGTTGATGGTTGTTGTATTGGCGCTTGTAACCGGCCTGTTGATGTATCTGGTACCACAACATATGGTTCTGAGCGCTCAGGTCGTTCCCAGTCCGATGCCAACGATAATGATCAGGCCAACTGCTTCAGCCAGGCCTTCGCCTTCGCCAACCCATGTGCCACCGAGCGCCACGCCGCAACCGCTAGCGAATGCCGCGAGCTGGTTCCCGGCCAGTGTGGTCAGTCCTAGCGCCACACCCACAGCGACCGATACGGCTACGGCCACACCTATCCCTACGGAAACTCCGATTCCCAGTCCAACGATTGTGCCACAGTCGTTCTCGGCTACGTTGGAGCCGGGCGAAGGGGCGTTTATGCACAATGTCTTGACGGCGCTCAATGCGAATGGGGGGGCGTTACGCCGGATTGTGGTACCGCCGGGGGCAACCTTTTCGTTTATTGCGACGCTTGGCCCACGTCCACACCTGCTGCCCTGGCGCGATGTGTATGTCAATCTGGGGTATAGTGATCAACTGCCTGCAACGGCGTTCTATGCTGTGCAACCAGATTACATTATGTTTACGCAGTCACGGCAAAGATTGAACGATCACGCTGATCAGCCTACACTGCCCGTCACACAGATTGAGATTGCGACCCAGGTGCCCATTGCAACGCCCCAACCGCGGCCAACGGTGCATATTACCATCCCATCTGGCCCGGATGCGCAGCCGCTTCCCTTCAATCCTATGCCAGCCCCTCATTCGGTGCCATTACCGGTGCCCTTGCCGGAAGCAGAACCGGAATCGGAGCCAGAATCACGCCCCATTGAGCCACCGCCACGGCGTCCATCACGCAGTGTTCCGGTACTTGGGGGTGGTGTTTGCGATCTCGCCAGCCGCTACGTGATTGCAGCCCGCCCTTTCTTGCCCCCCAATGCATTCCAGTTCAAGTTGCATCCCAACGGATTGAGCGGCATCCGCTATCAGGATGCGGTGAGCATCTGGTTTGATGGTGGGTATAATGATCTGGATCTGCGGATTACCAATACGACTGATCGCTGGCTGATATTTGAGGCCACCGTCAATGGAGGGATTATCACAGTGACAGCCATCTTGCAAGGTCAGCCAGAAGGCCGACCTGGCACATCGTTTGAAGATGTGACTCCTCTTTTGCCAGTATTGCCCGGCGAACGCTTTTTTGGTGAGGAATCTATATTCCCGCTAACACCAACACCCTGACCCGAACCATAGGTCTCAATCTGAGCCGTCGATCATGGGGAAGCAGCAGAAGGTGCTTGACAAACTGATGCTGTATTGTCTATTATAAAGCAGGTTCAGTAGCGGGTATCGTAAATCAATTACGCATCGCTACACAATGACATATCCACCGAATGCTCTATCAGAGAGGAGGCCCACAATGGCGCAACGCCTTGGGCACATATTATCCTTGCCATTGCGTTGGGGAGCGCTGCTCTTGTTGTTAGGTGTGTTGATTCCTGCCTTTCCAATTGTACAGTCTCAGAGTGATCTGCGTTATTTTCCCGAAACCGGCCACTATCTGCGTGGCGCTTTTCGGGCATTCTGGGAAAATAATGGCGGGATTGAGATTTTTGGATTTCCGCTTACGGAAGAATACATTGCGGCCAATGGACGGATTACCCAGTACTTTGAACGGGCACGGTTTGAGTATACGATCGATGCCAATGGGCAACCTTATATTGAACTTGGCCGCCTGGGCGTCGAATATACCCAGGGGCGGGTGTTTCCAAAGGTTCCGCCCATCCAGAATACGGCTCAGCGTCGCTACATTCCCGAAACTGGTCATATCATCCAGTATGGGTTCAAGGAAATCTGGGAGACACGCGGCGGTGAGCGGATCTTTGGGTTCCCGATTAGCGAGGAAATCTATGAGGTATTGGAAAATGGACGGTGGCATACGGTGCAGTATTTCGAACGCGTACGGTTTGAGTACTGGCCGGAGCGGGCTCCTGGTCAGCGAGTAATCATCAGTAATCTGGGACGGGCGCTGGTGCCGCCTGAATTAACGCCCCCGCTACCACCGAATGTTATTCCTGGCCCACCAGCACCGATTGGCACGCCACCGCAGCCACCAGCGTCGCCCCAGCCACCGCAGCCACCGCAGCCACCGCAGCCACCGCCCGAACCACAGGAACCGCCGGTTCCGCCCGGTGTCAATGCACGTGTGACACCGGAGAGTGGCCCACGTGGAACGACATTTGTCCTTGATGCCAGTGGCTTTCGTCCAGGTGAAAACGTGGGCATCTGGTTGACCGCGCCAGATCAATCAACCTTTGGGGCCGATTTTCAAGTGCCGGCCGATGACCAGGGGTCAATTGGTTATGCCCGCATCGAAATTACGGCCAACCAGGACTTTCAAATCGGCATCTGGTCGTTCAATGCCCAGGGTGTGCGCAGTGGCAACCAGGCGATTGGTTATTTCCGCGTTGATCGGACGAGGAGTGTGGCTGGTGATGCATCACGTTTAGGTGTGGTCGCTCACGACGAACTATCAACACAGGGACAGGCTTTTATTATTCCGGTTGCCGCCCCTTCTGGTACTCCGTTTACGCTCCTGGCAGCCGGGTATGCTCCTGATGAGCGGGTCAGTAGCTGGGTCACTGGCCCTGATGGTACCAGTACACCGATACAGGACTCTTCTGTACAGTTCAACGAAGGGTTTGTTCAGGTTGATTTTGGCACGGGCGGTCTGGGCAATGGGTTTTATACTGCGGTTGCTCAGGGGCGCAACACAGGTGCCATTGGTGCGGCCTCCTTTAAGCTGACCAACGACTATGTGGCTGGCCCCGGCACACCGCGTCCTGACAGCATGAATGGCAGTGTTACTCCGGCTGAGGGTGGCCCTGGTACCGTGTTTCAATTGCGCGGCCAGAACTTACAGCCCAACGAGCTAATCGAGCTGTGGATCACCGATCCGACGGGAATCTATGTGCTTTTTCCAGATCGGGGACTGGCTGATGGTCAGGGACGTATAGGCTATGAACCAGCGTTAGATCTGGAAGTCGACAACGATGTGCCACCTGGCGTCTACGGTATCCACTTCCGGGGTACATCCAGTGGTACGCGGGTCAGTTTTTATTTCACGGTGGTCGGGACATCTGCGGGTAAGTTGCCAACATCAGGGACGAATTGGTATTTCGTGCAGCAACTGTCTGGGAAGGGATTTGGCACGCCTTTATTGCCATAAAAAGCCATAGCAGAGTATCAGGCAGATGAGACATCAGGTGGCAACACCTGGCCTGCCTGATACCCTGGATTATCAGAAAGATGGTTCGCAGCACCTCTTTTCGCCCCACATTTTCTCCTATGGCGAGAATGTGGGGAGCAAAAGCGTTTGTTCCACGCTACCACAAGCAAAAAGGATCTGGGATCCAGGCGACCGGGTACCTCTTATCAATAATACGAATGTGACTTCGCTCTTCCGCCTCTTCTCGCCCCCCTACCCTCCTCACAAGAGTAGTTCTTTTGCTCTATCGCGTTGTGATACGGCAAAACGCTCCTGCCATCGTCATCGCTTTTCTGGCATCCTGATATGGCAGAACCGACCCTGTGTGTCCCCCCTGGCCCCCCCTTCCACTGAAAGCCCCTATCCCCCTTGCGGAGAGGGGAATGACCGTATCATTCGTGTTCAAGATACAAACATGCGGAAAGTTCACGTCGAAACGGTATAACACGAGGTACGCGCTGATCTTGCGCCATGTACTCCTCTGTTTCATCCTCAGCCAGAACGTTTTACGCGGTTGCGCTTCCAGGTATAATAGAGATGTGAATGTATTTTCAATATTTTGCGCTGTTGTGTGTGATCATAATGATGTTGACCAGAGCTGTTCCAGGGCCTGGCTGAAGGTTGGCAGTATGATCCGCTTGCAGCAGGTTGCGCATCCTGGGCAAGATTCATGCTGATCTTCCAGCGCAGTCTCCACGAGACTGGAACAAATCGACGTCAAAGGTGATGCCGAACTTGAGAAAGGGGACTGTATGCGTACCGTTAGTGGACATTTTAACGGAAATGTGGTGGAGTTGTTGGAAGAAGCGCCCGTTGATGGGCGTGCCTATGTTCTGGTGACATTTTTGGAAGGTAGCCTGGAAATGGCCGCAGCCCGTGGCTTGCGTACCCAACGCGATGTTTTGCGTGCCCCTGATGAGTATATCCGCCATAGCGAAGACTCATATGGGCGCTTTACGGTCGGTTCGATCATGACTCACGATGTTGTCTCTCTGCCTGCATCTGCCAGTGTGTCCTATGCCACCCATATGATGCGCCAAAAAGGGATTACGAGTGTGGTCGTTGAACCAGATGATGGTAGTGAGTGGGGCATTATGACGATGCGTGACGTTCTCAAGCAGATTGTCGGCAGGGATAGGTCGCCTGAAGATGTCACTGTAGGGGCGATTGCAACACGGCCACTCATCTATGTTGCGCCTGAAACCAGCCTGCGTGATTGCAGCAAGTTGATGGTGGAGGCTAACATTCGCCGGGTGGTGGTCAAACAGGAAGGTCGCCCGGTTGGGATTATTAGTGATACCGATATCTTCCAGTTCGTTGAGGCACGTGGCTGGGGGCCATCATAATCCATGTGGAGCGCCAGGGACAGGCTAGT
>CALANA010000065.1 GCA_937925925.1 uncultured Chloroflexales bacterium | reverse complement strand
TGCATGCAAGTCATTCTGCTGGCAACTGACGAAGAAACCAAGTTACATCCATTGACCGCAACCAGGCCAGCAGCGTTGCTGCCTATCGTTAATCGCCCGGTGATGGAGATAGCGATTGAAATTCTGGCGCGCGCTGGCCTCAAACAAATCCTGGTCAGTCTGTATGAACGCGGCGGACATATCGCGGCCTACTTTGGCAGCGGCAGTCGCTGGGGTGTACAGATCCAATATGTACATCAGCGCCAGGCGTGGGGATCAGCGGGCGCGCTCAAGTGGGCTGGTGGGCTACTCCACGAACCATTCCTGGTCTTACGTGCCGACGCTGTGCTGGATCTGGATATAACGGCAGCGCTAGAGTATCACCGTGCGCATCAAGGCCCGGCCACGCTGATCCTGCACCCCACGCCTGAGAACCCCTGCTTTCCAACGGTTCGGCTCGATCCCCAGGGACGCCTCCTGCCCAACGCTGGCGCTGGCGCTAGTCTCCAGCCCTGGTGTACCACCGGAGCCGCCATTTTTGCACCTGAGATACTGCAGCATGTTCCGGCCCAGACGCACTTTGATATCGAACAACAGCTCCTGCCAGCATTGCTGGCCGCTGGCATCGACGTATACGGTTATCAGTCGCAGGACTATTGGAATCCCCTGTTCACCTGCGAAGAATATCACACGGCGCAGCATGTCTTCCTCTACAGCGCCTATGCCGCCGCAACCGATGTGAGCATGCCATCCGATGCCCCCCTGTCACGGGTGCGCTACCCTTCGATCGCTGGTCGCCAGGTTGCACCAGGGATCTGGGTCGGCCAGAATCATATTATTCATCCCAGTGCCAGGCTGGCGCCACCGCTGTGCATTGGCGAAAACTGCCGTATCGGGTATCAGGCCGAACTAGGGCCAGCTACCGTTCTGGGCACCAATGTGATTATTGACGATGAAGCAACGATTCACCACAGTAGCATCCTCGACTATACCTATGTTGGACGCCTGGTACACATCGATCAGCGCATTGTCGATCAGACGGTGATGATTGAAGCCCGATCCGGCGAGTCGCTCCACGTGGTTGACTCGTTTCTGTTAATGGCGACCCAACCGGCCAGGCCCCGACAGGGACGGATAGGGCCGGTACTCACCAGGTTCGCCGCATTGCTCCTGCTGTTGTTCACCCTACCCCTGACCCTGCTGATTGGCATGATTATTTACCTGACCAGTGGTCAGTCTTGCTTCCAACGTGTCCCACGCATCGGGCGACGATTGCATACTAACGACGCAGATGCTGCAGATGGTATGGAACAATGGCACACCTTTGATCTGCTCCAATTTCGCACCCAACGCAAAGATGGCACGACGAGTTCCTTTGGCCACTGGCTGCGCCAGTGGGAATTTGAACGTCTCCCAGAGTTGCTGAACGTCCTCACAGGCGATATGGCGCTCGTGGGGGTTACGCCGCTCCATCCAGATCAGGTACCGCTCTTTCAGGAAGAATGGCAACAATGTCGTTATGACTATCTGGCCGGGTTCACCGGGTTATGGTATATTGATTTGAACCCCGATAGTACGCTGGAAGAGATGATAGTGGCAGATGTCTATTATGTAGCAACACATTCATGGCGACAGAACCTGCGTATTATATGGCAAACACCAGGTACCTGGTGGCATAACCAGCGCTACCGCCGTCATAGGCGCAAACAAATCACCGAGAATGCGACATCATCGATCGACAATGCCAGCATAACATGATAGCAAAGACATAATGATGATTTGGAGGATTATTAATCGATGAATATGGAAATTCGTTCTTTCGGAGATATCACGGTTCTGGCTCTCTCCGGGCGGTTTGACAAAAACACAGCCCCATCGGTCGCAACCTGGCTGACCGAAGCAACCAGCACCCCGCCAGCTAACCTGGTCGTCAATCTGGCCGAGGTCAATTTTGTCGACTCCACGGCCCTGGCAACCCTGGTGCAGGCGTTGAAGCGTTGTCAGCAACAGCAAGGCAACCTGCACCTCTGTAGCCTGCAACGCCAGGTCTTAATGATATTTGAACTCACTCGCCTGGACAAAGCCTTTAACATTTTCGTTGATGAGAATCATGCCATTCAATCCTTTGCTGTCTAGTACGACAACGAGACTGCATCTCGGCGGCGACGCAGGGGCCTGCGGCCCCGCACCAGAAAGGAGATTTCGGCGTAGGGGCATTGCACGCAACGTCCCTACGCCCCTCGAAATTCCTTTCCAGGAGAAGTCTCGTTGGAGTATTTAGTGGTCAGCCACACTGAATATGCAGAGTATGTAGGAACGACTTTAGTCGTTGATACGGCGTCAGAAACGACTAAAGTCGTTCCTACCTATTCTTCAAAATCACGATGGTCAACCACTAGTGGTCAGCCACACTAAATACGCGAAGCATGGCAGAACGACGAACGTCGTTCTGTCGTATCCCCACCATCACGGTGGTCAACCACGAGTATGGAACCATATCAGGACTTACGCCATCGCTTGAACCAACGTTCCTTCGACGACGCTCAGAGCTTGCCCTGAGCGCAGTCGAACGGGACAAGCTTTTTCGCCTGCGGCAGCGGGGAAAAGACTCTTTTTTCCTCTCCATTTTCGTCTTCGGCGAAAATGGAGAGGAAAATAAAAAAACACCGCTCTGCCCCATTCGGCTTCGCTCAGGATAAACTCCGGCGAAAAGGCGAGGTGATAAGACCATTGCGTAAGCCCTGCATGTACAACATGATAGCAACTCTGGAACAATAAGTATGCTGGTAGCACTACTCAGTTCGCAATATACGCGCTTTGTGACCCTGGCCGAGGCATGGCTAGCCATGGGCGCTACGTCCTTCGGTGTATGGAAAGACGAACGTCCACTGGCGCACTGGCCTACGGGGAGTAAACTACGCCAGGCCAGCCTGATTGTTCCACTTGAAGTTGATGACAAAATTGCTGGCGAATTACGTGTATCGGGGCTTAACAGCCTGGCAGCCCAGGCACGGCTCGAAGCCGATGCCAGTCTGCTGTCCCATTTGATCAAACTGGAGGAAGAATTACAGTCCATGACGTCAGAGTTGATGAATAGCCAGGATCAACTGCTGGCGTTATATCGCCTCACTGAGTCCATGAGTCACCATGTGTCCATTGACGAAACCCTGAACTCGCTGGTATTCGAAGCCGTACGGTTGCTCAGAGTACAGGGCGGATTTGCAATCTTTGTCTCGCTGAGTAAGGATCAGGAACCGGCGATCGTGCAGCACCACGCATGCCCGATCGCTGAAAGCATCATCTGGCGCTGTTTCTGGCAGTCGCATGCGGTCGATCAGGAAACGATTCTGACCACGACCAATTCAGACGAGATTGAGACCGACCATGACTACAACGTGCTGTTTATTCCCATTCGCATCCGTGGTACTGTGACTGCCGGGCTGGGGTTGCTCCAACCGCCTGGCATGCCCTTTAGTGGGCCTGACATCAAACTGGCCCGCGCGGTTGCCGATCAGGCCAGTACGCAGGTGGAAAAGGTGTTGCTCTATCAAGAGAGTCTGGATCAGGCGCGCTTTCGTACCGAAATGGAACTGGCCCGCCGGGTACAGATTGATCTCTTACCCCGGCAATTGCCCCAGATCGCTGGCCTGGACATCTATGCCCACTCGCGCCCGGCTTCGCATGTTGGGGGCGACTTCTATGATGCAATTTACGAGCCACAGCGGCCCTTTATCTTTACCATTGGCGATGTCAGCGGCAAGGGTCTCTCGGCTGCGTTGTTGATGACCATGACCCGCTCGGCGATTCATAGTAAGGCTCATTTTATGCCTGAACCAACACCAGAACTCGTTCTCAAACAGGCCACCGAGGATTTATACGATGATTTTACGCAAGTCGGTATGTTCGCCACGGTCTTTGTGGGTCAATATGATCCACACAACCGTTCGCTCTATTATGTCAATGCCGGGCATTCACCGGTGATCCATCGTCCCTACGATGCCCCGGCGCGCATGGTGATGGCCAACAGTACACCTCTGGGTGTGCTACCAGATAGCTTTGGCACGAACCAGCAAATATCGTTACGACCTGGCGATCTGCTGATTGCCGCCACTGACGGCTTTAACGATGTGCGCAACGCCAGTGGCGAGTCATTCGGCTATGAACGCCTCTTGACCCTGGCCGATGAACTCGCAACCGAGTCCGCGCAGGATATTACGAATACATTTTTTGATGTCGTTGATCGTTTCCGATCCGGGTTTCCCCAGGAAGATGATCAAACACTCTTTGTGATTAAAGGGGTTTCGGTATGAGTCTTTTGCATTCCGAGGTGATCCAACTTGATGTACCGGCATCATACTACTATCTCAGACTGATCAGCACCTGTATTGAAGAACTGCTTACACGTATGGACAATCTGAGCGACCGGGATATTCTCACCTACAATATCCAGTTAGCAACCCATGAAGTATGTACCAACATTATCGATCATGCCTATGCTGGCAACCCGCAGGGGCGTATTACGATGACCCTGAAACTGACGCCACAACCAGCCCATATCGTCATCCATTTGCGTGATACGGGTGATACCTTCGATTTTTTGAGTATTCCTGACCCTGACCTGGACGAGGTGCGGGAACATGGATATGGGTTATTTTTGATCCGCAGTCTAATGGATCAGGTTACCTACAATCCTGACCCGGGACAGAATCACTGGGAACTGGTGAAATATCTGGCATAACGACCACTGACCATCATATGCGGACAGCGGTCGTTTCCCAATGGTAATCCGTCAATGGTCAGTCTCGGTCATTTCGGGCATCGGTGTCCTGCTCGCAGGTGGCGGTGTTTCTGTAGACGAGCGGTGGAACAACAGTTGTCCACCGAGCAGCAGGAGTGCCGGCTGACGGAGCGCCAGTGTCCATAACTTCCCCGCCATCTCATCGCGGTTATAGTGGCCCAGGAAGCGTTGTACGGCCGGTGAGATATGCTGCACCAGGCGTTCATACTGGCGATTGTCGGCCCGATCTAGCAACCGGCGCACGAGCCAGTGCAGGTCGAGTTCACGCCGCAGCGACCACAACTCGTGGGCATAGGTGGTGCCGCGTGTCAACGCCCGCACCGCCGCTTTCGCACCCCAGATGCCCGACACGGTTCCGCCCACCGTGCTGACTTTCACCTGACCGGCGGCATCACCCACCAGCAGAATGGGAGCCGAACCAATGCTGCCCCACGGCCGCAACGTGCGATCATACATTGCCACCTGCGCTCCTTGATAGCCCAGTGGCTGCAATCCATGGCGCACCAGAAATTGCTCAAGCAACACCCGCGTTTGGATGCCCTCATCACCGACAAGCCCCACCACGCCATGCGTGGCAGATTCGGGAATCAACCAGTAGAAAAAGTGCGTTTCCTCGGTATCAAACCAGACCCAGGTTACATCCGGGTTCCAGCCCGCCGGTAAACATACTTCGGCCTGGATGATCGGCACCGTTGGCGGATGCGGCAACCCGGCTGCACGGGCCACATCGCTGCCAATCCCATCGGCGGCAATGACGGCACTGGCTACGACCGTTGGGGTGTCTCCGGCAGCAGTCTGGAGCTGCAGCGTAACGCCCTGCGGGTGAGCGTCAAATCGACGGAACCGATGCCCATAGTGGATGGGCACACCCGCCTGTTCGGCCCGCTGCGCCAGCATCTGCGCCAGCAAACTACGTTCAATAATCAGATCCGGGTCGCGCAGACGCACACTGGCACTGACAGCACCGGCAGCCACGCTGATAGTGTGAATGCGATGCAGCACCGCTGCTTCAGGCACATACCCCAGTACATGCTTCAACTGGGGCGTAATAATCAGCGTGCGTCGGGCTGGAGCCAGTTCGGTTTGTTGTTCAAAAACAGCAACGCGCTTTCCACACCGCGCCAGTTGCTCAGCAGCATACAGGCCAGCGGACGAAGCGCCGATAACAGCAACATCGAGTTTCAAACCAGGTTCTCCTCAAAAAAAGAAAAAAAAGAGCGGCTCATTGTTGAATGAGCCGCTACTATACCGCAATCATAAAAGATTAGCAACTTGTATGGTGCATTGGAATATCGAACCCTATTAAAATACGGTTCAAATCCACTATAAAAAAATATTACGTTTTCTTCCCACGTGTCTCCCACTTCCCCCGAAAACTAATCCAGAATGAGAGCAGAATCAACCAGATATCGAGACCAAAAGAAAGATTGCGAATATACAATAAATCATAGCGAAACTTACGGCGGGGATGAGAGTCCTTGGGAATAAAAATGGTAGCAACACTGGTCAGGCCTGGGCGCACGGCCATGCGTTCGTAGAAGCCGGGCACCTGCTCATAGGCGATACGATTGCCGTTGGCATCGAGGATCGTTTCGCCTACCGCCAGCGCTCGCGGGCCAACAAAGCTCATATCCCCCTTCCAGATATTGATCAGTTGGGGTAGTTCGTCCATCCCGGTTGCCCGCAAAAATGCACCCACACGCGTAATGCGGTTATCGTTGGCTCGCGCCTGGAGAATACCATAGCGTTTGTCTGAGTCGGGGATCATGGTGCGAAACTTACGCACGGTAAAGGTGGTACCACCACGCCCCCAACGCTCCTGCACATAAAAGACTGGGCCGCCATCCTCCAGTTTGATCGCCAGCGCAATCAGCAACCAGACCGGAGCCGAGACAATGAGCATCAGGCTGGACAATACGATGTCCAGTGGTCGTTTGAGCCATGGTTCGCGAATAGTGGTCGAACGAGCGGCAATCGCGAATGCCGCTGATAGATTCTCGGATTGCATCCACACTCCTTTTCATAGAGTAGCACGTGCGCAGTAACGGTTCACACTCGGAGTAACGCGCACACCTGGGAGCGCAGGTGTCCCGCCCTCTGTCACGCATGCGCGGGCAAGCTGCCCACGCTCTCGGCAGAAAAGGGAACACTTCCCGCGCGCACCCTTCCACACTGGCACGTTCCAATCTGAAACCCTGGCAACGTGCCAACCTGAAAACCTGAAACCATGCTAACGCATGAAGGTACTCAAAAGCTGGTGATACTGGGCGACAACCACCGGCCTGGAGTAACTGTGTTCGGCATAGTGGCGGCCATTGTGTGCGAGGCTATCCCGTAGCGCGGCGTCATTATACAAGGTTTCAATATTTTTTGCCAGTTCAGCGGCATTGCCCGGTTCAATGCAAATGCCACACTGCGTGGCCTGCACGTGGTGCCAGATGTCACTACCACGATCCGCGCTGGCAAGCAGCGGACGCCCGCTAGCCATGATCTCATACACTTTCGAGGGCATCGAATCGCTGGCGGCACCGGGTTTGTAAAGCGATACCTGGACATCTGAGGTAGCCCGCAGCCAGGGCAGGTCGGCCTGGGGCTGGAAGGGTAGAAATAGCACGTTGCGCACCTGCAACGCCTGCGCCCGGCGCTGCAGATCGGGCTTTGCTACGCCCTCACCCACGATCAAGAACTGGATGTCGCGCCGGTCGGCCAGCAACGCCGCCGCTTCCAACATGGTCTCCAGATCATAGACGTAGCCCAGGTTACCGGCGTGGGTGATGACAAATTTGTCATCCAGACCATGACGTGCGCTAAAAGCATTCTGTCGGGGCAGGGGCCGAATAAAGTCGGTATCCACAAAGTTGGGAATGACCGAGATTTTGCGCTCTGGAATGCCTTTGTTGATCAGGCTGCTCCGAAACGCGGGCGTGATCACCGTGATGTGCTGCGCTGTATCATACATAAAGCGCTCCATCCGCTCCAGAGCGGCAATAGCCGGTCGGCTACGCAATTGCCCGGCCTTGACCGGCACATCCGGGTAGAGATCTTGCAGGTTGTAGATAAACGGAATGCGCCACGGCCGCCCGGCAATGAAGGCGGCGATACCGGTGAAGAACGAGCCGTTCGGGCACAGCATCACATCGTAGTCGCAGTGCGTCAGCAGTGCCGCCACCGTTGCCAGGGCATTGAAGGAGAGATAGCTTACCAGCCGTTGCAGCATACGCTGTTTTGTGCCCGAAGCATACACCCACAGCCGCAGGATACGCATGCCCTGCGCATAGTCCATCTGCGCCAGCCGCCCCTGATACTCCTCCCAGATGCGAAACCGGGCATAGTGTGGAAAGGTGGTAATCACCGTGACGGCATGCCCGTGCGTGGCCAGGCCAGCCCCCACCTGGGCCATCAGCCGTCCCGTCGAGTTGGTGTCGGGCGGGAATTGAATAATGAGAATCAGGATGCGCATCGTTTTTTCGTCAACACACTGAGCCTGCTACAACGAGATTCCGTACTACAGAGGACGCGGAGTGACTCCCTCCGCCGCCCGCCTGCCTACTTCACCAAACGCCGGGTCTCCACGTGCCGCCCGCCTTCAGGCGGGATTCCCGACGTCGCCCGCCCGCCTGCTGCACCGGAGTCCCGCCTTCAGGCGGGATTCCCGACGCCCGCCCGCCTTCTGCACCGGAGTCCCGCCTCAAGAATGACATGCGGGTTGCCGTGGTGCCCTTGGGTCATGGTGAGCGTAGTGCCCTTAGATCATGGCAAGCGTGTTACACTTGGGTCATGGCAAGCGTGTTACACTTGTGTCATTTCGAGCGAAGCGAGAAATCCTCTGCGCCAGGGGAAGATTGCTCCGCGCTGGCGCTCGTCGAAAGGACATGCCTCTCCGCGCTGGCGCTTGTCGAAAGGACATGCGGGTTGCCGTGGTGCCCTTGGGTCATTTTGAGCGTGGTGCCCTTGGGTCATGGCGAGCGTGTTACGCTTGGGTCATGGCAAGCGTGTTACACTTGGGTCATGGCAAGCGTGTTACACTTGGGTCATTTCGAGCGAAGCGAGAAATCCTCTGCACCAGGCAAAGATTGCTCCGCCAGCACCGGAGTCCCGCCTTCAGGCGGGATTCCCGACGCCCGCCCGCCCGCCTGCTGCACCGGAGTCCCGCCTCAAGAATGACATGCGGGTTGCCGTAGTGCCCTTGGGTCATGGCGAGCGTGGTGCCCTTGGGTCATGGCGAGCGTAGTGCCCTTGGGTCATGGCGAGCGTAGTGCCCTTGGGTCATGGCGAGCGTATTACATTTGTGTCATGGCGAGCGTGTTACGCTTGGGTCATGGCAAGCGTGTTACACTTGTGTCATTTCGAGCGAAGCGAGAAATCCTCTGCGTCAGGAGAAGATTGCTCCGCCAGCACCGGAGTCCCGCCTTCAGGCGGGATTCCTGACGCCGCCCACCTAAAGCCGGGACTCCACTCTGAACGGAATTCATGAAGCCCACTTTTATACCGAACGCCTGATTCAGGACGGAGTTATCCGGCAGTTAGAAATTATTGGTGAGGCTGTGAAACAACGTTGCATACCCTCCGTTCACCGCAAAATCCTAACCCCTGATACTTTGCTC
>CALANA010000064.1 GCA_937925925.1 uncultured Chloroflexales bacterium | reverse complement strand
TGCTGACTGCCTACCTATTATGTGCTATAATCTACACAAGCGTTATATGAGTCGTATACACAGGAGGAGATAGGCAATGGTAACGATAACCCTTGACCAGATCATAGACCTGGCACACCAACTGCCACGGGCACAGCGAGCCGAACTCATCGCCCGGCTGGCACGTGACCTGGCATTGGAACCGACCCACACACAGGCTGCGGCGTCTGCTGATGTACCAGCTATGACCGTATCACAGGCGCATACAACGCTGGCCGAGCTACGCGCTGGCTACAGCACTTTGCCTCGGCCACGCCTCACGCTCGGTGAGCAACTTGAACAAGACCGCGCCGAGCGCCAGGCCAGCATTGAGGGTCAGCCGTATGTTCACGCTTGATGCCAGCGTCGTGGTGCGTAGCTTTGACACTACAGATCCGCACCAACCCATTTGTCAGGCATTGATCGACACCCTGGAACGACGTGCCATACCAGTCATTGTGCCCCGGCTATTACTGGCCGAACTTGGAGGTGCAGTACGTCGACTTGTGGGCGATCCGATCCGCGCTCGACTCGCCGTCAATGCCTGGCAGACACTGCCTAATGTGCAGTTCGTCTTACTTGACGATGCGTTATTTGATGCTGCCGCTGAACTTGCGAGTGACTATGCTCTGCGTGGTGCCGATGCGTTGTATGTGGCAGTGGCTCAGCACTATATCTGCACGCTGGTCTCGCTTGATCGTGAACAATGCCAGCGATCTGCGCTGGTGGTGACCACAGCTACTCCGGCTGAGGTGCTGGGGCGTCTGTAAAACCTCCTCACTCCTGTATATTCCCGCTCAATCCTTTCCGCCTATACCGTTCTGCGTCTATCCGTTAGCCCATTGTCAATCCGATGTCCCAGGTTCATTAAGAGTACTCATGGAACTCCACCTGTACGTTAGCTCCCGGGCCCATTGGCACTCCGTGCCCTTTGCGTTAGCATGGTATGATGTAGTACGTCACTGTGGGACGCGGGCGGTCATTGGAGGCGTGGAATAGGTGGAACATGATGCTATTTTCTCTTTGCTCGCTCCTCTTTGCGTCTTTGCCTTAAAAAAGTGGCTGTGGGGCGGTGCGACGCAGATTCGCGGCGGTGCCGCGTCACACCTACATCTGTGCTACAATGCGAACAGGAAGCATTGCTCTTGATACAGAAAGCACTGTGATCAAGGAGGAACTAGACCATGCTCAGTTCACGCTATATTGATCCGACCACCGATTTCGGCTTCAAGCGCCTGTTCGGGGAGGAAGACAGCAAGGAGATTCTGAAGGCCTTCCTGGATGCCATCCTGGAACTGCCGCACCCGATCGCCGACCTGACCTACATTCCGACCGAGCAACGACCCGCCAGCGCCGGTGAGCGTGCGGGCATTTATGATGTCTATGCGCTTGATACCGCCGGTCGGCGCTTCGGGGTCTCGCTGCAACATAGGCGGTCAATGTACGTCCGCGAGCAGTCGCTGTATGCGGCCACCTTCCCGATTATCGAACGTGGCGAGGCACCCTATCCTGATCGGCAGTGGCCGATCTATGTCATTGCCGTCCTGAACGTTCGCCTGGACACCGACCCACGCCATCGGCGGCGTATTCAGTTGTGCGATACGGCCACCGGCCAGCCGTTCTATACCGGGCTGACGTTTGTCTACATCGAGTTGCCCAAGTTCCAGACCGCACTCGATCCGGCGCTGTCGCTTGCCGATAAATGGGTGTACATACTGCGCTACCTGCCTGGGCTGATGGACATCCCGACCGAGTTGGATCAGACGCCATTTATGGAGGCCTTTGCACGGGCAGAGGTGGCGGCGTTGTCGCCCGCCGAACGCGAGCGTTACGAACGCAGCCGTAAGGACTCGATGAGCAGGGCCGGATGCTGACCGCCCATCAGGAAGGTGCCATCGAGCAGGCGATGGCGATAGCCCGGCAGATGCTGGCCGAGGGTGAAACACAGACAAAGATCGCTCGCTACACCGGCTTATCCCTGGAGGACGTGGCGCAACTTGCGGCTGATACGCCAACCGGGTGAACTGGGGGCGATTCCTGCCTGTGGACGGGGCAATTAGGGGCTGCGCAGCGCCGCGGCGCGATTCCGCGCTTCGCGCGGTGGGGAAGGGGTATACCCCTTCCCCACACCCCATCCCCGCCCGATTCAGAACACAGAACACAGGAATTCAGAATACAGCATCAGGGCGGGGAGGAATGACTGGCGAGCCGCAAGCCGTCGTTGTCGTAGCGGTTGCGCGGGTTGTTGTCGTTGCTGCGGTACGCCCCGCGGACGCGTTCTGGTTCCTGACTATACCACGATCCTCCCCGTAGCATTCGTAGCGATTCTCCCGCCAGATACACCTCCGTCCACTCGTCCTCTATCAGATACGGATAGTCTTTGCGCCACCGTGTGGCTGTCCACTCCCACACATTGCCAGCCATATCGAGCGCTCCATAGGGACTGGCACCTTCCGGGTAACTGCCAACGGGTGTGGTCTTGCCGATCCTTTCGCCACTGTTAACCAGTTCCGGCTGCCAGTCATTGCCCCA
>CALANA010000063.1 GCA_937925925.1 uncultured Chloroflexales bacterium | reverse complement strand
TTTTGCGTCCGCGCTATCGCGTGCAACTCTCAACCGTCTTGATAGCGCAACTCCAGGAAATCCTGGGCGAGCATCGGGTTGAGGTGGTGTAAAGAAGCGGTGAAGCGGTGGAGCGGTGAAGCGGTGAAGCGGTGAAGCGGTGAAGCGGTGAAGCGGTGAAGCGGTGAAGCGGTGAAGCGGTGAAGCGGTGGAGCGGTGGAGCGGTGAAGCGGTGAAGCGGTGAAGCGTTCGAGCGTTCGAGCGTTCAAGCGTTCGAGCGTTCGAGCGTTCAAGCGTTCAAGCGTTCAAGCGCTCTGACCGCTTGTATGAGCATATCGGACTACACCTGCTGTCCACCTTTTGGCAACTCTCGCAAATGAAAGCGATGAAAACGAGCCTGGACGCTACCGGTACGCCCACTGCTCACAATCATGCCCACTTCGCCCTCAATCGGAAACAGGCTTTCAATGTCGGGCAGGGGCGTATCATTGATCGTAAGACGAATAACATTTGAGCGTACTTCAACCCGAATAGTGTTAATCTGATTACGACCAGACTTGATAGCTGGAACTTCCATACGTGGGATGAGTGGCAGCAACCCGCCTTCGCCATCGGAAAGGAGCAACGTCATGCTGCCATCCGGAAAAATGAACAGGCTATAGAAATCGAACGAACCACCATCACCAAACATCACCCCATACGCAATGTTCTCATCAGCGCCGCTCATTAATTCGGCCTCAACTTCGAGGACGAAATCGTTGACACGTGAAGATCCGACCGGCAATGGCTGCTGCCAGGATTGAATACCGCCACCGGCAAATAGTTCATAGGCACCATCACGAATGGTTGCACCCCCAATGCTCCAGCGCGTTGTTTCGGCGTTACTAAAGTCCTCCTGTAAACTCTGTCCCTCGGCCTGGCCCGCAATGTTGTCGAAGCGCACCACCAGGCCACCCTGATCAAAGGTGGTGACTCCTACTGTCAACTGACCACTGGTGGCAATGTCGTCAGTCGTAGTAATCACCTGGACATCGTTGAGAAAAGCAGTAATATTTGCGCCACGGGCAATCACGCGCAGCCGGTTGACCGCTGCGGATCCAGTTGCGATACGCTGGTCAAACGTCCAGGGGACAATCGACTGGTAGGTATTGGCGCTCACCCGCACCAGGCGATAATAGCCTGAGCCGCTGATGGAGAACATCAGGTAATTACCTGGCCCACTCTGGCGGAAGCGAATTCCATACTCGGCGGTCAAGTCGCCCGCGACCTGCTGCACATCGACCGCCATATCAAAATTGGCAACCGCTCCATCGCTGAGAAACAGGCCATAACGATCATAGTTAGGAATATCTACCCGCAGTTCGTAGGCACCATCAACCACCCGGCTTAAGGATTGATCCCAGCGATTGGTTGCCTGCGCAAAATCCTCCTCAATCAGTACCAGACCAATGGTCGGTGCAGCATCAGCGGCACGCGGTGCTTCAGGTGGTGGTGGCAAGTCAGGTTCAGGTTGAAGGAACGCTGGCATACGGGGGGAGGTATTGAGCAACACAAAGGCCAGCAATGCGCTCAGGGAGCAGATCATCACCCCTATCAGGCCACCGACGCCCAGCACTATCCATAGCAAGGTTTTGCGCTGCTGTGGGTCAGACATGTCCGATGGTGTGCTATACGGTTCATATCGTGGATCATTCATCGCGTCCTCTCTCCAATCTGTAGGGTACAGGGCCATTAGCGATCAGTTGATCATTCTCGTTTCTGTCAGTATACCCTATTCCAGACAGGGAGCAACCGGGCAGTCAGGAGAATACGAATGGAGATTACATGTACCACTGCACCTTCTTGAGGTCAGGACAGACGCGGTGCTATGGGCGACTCGTCGTTACACCTGCCAGTCCGTCCGCCTCAAGGCGAGACTCCGCCATACTACCCGGCGTCCCGGCTTGAGCCGGGCCAGAGCGAGACACCGCCATGCCACCCAGAGTCCCGGCTTGAGCCGGGCCTGTCCGCCTGTAGACGGGACGTGCATCAAGCGTGAATGGGAAAAAGCTCGATTGCCGGGCCTGTCCGCCTGTAGACGGGACTCCTCAGAACTATCATTAGAAATCCAATGAGCCGCCGGGCCTGTCCGCCTGTGGACGGGACACTCAGCGCCCACCCGGCGTCCCGGCTTGAGCCGGGCCAAAGCGGGACACCCCGCGCCCACCCAGAGTCCCGGCTTGAGCCGGGCCTGCCCGCCTCAAGGGGGGACTTCGCCGTTCACTGCGAACGCTCATCGACTAAAGGAGACAGTGTGGTACGCTCGCTACGTTCGGTGTTGTTTGGGTCTCTTCCACGCTGTCGCAGGCGCAAAAGACGTAGAAGTTGCTCGATGTACAACATTTGTTGCTAAATCAGCAACAAATGTTGTACATCAGATAGCGACACAAACCCACATTTTGTGGAGCAAAGTTCATCACCTGAACGATGACATTTGATACAAAAAAAGGTATATCTAAAGCATAGCAATCCTATTGTCATCGTAAACCTGGAATCCAGGCTCAAGTCTGGAATCCGGTATTCACAGCTCATGATAGTACGACAACGAAACTTCGCCTGGATAGAAATTTCGAGGGTGCCATGCAACGCCCCGCCGTTGAAATCTCTTGAGGGAACACGTGCAGGGGGCCTGCGGCCTTCACACCCCACCGAGACGATGTCTCGTTGTGGTATGAGGATTGCTGTATCCAATTCACGCAAGGTAGCACACAGTTGACACGATTTGAGCGTATTCTATGAGCGAACATAGATAACAAACAAAGGAGTATTTCGATGATGAAAGCAGTAATGACTACGATCCGGCAAAAAATTGAGGAACTCTGGAACACAGGTAATCCTGGGTTAATCCCTGAACTGTTTGCCCCTGATTATATTCACCACGACCCCAACTATCCCGAAATCCACGACCTGGCCTCCTATAAAAAATGGCTCATGGCAATGCAATCTGCATTTCCGGATCTCCGCATTACGATTCATGATGTGATTGAATCTGACACCAAAATTGCATTGCGTTGGACAGTCCGCGGCACACATCTAGGAGAATACCATGGGTTGTCCGCCTCGCAGCAAACGATGATGTTTACGGGTATGAGTATGTATCACCTGGTGGACGGCAAAATAACCAGAGGGTGGGTGAACTATGACACGGTAGGGATGATGTGGCAACTGGGGGCGCTCTCGGTGCAGGCCCAATCGTATGAGCATGTTATTGTCTGTCCATCATATAATTAACCGGATAGAGGCGGCGGCTTGACGCCTATGCACTTTTCGCCTGTAGCAATGTGGAAGAGATACTCTTTCTTTCCGCATTTTCGCCAAAGATGAAGATATGGAAAAAAACGCACACAGTACTGCTCTGCCGAAGGCGAAACAGTGGTAATAAGCAACCACGTAACTCGTGTAATAAAGGTAAAGAGGTTATTGAATGTCACATTCAGATAATAAATTCCAGGCCCGACGTTATTTTGAAGAGGTAGTTAATCAGGGTAATCTGGCGCTGATCGATGAATTGTTTGCTCCGAAACACGTCTGCTATGATCCTGCTCGCCCCGAGGGAACACACGGCCTGTCCAGTCTGAAAGAACATGTGCTGGATCTACGCAAGAACTTTCTCGATGCTCATTATACCATTGATGATCAGCTAGCTGAAGGCGATAAGGTCGTAACCCGTTGGACATTTCACGGCACACGCAAGAGTGATCCGCGCTTTATGTCCACCCTGAGTCACCCGGTGGTGATGGCGGGTATGACTATCAGCCGGTTTGTGAATGGCAAAGCAGTGGAGTCGTGGATCGTGTATGATCGCCTGATGATGATGCAGCAGTTTGGTACGGTCGGATTGCAAGCCAACGTTGTATTATAGAATACGGCCAGTCGTTAACTCAAGGCCTGGCCGTATCTGCCGCCGTACGTATCTGGAAGCCTGGCAGCAGGGAACTATCCCGTGCCAGGCTTCTGTGCATCTTAAAAAACGGAGCGAAAATTATGAATACATTAACAACACTTGCACCACCGATTTCGCAGGTTAGTAATGGGGTCGACGAGCATTCGGAGCAAACCTATCAAGCGCTGCTCGAGGCCTATGAGCAAGCAGGGGGCATTGCGGCGGTCTTGCAATCACCCTATCTCGCTAGCCTGATTATGAACGGCGAGCAGGTACTCGAAATGCATAGCGTTCCGGGTGTCCATCTGACGGTCGAGCGCCAACGCATAGGAGTTGCTGTGCATATTTCGGTTGATCCATACACGGTGGTTGATCAACCACTCTATCTATGCCTGGGGATGCTAGATGCCGAAGGAGTACAGTACATAACCACCAGGTATGACATTGGTGCCCATGCACGGGTGGCTGCCCTGGTATACTGGCTTTTTCCCCATGCACAGAAGGTAGACCACATCGCCGATAGCTCCATGCATATTGGCCCCGACGCTACGCTGATATATACGGAAACCCATTATCACGGTTCTACCGGTGGTATACGGGCGGTTCCGCAGATACAAATCCATGTGGCCGAGCGTGGTCAGTATGTTGGCACATTTAGTTTAAATCAAGGAAATGCCGGGCATTTCAAGCTAGAATACCATGCGAATGTAGGTAATCAGGGTCTGGTCAACTTGACCACCCGGATCTATGGCACCGATCATGACGATATCCGGGTGCAAAAGAATGTCCATTTGAATGGCAGTGGGGCACGAGGGATGCTCAATACCCACATTGCGGCTCGTGATCACGCACATAGCCGCGTTTACACCACGATGGTGGGGCATGCGGCGGGCGCATGCGGGCATATCGACTGCACCTCGATCATTCATGGGCAGGCCATGGCCGAAAACGTGCCACGGGTGGTGATCCACCACAGCCAGGCGCGGATCACGCAGACGGCCACAGTTGGCCGAGTGAACCAGTGTGAACTGGAACGCCTGGTGGCGCAGGGATTGGATGCAGATACGGCGCTCGATATGCTGATGCAGGAGATGTTGGCGTAGCTGTATCATACCAGTCTGGATTCAAAGAGGCAACGTGTACCCTGCCCATGCCATTCTGAGCGGAACGCAGTGGAGCGAAGAATCTCCCACCTCGCGGAACGCAGTGGAGCGAAGAATCTCCCACCTCAGAGCCTGAGACTCTTCATAACGCTGCGCTTCGTTCCAGGTACCATCTGCCCATTTTTTGCCGCATTCAGGGCAAATTCGTATCAGGTTTCTTGCTCTATCAGGACTTACGCAGTTACTTGAAGCTCACGTTCCTTCGACTACGCTCAGAGCTTGCTCTGAGCGCAGTCGAACAGGGCAGGCTCTGAACGAAGCCGAAGGGGGCAGCGTGGAAGAAACGCTTTTTTGCCCCAAATTTTCGCCTACGGCGAAAATTTGGGGCAAAAAACAGGAAAAGTACCGCTAATGGCGAATATTATATCAATGTGACTTCGACCTTCCACATACTTTGATCCGTCTTATGCTTGCGCATACGAGAACGAAACTGCCCCTGGAAAGAGATTGCGCGGGACGGAGCGGCGTTGCATGCAACGCCGCACCAGCGACATCCCCTTGCTGGTGCGGCGCGGCTTCACCGCGCTGCACCAGCAAAGGAACATGGGCCGGGGCCGCAGGCCCCGGCCCCCCCGCCGCGACGTAGTCTCATTGGAGGACGAATGGCAAACACATGCGAAAGATTCACGTCGAAACAGCATTACAGCAGCAGGTTACCCTCCACGTAACTGCTCACACGCGGGCGAACGCGCACGCCTGGGAGCGCGGGCGTCCCGTCCTCAGTCGCGCATGCGCGGGCGGCTTGACGCTGGTCTAGCTTCTTCCAGCGTCAGTCCCGCCCTCAGTTGCGCATGCGCGGTCAAACTGCCCACGCTCCCAGGCGCAAAGTGAACACTTACCCCTCCACCAATCGCTTATCTGCCGCCGTTGGCCCGGTAGAGATCAGGCCTACCGGCACCCCCAGATCAGCCGCCAGGATGTCAGGCAGGTCTGACGGGTGTACCAGCGGTTCGAAGTAGGGCCGACACCGAGCCAGGTTGTGAGTGAGCTGTTCTTGATAGGTCAGCATGTCTGCTCCCTGGCCGTGGCTGGCGCGGGTCAGGCGCTCGACGATGAAGGTATGATAGTGATAGCGGCGGCAGATCTGCGCTGTCGGCAATGCGGACAGGCGATCCAGACAGGTTAGCGCCAGGTAATCAAGCGGGCCAACGACTTCCAGTGCATAGCGCAGCATGACCAGATCCAACCAGCCAACGCGGAAGCCCTGTTGCCAGTCATTGGTGCCATTGCATGCATCAGGGAGCGCACAGGTCAGCGTGGCATCTTCGGTGACGAACGGCCCGGCCCCGTGGCGTGTGGCATAGGCACGGGTGATGCCGATGCGTACAACATGCCCCGCATAATCTGCTGCCGCCAGCAACCGGTCAGCGTGCGCCAGGGTGGTGGTACTCCAGGTAGTATGGGGGTGAAAGCCATGCCACTCGTCGAGGAGTACACCCTGGGCACCTTCAAAGATCACCGTGCCAGTGCGTTGCAATATGTGTGGTAGGTAGTTGTCTGGCACAATCCGCGCCCGGGCGGCAAAGTCGCTATAGGCATCAAACAGCCACTCCAGCCAGTCAGGATCGGTCAGCATGGCCCACGCGTAGTCAGCTTGCTCGGTCTGGGGCAGCGACGGGCGCAACGCGGCGACTTTGGCCTGGTTCAGCGTGCGCAGCCATTCCAGCCGCGTGCGTAATGTGGCGGGGTTACGCACGTGCCTGACAAACAGCACCGCGTCACCATACTGTAGATAGTCGGCCATGGTTTCGCCGATACCCATACCGCAGCTACCGTGGCGCTGATCACCTCGCGCCAGTTCCTGCAGGCGATTGGCCGCCCGCTGAAAGGGTGTGACGATCAGCGCCCGCTCGTCGATAGTCGTGTGTGCAAACGGATCAGCAATGCCCAGCGTCTGTAGATGCTCTGCTTCGGCCTGCATGGCCAGCGGATCAATGAGCATGTACTGGCTAAGATGCGTGGCCGCACCGGCCAGCGTCCCACTGCCGAACTGCGAGAAGACATGTTCCCTGGGTGGTGTGCCGGACGTTACCACACGATGCCCGGCCTGCGCTCCGCCATTGTAGCGCACTACCGTGTGTGCGTCATAGGCGCGGGTCAGAAAGTCAACAATCGACCCCTTGCCCGCATCACCAAAGCCGAGATCAACGGTCAAAAATGCCTGTTGCATAGCATGGTTTCTTTCTTCAGCAACAGGGTGTCCTCGCGTTAGCCCGTTGGCCCGTTGGCGCATCCCAATTTTAGAACAGGCCAACGCAAAGACACCCTGTACAGTACAACCAGACAATCAAAATCCGGGCGTCTTTGCCCCTGTGCCTCTGTGCGTTACACCTCACCATATCCGATCCGGCAGTACTGGTAGACGCACGGCGGCATAGCGCGTCAGGGCCGTAACGGCTGTTGCGGCGGCGTGCGGGTCATGCCCGGCATGCACCAGATCATCCGCACCGCGACCCAGATCAAAGATTGTACCTTCACATAGGCCGATCGCCAGCGCGATCGTCTCGCATACGGCTGTCTCCTCCTCCAGAAACAGCGTGCGCTCACCCAGCAGGTTTTTCCAGACCGCCTGCACATCTCTGTTCCGCCCGTGAGAGGTGTTGGTGGGAACGATATGGAAGTACTCGTATTGCCGTTGTACCTCGGCCACAATCTGTTCAACCGGAATATGCCTCTCCAGGACATCGCCAATGTACTGCCGAACATGTTCGCGCCGCAGGACTGGATAGGGATGCTCATCGCCAATCGTGAAGAGGTAGCCTTTACGCCCCCGCCGCTCATAACAGTCGATAGATGTGTGGTAAGCACAAAAATAGAGCGCCAGTTCATACGATTCATGCACCTGCCCACCCCCGCCGCCTTCCAGGTAGATCTTCCCCAGATCATCGTCCATCTCCAACCCCGACTCAAACTGGCCGATCTGCAGCGGCACCCGGTCGCAATAGGCATCGCCCACCGCCCCAAACAGGATCTGCGGATGCGCAATATACCCCTTGTGCAGCAACACGCGCATCAACGCCCCCAGCCGGGTTTGCAGTACACGTGGCACCGTATCCATTGAGCCAGTGACATCGAATATAACCGCGATGGCGACCGAGGCGGGATGCTGGTCACTATCGCGGCTCTCACGCGTGACACCAAAGGGATTCATCTGCTCGTGAACACGAACCACACCGCTCTCACGCACATATTGATCATAGGTAAACGCCGTCTGACGCCTGGCACGCCGCCCATTTTGCCGCGAATGATAGACGCTGTCGCTCCAAGATGAAAAGCCCATCGTAATTTCCTTTCAGGATGAGATTGCCCGGCAGCTTTAGGTGACAGGTGACAGATGATCCGGCTGGTTGGCCTGGCCTCTAGTTGCCTGTTTCCTATTTTCGTCTGTCGTGCAACGACACCGGAGATACCATTTAGTGTACAATCGACACTAAGATTATAGTGTATAATAGACACTATGTCAAGCGGCAATCCGGGGCGATTTGCATTTCTGGCCTGATTGTGGTGTAATGCGGCCTGTTCAAGCTGGTGTATGTTTGAAAGCCACACATAGTGCTTGCAAACCATTGATGGTTTGTATGGAGGAAATAACTGCATGAACTTCCACACGCTGGCGGATAAGTCGATAGCCGGAGGAACGCTCACCCGCGATGAATGTCGCGCTGTGCTGCGCAGCCCGAATGAACGCATCCTGGAAGTGCTGGACGCGGCCTATAAGGTACGCTACCACTTTTGTGGCAACCGTGTCCATCTGCATATGCTGATCAACGCCAAGAGTGGCCTCTGCCCGGAAGATTGCCACTACTGTTCACAGTCCAAAATTTCAACCGCCGATATCGAGCGCTACCCGATGGTGAGTATGGATCGGCTGCTGGAGGGTGCGCGCCAGGCGAAAGCAGCGCGTAGCCTGCGCTACTGCATTGCGATCAGTACCCGTGGTGCTGTTGACCGTGAGATTGATTATCTGGCGAATGCGGTACGTCGCATTAAGGAAGAGGTGGATATCGCAATTTGCTGCACGGTCGGGATTATTTCTGAAGAGAAGGCACGGCGACTATATGAGGCCGGGGTAGAGCAACTGAATCACAACCTGAACACAAGTGAGCGCTACTACCCGGAGATCTGTACAACGCACACCTATCAAGATCGGGTCAACACGCTGTTGTCCGCACGCCGCGTCGGGTTGACGCTGTGTACCGGGGCGATTTTCGGCCAGGGCGAGACCGAGGATGATATTATTGATGTAGCACTGGCACTGCGCGATCTTGACCCGCAGTCGATCCCGGTCAACTTCTTGATTGCGATGGAAGGCACTCCGCTTGCGGGCATGAACTACCTGAAACCACAGGACTGCCTGCGCATCCTGTGCCTGATGCGCTTTTTGAATCCCGGCCAGGAGATTCGGGTGTCGGCTGGCCGGGAGGCGCACATCCGCTCACTCCAACCACTGGCGCTCTATCCGGCCAACTCGGTGTTTGTGTCGGGTTATCTGACCAGCGATGGACAGGACTATCAGGAGACCTGGCAGATGATTGCCGACCTGGGCTTCGAGATCGACGAGTATACGGCGGCTGAGACGCACGAGTGTGAGCGTTCGGATGCTGAGACGGTGGCGGGGTAAGTCATGAAGAGGCGTGGCAACCGTGCGGGGTGGCGGGCGTGAGGAGTGGAACGGTGGAATGTTCCACCATTCCACCGTTCCAAGGATTTAATGACGCTCTTTGTTGGTACCAAGCAGCTTCCAGCCACCGGGCAGCACCCCAACGGCGATCAGCACCTTGAGCGCATCACCAATAATAAAGGGCACCACTCCTTGCAGCAGCGCGGTACCCAGGCCCATCCCCAGGCCAAACGCCATCCAGCCCGCGCCCAGCACATAGAAGATCAGGCTACCGAACACCAGCGCTGCGGCATACGTACCCACGTGACGATCCCAACCACGCTCGGCAAACCACCCCATCACCGCTGCAACAATCGGGAAGGCCACCAGATAGCCCAGCGTTGCGCCCTGCATATAGACAATCCCGCTATTGCCCGCAGTGAATACCGGTAGACCAATCGCACCCAGCGCCAGATACAGCAGCATCGAGGCGAAACCGAGCCGGCTGCCCAGCAAACTCCCGGTTAGCAACACGCCCAGGGTTGAACCGACTATTGGCACCGGGGTAAACGGTAGATAGATGCGAATCCGGGCCAGCAACGCGGTCAAGAGACAGCCCACAATGACCAGAGCCGTATTTTGCAGCGCCTTGTTTGCCAATATGCCCTGCTGCGGCACAAGCCGTTGCGCCAGTGTGTCTGATTGAGAAGTACTTATCAACGCCATACGATTGACCTCCTTAACAACAACTATCCTGATCTGGATACCGAATATTGACCAGCGCTGACAATCCAGGCTAGCTTGCCACATAGGGTGCCAATCGTCGCCAGTTGGATACACAAAGCGAGACCCGGCCCAAGCCGGGACTCCGGTCTGCCGAACTTACTATCGTCACCGTCGAGTCCCGGCTACAGCTCGGACGGAGCGAGACCCGGCTCAAGCCAGGACTCCGGTCTTCACAATTGCTCAAGCCGGCACTCCGGTCTTCACAACTGATGGAGGATTGCTATATAACGCACGCACACACTCCACAAAATGAGCCGAAGAGCATCGTATACTCTCTGCGGCAAGACCTGAATCTGAATGATGTCGTCGCTGATCTGCGTTATTATAGCATTAAAAAGGAAGTGGATTGTTTTTCTCGCCCGGGACACTTGCAATGTAGCGCTACCTGTGGTTTCATGCACCCCACATCAACTGGTGTAAGCTGAGTAACCGTTCAGGGGAACGTTCGCCAGCGGGGGTTGTGGGGGCCTGCGGCCCCCGCGAAACCCCGGGAACCTCCTGGAGAGGGGCACTGCCCCTCCAAACTAACCCACCTGAACGGTTACGCAAGCTGATAGGAACACTATGGATAAAAAGAACCGGCCAGAGCGCTTTATGCAGCGACGCCTGGAGGCTTTGCATAAACGCCATCTCTATCGTCAACTGCACGTTGTCGCGGCGGGGTGCGACCCGTGGCTCGAGCGTGACGGTCAGCGTCTGCTCAATCTTAGCTCCAACAGCTATCTGGGGCTGGCTGGACATCCCGACGTAAAAGCGGCGGCAGCCGCAGCGGCGTCTGAACTGGGATGTGGTGCAGGCGCTTCGCGGTTGATTGCCGGTACCAGTGTTTTGCAGATAACATTGGAAACGCGGCTGGCGCATTTTAAGCAGGCCGAGGCTGCGCTGCTCTTCAGTAGCGGCTATATGGCAAATATCGGCGTTATTCCGGCGCTTGTCGGGCCGGGCGATCTCGTGCTAGGCGACGAACTGAATCACGCCAGCCTGATCGACGGGTGCCGCCTGAGCCGCGCCACCTATCAGACGTACCCGCACACGAATGTGACCGCGCTGGAGCAACATCTGGCCCAGGCCCGGACAAGCGGCCCACAGGGGCAATGCCTGGTTGTCACCGATACCGTCTTTAGCATGGATGGCGACCTCGCGCCGCTGGCCGACATTGCTGCGCTCTGTCAGCAGTACGACGCGCTGCTGTATGTCGATGAAGCGCATGCTACGGGTTGTCTTGGCCCCGGCGGGCGCGGATTGGTGGCCGCGACCGGGGTTAAAGAGCAGGTCACCGTGGCGATGAGTACGTTGAGTAAGGCACTGGGCAACGCTGGCGCGTTTATTACCGCTGATCAACTCGTGATCGAGTATGTCCTCAATGTTGCTCGCAGCTTTATTTTTACCACCGCGTTGCCACCAACGGTGGTCGCAGCGGCATTGGCGGCGCTGGATGTACTCGAGCGTGAACCGCAACGGGTGGAACGCCTGCAAGCACTGGGTACCTTCTTGCGGCAGGGCTTGCAGCAACTGGGTTTTAACACCCTGGCCTCGGCCACCCATATTGTGCCCGTACTGGTAGGTGACTCGGCGCGGGCGCTGGAAATGGCATCGGCTTTGCAGCAGGCCGGCGTGTTTGCAGTAGCAATCCGTCCACCAACCGTACCGCTCGGTGCAGCGCGGGTGCGGGCCAGCGTGATGGCGTCGCACACCGAGGAGGATCTGGTATTTGCGATTGATGCCTTTGGTGCCGTTGGCCGCCGGTTGGGGCTGATTGCCTGAACACAGTCCCCTACAACGCCATCGCTCTATCGCAGCCATATGCTATACTATCCCTATCTGTACGACCTGTTGCGCCGGAAGGAACGCTACGTCTACCTGCGACACAGTTGATGGGCCATGGAAAGAAGTGCTGGATCAGCATATCCGATTCCTTTATCGCCTTCTTTCTGCCTGATTTGCACACCAGCATTGATTGGGAGCGCGGCATTGAGATGCTCTACAAAGAGTTCCAGCAACTGCTCCCACCCGGGGAGACGGAGGAGGGCGAGCGCCGTTTTCGCCACTATATACGTCACTATGAGGAGGAACGAACTGTGACCTATACTACCAGTTACGAAGAGTATGTCAGAGAGGAATTGCGCGCCAGGGGTATTGAAAAGGGTATCCAGAAAGGACAAGAAAGCATAGTGCTGCGCCGGTTGGAGCGCAAATAATGAACCACACCATGAATATATCACTTTCTATCAACCTTGAACAGGACGATAAACGGTATCTATGGCATCCCTTCACGCAGCAGCAAGACTGGGAAGCTGAGCCACAGTTGATTATTGAGCGGGCCGAAGGCAGCTATCTGATCGATATTGATGGCAACCGTTATCTTGATGGCGTATCCTCACTATGGGTGAATGTGCATGGGCACTGCCGACCAGAGATCAACCAGGCGATCAACGCCCAGCTCCAGCGGGTGGCCCACTCGACCTTCCTGGGATTAACCCACCCCCCCGGCATTCATCTGGCGCGGCGGCTGATCGAGATTGCTCCCGGCCAGCTCCAGCGCGTTTTCTACTCCGATACCGGGGCGGCGGCGGTGGAGATCGCGCTGAAAATGGCGTTTCAATACTGGAGACAATGCCCAGACCCGTGCCCGCAAAAGACACGCTTTTTCTCGTTGCGCAACGACTACCACGGCGACACCGTGGGCGCGATGAGTGTGGGCGGAATCGATCTATTCTTTCAGATCTATCATCCCTTGTTTTTTCCGACCCTCACGGCTGGCTATGACCTGGTCGAGATCGAGCGTGTGATTGCCACCCATGCTGACGAACTGGCGGCGGTGGTGATGGAGCCACTGGTGCAGGGTGCAGCCGGCATCCTGGTCTATCCACCCGGTTTTACCCGCGCCGTGTGGGAGATTGCGCAGCGTCATAATGTCCTGTTTATCGTTGATGAAGTCGCCACCGGCTTTGGGCGCACCGGTACAATGTTTGCCTGCGAACACGAGGACATCGCACCTGACTTGATGGCGCTAGGCAAGGGTATCAGTGGTGGCTACTTGCCACTGGCGGCAACACTGGCTACTGAAGAGATCTATCGCGCTTTTCTGGGCAATGTCGATCAGTTTCGCACCTTCTATCACGGCCACACTTACACCGGTAACCCGGTAGTGTGTGCAGCCGCACTGGCGAGTCTCGATCTGTTTGAGCGCGATCACACGCTGGAACACCTGGCAGACAAAATTGTGCAGTTGCGGCAGGGCTTGCAGCGCTTCTGGGAGCTACCGCTGGTTGGTGACATCCGGCAGTGTGGCTTTATGGTCGGTATTGAGTTACTGCAGGATCGCGCTCACAAGACGCCCTTCCCGCTGCACATGCGCGTCGCAGCCCAGGTTATTCGGGCTGCTCGGCAACGTGGGGTGATTATTCGCCCGCTTGCGGATACGCTGGTGTTGATGCCACCCCTCGCTATCAGCAGCGATGAACTGGCATACCTCCTGGATGCGGTGTATGCCGCGATCCAGGCCGTGGCCGAGGTATTGCCATGAGCGGCGGCCTGTTTGTCACCGGCACCGATACCGGTGTGGGTAAAACGATTGTAACAGCGGCGCTGGCAGCGGCTTTGCACGCACGTGGCATGCAGATCGGGGTGATGAAGCCAGTGGAGAGTGGCTGTCTGCTCGACCATGGTCAACTACAGCCAGCCGATGCCCTCTTTTTACGGGCGGCAGCGAATTGTACGGCACCGCTGGAGCTGATTAACCCTTATAGGTTCGAGCAACCATTAACGCCCGCCCTGGCCGCTGAGCAAGTGGGCAGCACGATTGACATGGAACATATCTGCGCCTGCTATGCTCGCCTGGCTGCCGACCACGATCTGGTGCTGGTCGAAGGCGCAGGCGGGTTGCTGGCCCCTCTGACCGCCCACCTGAGCATGCATGATCTGGCGACTCGCCTGCAATTACCGCTGCTGATTGTGGCTCGCAATATTCTGGGTGTCATCAACCATACGGCGCTAACGGTAACGGTCGCACAGTTGACGCTGCCGGTCGTGGGAGTTGTGCTGAACGATCTCAATCCGACCGTGCATCCAGCCGAGCAGACAAACGCGACTGCGCTGGAGCGTTGGGGTCGGGCACCTCTGCTTGGTCGGTTGCCCTACACCGCCCGCTTTGACCTGGATGTACTGCGCATGCTCGGTACTCAGATCGATCTGGATCGGCTGTTGGCAGCACTCACTGCCGTCTAGGATAGTCCGTGAGCAGTCGTGCTGACGGGAATGGACACCATTGGCCCGCTATGAAGGGGTTAGAACCGCTGAACCGCTGAACTACTGATGACGCTGCACGTGGCACGAGAGGGGGGTATCGCGGAGGCAGACCAGTGTGATGGGGACGCCGCCCACCCACCTGACACGCAACCGGCACGCACTCGCAGTCCCGGCTTCAGCCGGGCCGCACGCATCCGCAGTCCCGGCTTCAGCCGGGCCGCGCTACCTGCCCACCCGCCCGACACGCACCTCAGCGGCATCAGCCCGATCAGCGCCGCAGCGACTCAAACCTCATGTCAGCAAGGAATGGCCCTCCCACTCATCGCCGAGGTTTTGAAACCTAAAGGACATGGTTACCGCATCCAGGCCTGGATAGGTTGACCCCATTGGCCCGCTATTTGGAACCCAGGTGACGGTCACCCCCCGCAACGCTGAAGGGTTGAGAACCGGAACCTGCGGGGGTGACCGTCACCTACCCGCCAGATGGCTTGCACCCCACAACGGTGATAGCGCCGATTGACACAATAGCCCGCATCCAGGCCTGGATAGGTTGACCCCATTGGCCCGCTATTTGGAACCCAGGTGACGGTCACCCCCCGCAACGCTGAAGGGTTGAGAACCTGAACCTGCGGGGGTGACCGTCACCTACCCGCCAGGTGGCGTGCACCCCACAACGGTGATAGCGCCGATTGACACAATAGCCCGCTATGAAGGGGTTAGAACCGCTGAACCGCTGAACTACTGATGACGCTGCACGTGGCACGAGAGGGGGTGAATCGCGGAGGCAGACCAGTGTGATGGGGACGCTACCCGTCCACCCACCACGCACCCGGCACGCACCCGGAGTCCCGGCTTTCGCCGGGCCGCACGCACCCGCAGTCCCGGCTTCAGCCGGGCCGCCCTACCCGCCCACCCGCCCGACACGCACCTCAGCGGCATCAGCCCGATCAGCGCCGCAGCGACTCAAACCTCATGGGTTGCGATGCACACCGGGCCAGATCTACGTCGTGTGCTGGCGGGTGATGCTGATCAGGATGCCGACAGCCAGAACCTGAAGCCCAACCGACACGGCGATTAGTCCTGGCAGCCAGAGGTCATACAGCACGCCAAGCACGGCGCTGCCAGCAAACCAGGCCAGGCCATACCAGGCATTGAAGAGGCCGTAGGCGGTGCCACGGCGTTCAACGGGCACCATCGTTGCAACCGCTGCCCGCAGGATAGATTCTTGTGCTCCGAGTCCAATGCCCCAGAGCAGCATGCCGATCACCACGAGCGGTGCGCTCAACGAGAAAGCCAGCGGTGCAAAGCCTGCCGAGAGGAGTGCGGCCAGCATGAGCGCTCCATAACCGATGCGGTCGAAGAGCAGACCAAAAAGCAGCGCCGCCACCGCATCAACCGCCATCGCCAGCGCATACAGCACTGGAATCCATGCCGTTGCGAATACGGACTGCCGCTCCAGATGGAACGCAACGAGCGGAAAGTCAGCAAAGCCGGCGGCAATCAAACCAACCGCGGTGAGATAGAGCCAGAAGCTGCGGGTAAAGCCGTGGGTAATGATGGCTGGCGTGGAACCCATAAGATCCAGCGGTTGAGGAAAGCGCGCCCGTGCGAGCAGGAGGACAAGTATCGTCAACCCACCGGGAATAAGCAGCAGCGCAAACGCCAGTTGATAGCTCTCCTGCCATGCGAGGATGGCGGCCAGCGTGAGCGGGGCGGCAATGGCACCGATCTGGTCGAGCGCCTCGTGCAGACCAAAGCCCTTGCCGTGGCCAATCGAGGTCGCTGCATAAGAGAGCAGGGTATCCTTGGCGGGAGTGCGAATCGCTTTGCTGACCCGCTCGAGGGTCAGCAACAGAACCGCGATCTGCCAGTTGCCAGCCAGTGCTAGCGCCGGCACTGCTAGCGCTGTGATGGCATACCCGGCAATGGTAAATGCCCAGTAGCGCCGGGTGCGGTCACTGAGGTAGCCGAACAGGGATCGTAGACCGTAAGCGACCAGTTCCCCCATACCCGCCATAAGCCCGACAACGGTGCCGCTGGCCCCAAGTAGCGCGAGATACGGCCCACTGATACTGCGGCCACCTTCGTAAACCATGTCTGCCAGCAAGCTGACTACGCCAATCAGTACCACAAAGGTCAGGGCGCGGCTGCGCAGTGTTGTGTCAGCCATGTCAATATTTGGCGCATCCATCATAGCTTCCTTCTCGTGATCCAGTCGAATGCATTAGTGGACGCCATGTCTCTTCCATGAAACCGAGCGGGCGCTGACGATCGGTAACCGGGTCTACCAATCTGTTGGTAGACGTCATACATCATCTATGAGCCACCTATGTTATAGGTAGCATAGGCCAACCATCGCGCTGAATCTGCACCGGCTTGCAGCGAGATGCTTCCTACGTCAGCAAGACATAGACGGGGCGCTGGCGCGGCAATGGGGCATCGCCGCCCTACGCCTTCCATGAAAAAACCATGTCATGGGAAGAGAAGCAACGGCCTATTCGTGCATTCGTGGCCTTATTCGTGGACGGCTTACTCCATGTCATAGTGAGCGCCGTCGAACCATCGCGCTGAATCCGCACTGGCTTGCAGCGAGATGCTTCCTACGTCAGCAAAACATTAAAGAGGGCATTGGTGGAACGACCTCTATTCGCGGGCACGTGAAGCGGCGATGCATAGCATAACACTCTCTTCTGCGAGGAATTTCTGAAAACCGGCAAGTGGGCCTATGGCGGGGCTGGAGGGACTCGAACCCCCGACCGTCAACTTAGAAGGTTGCTGCTCTATCCACCTGAGCTACAGCCCCATATGCCTCAAAACCACGCTACGTTGTTCAATACTGCCCGTTTGCTGCCTATTTTGCTGCCAATCGGCCACGCCACGCACGCTACTAAGTATAATCGAAACAGGAGTCTCGTCAACCTCTCGTCCGAAATGGGAATAGAGCGACACAGTTTCCAACCAGGCACTGCCTACACAACGGCGGGTTGTGCGAAAAGATACGCCACACGCGACGCGCAGACGCGCAACGTTGGCACCAATTCGACAAAGCACGGCCCGCCTATACCTCAGCTTATAGCTACCGTCCGCAGGGCTTCAGCAATTTTCTGCGCCAGTGGCAGCACCGTTGGCAACACGGCCGCCAGGTTCTGTGCCGCCTGCTTCAACCCTTCCGCGCTGATCTGCACCAATTGCTTGTTCGGCTGCGCCTTCGTTGCCTGCTCAACCACCACCTTCGCGGTCTCCGCGACGGCCTCGGCATCACGGGCATGCTCCGCTGGCACCTGCTGCAATTCGGCGCTCAGTTGCGTGATCAGCGCCTGCAGTTGTGCCTTTGTTGCCGCATCGCCGTGGGGCGCAGCACCAATGCGCTGCGCAACGTTGCTCAACGTTGACTTGATGTTTAGCATTGCGCCGCTGAAGGTGCCCGACATGGTGAATTGATCACCGCTCACAACGGTTCCCGCTCGCTTATCAATGTTGCCCCCGGCATAATCACCGCCGCTGGTAGCGACATTGCGCCCACTACTGTGCGCCTTGTGCCCGATGGCAATGCCCGCGCCGGAAACGTCGCCGATCGTAATGTCGCCCCGGATCTGGTCACCGCCCACCTTATCGCCACGAACCTTGTCGCCGTGAACATAGTCGCCGCGCACCTGCGTCACATCGCGGCCAGCCTGAACAATGTCGCGGCTGGCGTTGTACTGATCGCCACGGATCTGCTGCCCACGCTGGTCAAAGGTCGTGCCAGACTGATTGAACGTGACCGGCCCCTGGAAGTTACCCTGCGCACCCTGGTTTGGGGCCTGGTTGTTGATCGTCTGCTGGTTCTGGGACAGTGTGCCATAGTTGATGCCCACACTCTGCCCGGAGTTGTCGCCCTGAATCGTCACCGTGCTGCTGATGTTCTGGAACGCCCGCTGGCTGCGGCCTGGCGCTACCTCGCGCACGGCGGTCTCTCGATCCAACGGCGACTGGTCGGCGGGAAAATCGCCCAGCGTTGTCGCTCCGCGATAGCGGGCCACCGCGAACGGCCCCACGCCCTTGAGGATGGTCAACTCCGGCTCCTGCTTGCTGCCATACTGGTCGCGGACGAACTGCGGCACCAGGCGCGGCACCGCCTCGTCCAGTGTGTAGTAGAGGTGCGTATACAGATCGAACACGCTGATATAGCCGTTGCGGTTGTAGACCTCCCCACCGCCGCGCAGCCCCTCCAGCAGCGCCTGGGCAAACAGCGTGTGTTCGCCGCTGCCAACGAACGCCACCTGGTTCTCGCGGCAGGCGGTGATCACGACGCGCCCGCTGCCGGTTGCCAGCAGCGCATTCGCCGTCTGTTCGGGTAGGGCATGACCAGTGGGCGGGGCCTCGTCGCCGAGCGTGGGCGAGAGGTGTCCGGCGTGGCAGGCATTGAAGATCAGCAGCACACGGCTGGCAGGAATGGCCCGCAGTTTCGTCAACAACTCGGCCTGGCTAATACCCGTGCCGGTCACAACCCGTCCATCCTGCCACTGTGTATCGTGGGTGGTCAGCGTGTAGTTGCTACTGCGATCATACTCGCCATGCCCGCTATAAAACAGCAGCACCGTATCGTCCGCACTGGTCTGCGCCAGGCGCTCAAGCGCGGCCAGAATGTCGGCGCGGGTAGCTTGCGCGTCGGTCAACAGCGTCACCTGATCGGGCGGATAACCGCAGAACTGCGCATCCTGCACCAGCGCCGCCAACGCCTGCGCGTCGGCAGCCGTGGTAGGCACGTTATAGCGCGAGGCGTGGATGTAAGTACCAACACCGATGAGTAGGGCGTGGGCCTGGGGAAAGGGCATATGTGACCTCCTTTTTGCGAAAATGCCTGGCATGGTGGGCCGCCAAACAACAAATCTAGCTTACCCGGCGCTAACCCCAACTCCTTCATAAAAGTCAGGGGATCAACATTGCGAATATCTTCTTCAATGACCCTCGTCTCAAGCCGTTCTCTAGTGATATTTGCGCGTAGAGTTTCACAACAAAAACGGAGTTTCACAACAAAAACGGTCGCGCTCTACACAAGCCAGCACTGAAAACCCGGCTTTACGAATGCCAATATCCATCCCACCGGCACCAGAAAACAAAGAGAGGGCAATAGGTGCCTGCGCTATCGTAGAAGTCATGTTGAACCTCAAGCTAGAGTCACGCAGCCTCGAAACTTCGGTAATGGTAGCATGCTAGTACTGTCGGAACAAGCGAAACGGACATGCTAGAACCCATTTTAATCTATTCTGTGTAAATATCAAGAGGGAACTGTTCAGGTGGGGTGGTTGGGCGGGGCATGACCCCCCCGGAGGTTCCTGGGGATTGCGCGGGGGCCGCAGGCCCCCGCCACCCCCGCTGGCGAAAGTCCCCCTGAACGGTTACTCAAGAGGTATGAGCGCGAGAGCTAGCAAGGAGTACTTGCAGCAGAACCGGGAAATTGGTTGTGTCCCGGATGTGGCGTTTGTGCGGATTTCTGGCTTTTTAACAACAGCATTGCTCCTCGTCGCTTTCAGCAACAGGCTGGAGAATTTGCATTCGCAGGGCCGGGCTGCGGAATGCACGTAGTTGGGTTATCAAGATCCGCTGGGGAAAGATGGGGGCAAGGCACTGCCCCCATAGATCCTCTGTCCCCCAACACTTACTCCGCCACGAAGCCAATCGCCTTGTGACTGCCATCGCAGAACGGCTTGTTTTGCGAGGCCCCACAGCGGCACAGCGCACCACTGCTGCCCGCATAGCACTCTGCGCCAGTGGCAGCGCATAGCTCGAACGGGCCGTCGACCAGCAGCGGGCCGTTCGGGGCCAGCGTGACCCGCAGGGCACCCGCTGCCATCGGATCAACCGGCTTGAGCTGATTCGTTCCCAGTTGACCGGGATCGGTAAAGCCAGCCATCGCATGATTGCCATCACAGAACGGCTTGTTCTGCGAGGCCCCACAGCGGCACAGCGCCACCCGCGTATCGTGCAGCAGCACCGTACCGTCCATGCGGGCAATCTCGATCTGCCCGCGCAGATAGAGTGGCCCATCGGCGCTAAGCGTGGTACGATTACGATCAGGAACCGGCTCGGCTGCGCCGCCGTCTGTGCGCTCGAAGTGTAACGCACCGGTGGGGCAGCGCATCACAATGGCAGCAATGTCATCGGGACTGGCAGCATCGGGATCGATCCACGGCTGGCGGTTGGGATCAAACACGGCGGGCAGGCCCTTCGCACACTCGGCTGCATGGATACAACGCTTCACGTCATACTGGACAACAATCGTCTGACCGGGATAGGCACGGCCACGGTCGCTCATAGGAGACTCCTTTTACAGTGTTATGATGGTTGAACCATGGAACATACTGGAACCATGATCATCGTACCACAAAACCGAAAAGCAATCACAACAGCAATACAGCGCATGGTCAAAACCAGAACGACGGTCGCCCAGCGGCAGCAATTACGACTAGTAGCGCGACGGTTGAAAGGTAGTTTGCTAGGGGGTAACCAGGTAGAGTGTCCCTGTTGCGGGCGCTGCTACCGGCGCTTTTTGAACTTCGGCCAGCCACCGCGCCGTAACGCGCTGTGCCCGCATTGCGGTGCGCTGGAACGGCATCGGCTGCTCTGGTTGTATCTGCAGCAACGACCGGCGCTGCTGCAACAGGTGCGGTATCTGTTGCATGTGGCACCGGAGCCGATTTTGAGGGCTAACTTACGGCGCTTTCCACACGTTATCTCAATTACCGTTGACCTGGATCAGGCCGGTGTTCGTACCCGTTGCGATCTCCAGCACCTGCCGTTTGCCGCCAACAGCTTTGACGCGATCCTGTGTTTGCATGTGCTGGAACATGTGCCCGATGATCGGCAGGCAATGCAGGAGTTGTATCGGGTGCTGAAGGTAGGCGGGTGGGCGATCCTCCAGGTGCCCATCCACCGCCAGACGACCTTTGAAGATCCGTGCGTGCAATCGCCTGCCGAACGCCTACGCCTGTTTGGGCAGGCCGATCATGTGCGGGTGTATGGCATGGACTACTATGAGCGCCTGGAACAAGCGGGATTTGCGGTGACCCGCGATGCTTTTGTACACACCCTGCCACCAGCACAGATTCAACGCTATGCACTGATGCCCGATGAGACGATTACGCTGTGCCGCAAGCAATGTCCGGTTTTGACGTGATCCCCGTAGTGATGACGTTCGTCGTTGGTTTAGGGTCTGGTTTTATGTTGCCTGGCGATGTGCCGATTCATCATTACCTCATTCAAAATCCCAGGCGGTACCATTCCAGATGATAATAGCCGGCTTTAGCCCATAGGGATCAGGTGCGACTTCCTGGGTAAAATTCATGACTTCGATGCGAGTTGGTACAAACTTGATCAAAATATAATCGTCACCCTGAGCGCCGGCCGGCCAGAAGGCGATCCAGTCATCACGCCAGTAGTGCTGGCGCAAGGCGAGGTCTGTCTCGATCTGCGCGGTACCGACGAGCGTGACATAGGCTGGTTCAGTGGCTGGCAGAAAGCTCACGGTTGCCCGTGGGTTATGCTGAATTTCACGAACTTTGCGCGATACAGGACTGGTACCAAACCAGATCGTCAGATCGGCCTCTGGCGCAAAGTGTTGCATCAGGCGTGAACTGGCATATCCAGCGGGGTTGAGCGTGGTCAAAAAGCTATAATCGGCGGTCTGTATTGTCATATGAGCGGCTTCAAACACCGCACCGGGCGTCAGTTGTTCCACACCGGCTCCTTTCGTCAGATCAGCATCGTTCAAGATAGCATGGCATTATAGCATGGGCTACCTATCCTGAGCCGGATTTTGGGGATGTGTCTGACATGATTGCGCGGTGCGCGAAGTGTGCGGTACGTCCTCGCGTTAAAACGTTCCAACATTTCAACGTTTCAACGCGAACACGCCGTGTCAGATAATCGCCTTACGCACCCGGGCCGAGATCCACTCACTGAGGAGAACGATCACAAAGATGCTGATAAAGATCATCCCGGCACGGCTCCACTGCAAGGCATTGATCGCTGCATCCAGGTTCAGCCCGATCCCGCCCGCGCCTACCAACCCGATGACTGTCGATTCTCGAATATTAATGTCCCAACGAAAGACGGTCACACCGGCAAACGAGGGCAATACCTGGGGCAGAATGGCATAACTCAAGACCTGCATACCACTGGCACCGGTAGCCCGGATCGCCTCGACCGGCTCAATGCTGGTCTCCTCAATCGCCTCGTAAAAGAGCTTGCCTACAAAGCCAATTGAGCGCAGGCCAATCGCAATCACCCCCGCCAGAATGCCTGGCCCCAGCAGGGCCACCAGCAGCAAAGCCCAGATCAACGAGTTCACCGAACGCGAGACCACGATAATCAGCAGGGCCAGCGGGCGAATGATCGGGTGCGGAGTGGTATTGCGCGCTGCCAGGAACGCCGTTGGGAAAGCCACCGCGACGCCGATAATCGTGCCCAGGGTCGCAATATTCACCGTATCCCACAGTGGTCGCCAGAGCTGGTTCATATAACTCCAGCGCGGCGGAAAAGCGCGTGACAAGAATTGTGCCAGTTGTTGGGGGGCGTCGGCCACAAACTCCCAGCGTGTGGCCCCGGCAATAAGCTGCCAGCAGAAGAGAACCACCACCGTTGTTGCCAGCCAGCCAGCCCACTGCTTCAGGACGCTGGCGCGATCATAGCGCTGCCAGGTTTTTACTCCGTTTGATATGCGTACCGGCATTATTGCAACCTCCGTCGAATGTAGCTTGAGATGAACTCGGTGATCATGACCAGAACGATGATGATGATCAAAATGGCTCCTGCAACATCGAAATCATAGCGACTAAAGGCCGTCTGCAGGGTCGCGCCAATCCCGCCCGCGCCCACGACGCCCACAATCGCCGACTCGCGCAAGTTGATGTCGAAGCGGTAGATGCTTAATCCCACCAGCCGTGGCGATACCTGGGGAACGACCGCGTAGGATACCATTTTGAGCCACGAGGCACCTGTGGCACGAATGGCCTCGACCTGCGCCGGGTCAATCTCTTCAATATCCTCAGCCAGCAGTTTGGCAAGAAATCCGATCGAGGCAAAGCTGAGGGTACAGACCCCTGCCAGCGGCCCGAAGCCAAACATAATCACAAACACGATCGCAATAATGACCTCTTGAAACGTACGCGACAGCGTGATCAATCCCCGACAGAAGAGATAGATTGGCAGCGGTGCCAGGTTGCGCGCTCCACCAAACCCGATCGGAACGGAGAGAATGATACCAATCACGGTTGCTACCACCGTCATTGTCAGACTCTCCAGAATGCCGGCCTGGATATCGCCCCAACGCGAGACAAAATCGGGTTGTAAAAACTCGGCCAGCATGCGCTGGAAACGAATGGCACCACGTTGCACACGAGCCCAGTTGATATTCAGCGTACTCAGCCCAACCATGAGATAGCCGATGCTGAGTATGATCACGGCCCAGCGGCGCCATGGATCGCGGATCAACGGCGGTGGCGACCAGCGCCGCTGACGAGGAAGAGCCGAAGGAGTTGTCATAATCTGTTTATCCTGTGCCTACTACTGCGTGCTACCTATAGCAATCCTACATCAGTTGTGAAAACCTGGAGTCCCGGCTTGAGCCAGGGGAGCTTTCCGTCCAGGCTCAAGCCGGGACTCCGCCGTACCATTGGTATGGCAAATGGCGGGTATGCCGAGACTATCGGCATGGAACCAGGCTCAAGCCGGGACTCCGCTGTACCATTGGTATGAGCTGACTATATTACCCACTGGCCGTGAGTGCCTGTTGGGGAAGATGTAACTCTTGCTCGACAGGCTCATCCGGTTCATCTGCTCGCTGGCTATCTGTCCAGTCCTCTTCACCATAGATCGTGGTCAGCGTATCGGCCACCAGCGCTTCGGGCGGGCCATCATACACGATCACGCCACTCCGCAGACCGACGATGCGCTGGGCGAACATGCGCGCCAGGGGCACGTCGTGAATATTAATGACCACTGGTAAGCCATGTTCACGAGCCAGTTCGGTGATCAGCCGCATGATCTGGCGTGAGGTTTTCGGGTCAAGGCTGGCAGTTGGTTCATCGACCAGCAACAGATCCGGGTTCTGCAACAGTGCCCGCGCAATCCCGACCCGCTGCCGCTGCCCGCCCGAAAGTGCATCAGCGCGTTTATCAACATAATCGACCAGCCCAACGCGTTCCAGCAAGTTGAACGCAGCATCAATATCCGACTGAGGATAGCGACGAAACCAGCTCTGCCAGAAGCCAACATAGCCCAGCCGTCCCGACAGCACATTTTCCATCACCGTCAACCGTTCGACCAGTGCGTACTCCTGGAAAATCATCCCGATGCGGCGTCGCGCACGACGTAACCCACTAGCGTGTAGCCTGGTAATTTCGAGATCTTTGAGCCAGATGCGTCCTTCCGTTGGCTCAACCAGGCGATTGATACACCGGATTAAGGTACTCTTCCCTGCCCCAGATGGCCCAATCAGCGCTACCACCTGTCGCTCAGGCACTTCCAGATCGACACCATTGAGTGCCAGATCGCCGGTGGGATAACGTTTGGTAAGTTGCTCGATACGTAACATGTCTAACTCTTTCTTTGCAATGACAAACGTACATTGATTGTATACATGCATCTTTGCATCAAAACAACAATGACGCCACCTTCGGGCAAAACATATCTGCATCACTGCCTGATTGTCTGGTACTGCCTTGCGGATCGTCAATGATCGTTCATCTGCGACATAACAGAAATCATACCGTTTCGACGTGACCTTTCTGCATGTTCGTGTTTTGAACACGCGGTATACGGTCGTTCATCCCCCGCATGGGTTTCGCCTGCGGCAGCGCGGTCAGTTCCTTTTCTTTCCCCGAAACTTTTTGTCTTCGGCGAAGAGTCTGGGGGCGAGCTGTCCCTTCCAGGCTGCCGCACACGAAGAGAGCAGGCCAGCGTAAGAGCAATGTTCTGGGTCGCTACGACATGCAGACGCCCCGATCCTGCGCACCAGAACTTTTTTAGACTGGCGCAATGGTGGATATACAGACACATAACACGCTTGAGCGTATAGCTCAAGCGTACCTGTTCACACTTGGGGTACCACGCACCCCTGGGCGCGAGAGCGGGGCCCACTCCATCGGGCACACGAGGGCAAGATGCCCTCGCTCCCAGGGGAAGGGTGAACATGTACGCTCAAGCGTGTCCATACGCTCTTGTTGGAAGAGGTGATCAGGGCTGGGTGTAATCCACCCCCATCGTCTTGTCAACTTCGCGGATCACCGCCCAGTATTCCTGATAGGTGATGGGCAGAAACTGGGCTTCGCCTGACTGCTTGAATTCAGCTTCCAGTGATGACCCGGCCCACTCAAAGGTGAAAAAGGCCTCCTGGACCTTTTCGGCCAATTCCGGGTCAAGATTGTAGACATAGCCATAGCCAGTGGTAGGGAACGTCTCTGAGGTATAGATCGTTCGGAACTGGTCTTTTTGCACTGTACCACGTGCAATCATACGGGTAAGAACCGAGTTGGCAATGGCCGCTGCATCGTAGTCTTCATTGGCAACTCCCAGGATTGAATTGTCGTGACCACCAGAGAAAGTTGCTTCAAAGTCGCGCCCCTCGATCAGATCAAACTGGGATTCTAGCAGCGCCGATGGTGCTTTGAAGCCAGAGTTAGAGGTTTGCGCGGTAAACGCAATCTGTCGGCCTCGCAGATCTTCGATCTGCTGTATGTCGCTGTTAGCCGGGACGATGATCTCCATCTCATAGCCATACGAGCCATCTTCAGCGGCCATCATCGCAAAAGGCCGGAAACCAGCAAAGTTGACTGCAAAGGGAACAGAACCGGTATTAAACCCGGCCACATGCAGTCGCCCGGCACGCATCGCTTCAAGTTGGGCCGCGTTTGAGTCGACGGGAAAGAACTCGACACGCTTGCCCGTGACTGCTTCCATATGGGTCAGAAAATCCGACCACACATCGCGGTACACTGCCGGATCTTCGACCGGGGTGTAGGCAAAGATCAGCGTATCGGGATTAACCCATTGTGCTGAATCTTTGGGTGGGTCGGGAATGAGGTCGCCATCTTCGTCACAGAAACGGGCATCCATTTCGGGTGGACGTGGGCAGTCATCTGTCGTGCTAACAGGGGCGTCGGCCACTGGCGCTGCGGGGGCCTCCGTGGTCGGGCCACCGGTTGGCGTTCCACATGCCGCCAGAGCGAACATTGCCAGCAGCAACAACACAAACGCGCGCAAACGTAGTTGCATAGGTTCTCGATCCTCCTCGTTCATATGAGATCTCTACTTTGGACAGTTTCAGAGTATAGAAGTTTGTTTATGATTCTGTTATCTAAAGGTGAAGTTTCGATTAAGCTATGTTAAAGTACGTCGGATGTCAGCCAATCACCCCTGTCACGAACTTATGTTTCTGAGTCCGGCCTGCCTGCGACTGGAGGTGTACAACAGGTCAAGAGCGGAGCGGAATCGTGGAACCGCACCACGAATCAGTGGGAAGTCAGCCGTCCACGAATATGACCACGCATGCCCGAATAGGCGGTACTCTCCCTGATCCCATCGGCTACATCGGCAAGACCAGGTTGACCTATGTGTGACATACCAGCCGTAACAGCACAGGTCAGCAGTATGGTACAATTTACAGCAACAGCTTCGTGGTTAGCCAGGCACACAAGGAGTACCAGCGGTGAATATTCGGGATGCAATCATTGCGGTAACGGGTGGTAGGGATTTGAGCCAGATCGAAGCCGCAGCGGTGATGGAAGAAATAATGTCGGGTACGGCGACTCCGGCGCAGATCGCCGCTTTTCTGACAGCATTGCACCTCAAGGGTGAGACCGATGGCGAGATTGCCGGAATGGCGATGGTGATGCGCACAAAAGCAACGCCGGTGGTCTTTGATGGCACGGTGGTTGACACCTGTGGTACCGGTGGCGATGGCTCGCATACCTTTAATATCAGTACCACCGCCGCGTTTGTTGTGGCCGGGGCCGGATTGACGGTGGCCAAACATGGCAATCGGGCCATGTCCAGTGCCTGTGGGAGTGCCGATGTATTGGAAGGGCTGGGAGTCAACATCGAACTGGATGCTGCGGGCGTGGCGCACTGCTTGCACGCGGCGGGCATCGGGTTTATGTTTGCCCCCAAGTTCCACCCGGCGATGCGCTTTGCTGGCCCGGTGCGCCGCGAAATTGGCATCCGCACGGCGTTTAATCTGCTGGGGCCGCTCACCAATCCGGCTGGCGCACGTCATCAGGTGCTGGGGGTTGCCAACGAACAACTGGCGGCTAAACTGGCGGCTGCGCTGGCCCGGCTGGAAACGACGCGGGCGCTGGTGGTATGTGGTGATGGCAATACCGATGAACTGACGCTCAGTGGGCCGAGTGTGATGTTTGATGTACGCGGCGGTCACGCTCCTGTACGCACGATCATCAATCCAACCGATCTGGGGCTTGATCTGGCACCACGCGCAGCCCTGCGGGGCGGCACTGTGGCCGACAACGTGGCAATTACGCAAGGGATTCTGGAAGGGCGCACACATGGGCCGCAGCGTGATGTAGTGCTGCTCAATGCCGCTGCGGCGCTGGTGGCCGGCAATGCTGCGCCGAACCTGTCAGCGGGGCTGAGTATGGCCCGCGCCAGCCTGGATGCCGGCCATGCGCTTGATCGCCTGCAACGACTGGTCACCACCAGTCACGCGGTGAAGCATGCCTGAAGCCGGGTTGACCTTTGATCTATGTGATCGAGAGGATGCACCGAATATACGCAGTGGTGGGGGGTCGTTTGCCCCCTTCAACTGCGCTCAGGGCAAGCATAGGAATACGGCTCATCAGAAGACGCAATGCGCGGTACAGCTCGCACTCGTAACCTCCAGATATCTGAACTCGATGCTTACCGAAGCACAGATTAAGGCACTGATGGCAGTACATCGCCTGGGACAACTCTGGAGTTGGCACCGCATCTGGCGTGACAGTATTCACCCGACCATTCTGATCAACAATACACTGGTGCTACGGTTTTATACATGTGAAGCCAGTAGCCTTACCTTCCAAAAGGAGGTCGCGCTCTATCACCGCCTGCAGCGGGAGACGGATCTGCCGCTACCCAGAGTCCTGGTGTTCGATACTTCTCAGACCATTCTGCCCTATGATGTGTTGATCTTGAAAAACCCGCCCGGAATGATTGCCCTGGATGTCTGGCGGCAACTTGATCCTGCCGCGCAGTGGCACGTCTCGCATGATCTCGGCCAGGCGCTGGCCGCATTGCACAGTGTCGCCTGTGCTGGCTATGGCGGCTTGAATGTGCAAACTGGTACCCTGGGAGTCGCCACCGATTGGCAGCTCTATCTGCTGGACAAGACCGCGCAGGTAATGGTGGAGTTATGGCAGTATGCCGCATTGCCGTTGCCACTCCTGGAAGCTGCCGAGGAATATATCCTGCATTCCTATCTTCCGTCCACTCCGCCTGCGGTGGTCGTGCATGGTGACTATGGCTTGCATAATGCCTTGATTATGCGCCATGATGCTACCTGGAACCTTAGTGGTCTGCTGAATTTTGAGTGGGCACTGGCGGCAGACCCGGAATATGAGTTTGCCACGGGGCTTCTGGTTGAACCGGATGAGGTGAACCCACTGGCGTCCCCATTTTTGCTGGGCTATCGCCAGCGGCGCAGGCTGGTATCCGGTTGGGAGCAACGCAGCCTGGTCTATCGCCTGATCTATCACCTGACACTGTGCAACGTGATCTGTCAGTCCTATCAAAGTGATCCCCGGATGCTGGCCTATCATCGCGGGATGATCATTGATATTCTGGAGGCTGGTCGATGAAAAAGGAATGGTCGAACAAGCATGAGCATACGTAATGTACGAGAACAAAAAATCATGAACAAATCAAAGGTACCCGTTCAGGGGAACCTTCGCCAGCGAAGTTTGCCGGGGCCTTCGGCCCCTATAAACTCCGCCCATCGGCCCGTTGTGGCGGCTTTACTGCCACAACGGATCGAACAAGAACCTCCTGGAGCGGTACAACCCTGCCAGACCACCTCACCTGAATGGTTCCGATCAACGTATCGTGGTGCCATGGCTGGCCTGCTGGCAGCGCTCTGCCTGCTGTTGACAGTGACAACGGCACTGGCTCAGGGCCGCCTGGTTGTTGTCGATGATGCGGGATTGATCGACCAGGAGCAGATCGCGCAGGCAGCTCAACCGCTGCTTGACCGTGGCGCAGTGGTGGCGGTCTATATGGTCGCCAATGGTGGTCAGGCCGATTTTACGCGGCGACTCAGGGCAGCCGAACTGGAGCGCAATGGACGGCTGGACGACAACGTGATCGCCATTTATGTAGCACTGAACGCAGAAGGCGGCTATAGTGAACTTGCGGCTGGTTCCCGCTGGGATTCGGCCCTGACTGGCGCATATGATCTGGAGGTGATACGCGAAACACAGTTGAATCCTGACCTGGTTGCCGGAAATTTTAGCGATGGCTTTGTGAATGCCCTACGCGCTTTTGATCAGGCGCTTGCCAGCCCGACAGCGTCAGCTCCAGGCCCAACGGCCAGGCCCAACTTTTTTGCGCCGATGGCGCTGGTCGTGCTGGGGCTGCTGGGGCTGCTGGGCCTGTTTGGAGGCTGGAGCGTATTTCGCCGTCGCCGCGCCGCCGCTCAGGTCTTGAGCGCTGCTCGCCAGCAGACCGACGATCAGCGTCGTGATGTGGGGGTTGCCCTGGCCGATAGTGGGCGTCTGCTGCGTATGGCCGATGAAAAGGCGCAGTTTGACCGGCTTTCATACACGCCGGCTGATGTCCAGCGCCTGTCCGAGATGCAGCAGCAGGTTCAGCAGCAGTTTGTTGCAGTACAGGCCCGTTTCACGCAAGTCGGCGATACGCTGGCACAACAGGCGTCTCCTACGCTGGCAGACTATGATCAGGCACAGCAGGGCTATACCGAGGTGCAGCAACTGGTGACCGCCCTGCACGAGCAACTTGAACAACTCAACGCCCGGCGCGTGGAACTAGATCACCTGGCAAACCAGGCGGCTGAAACCATTGACCGTGCCAAAAAAAAAATGAGTGATGTTGTTGAGTGCCTGGAGCCGTTACGAGGGGAAATCCCAGATACCGCCGCCGTCCTGTCGCCAGTGCAGCAGATCATCGCTCAGGCCGAGCAATATCAGGCCATCCACGACACACACCAGGCGATAACACTGGCTGAAACCGCGCTAGAAACCACCGCAACCCTGGCAGATATGCTGGCAACCTATACCACCATTCGCACCGGCATTGTGCAGGCACGCCAGGAGGCTGAAGCGCTGGCTAACGAGGGGTATCGCGTCAATGCCAGCCATGCCGCGCTGGATCAGGCACGCAAGGAGTTGACCACCACCGCTCAGATCTTACAGCGACAGGGTATCACACCCGCTCAAACCGCACTGGAAGTGGCACAGACGGCACTGGCGACGGCAGTGGCGCAAGGTCGGGGGTTGGTGACGCTGCGCACTGAAAATGAACAACGCCTGGCAGAGATAGAACAACTGGGGGCCGAGGTCGCGCAGTTGATTACGACTGGACATGAAACCTTTGATCTGGTTGACGAATTTGCCGAAAGTACCTGGAGCGATATTCGCGGCAATGGCAGTGAGGCCGAGGCGGCTGCCAACCGTGCGCAGGAACACTGGTTCAGCGCACGCACCAGAAACACCATGCAGGTGCAGGAATTTGCGGCTGCGCGTGAAGATCTTGATGCGGCAGCGGCGGAGCTGGCGTATGCCCGTTCGTTGCTAGACGCTATTACGCAGCGCCTGGAAGATCTGCAAGCAGCGCGAGCCATTGCCCGCGCCGAACTCGAAGCGGCAGCCACCGATATTGCCCGTGGCTGGGAGTTTGTGCGGACTCATGATCCCGATGTAGGCAAAGCCCCGGAATTACAACTCAAGCATGCCGAGCAATCGCTGGCACTCGCACGCGACGAGATGCAGAAGGAGAAGCCGGACTGGTTGCACCTGGTACGACAGGCACAGGCCGCCAACAACCTGGCCGACGAAGCGTTGACTGGTGCCCGCTCGGAAGTGGAAGAGATGCAAAAATTGCGCACAAAGACAGAGCATGCGCGGAAACTCGCCACTGCCGAAGTGCAAAAAATCGTCCAGTTTGCCGGTGTGCATCGTCAAGACATTCAGCCCGGCAGCCAGCAATCGATTGCGCTGATCCAGCAGCAGGTGCAACATGCCTACACGCTGTTGCAGCAGGCTGAACAGACCGTGGAGGAGCAACGTCGCGCCGCCTTGCAGCAGGCCTATGCCAGCTATACACGTCTGCAGACCGATGCCGAGCAGGTGTATAACATGGTGTACAACGACTTTCAACAACTTGAGCAATTGCGCACCACGGTGAACGACGAGTTAGCCCGTGCCCGCAACGCGCTCGCCAGCGCCGAACGTACGTTGACACAGTATGGTATTGCTGTGCCCTATGATGGGCCACCGGTACGTAAGTTGCGCGAGGCGCACCGGCGCTTTGAGCAAATCCGCTTGCCGATTGCAGGGGAAGAGAACCTGCAAGAGGCGCTACGTCTGGCACGGGCCATTCACGATGATGCACGCGAGGCCGAGAATGAGATCATCCGCTCCTACCGCCGCCCACCGCAGCGCGGAAGCGGTGGGGGGATGGGCGATTTTGTGGAGGGTATGCTTATTGGCAGCATGCTTGGCTCATCAGGTACACGGCGTCACAGTGGTTGGGGCGGGAGTGGCAGATGGAGTGCTGGTGGCAACACCGGTAGGAGCAAATCCGGACGCAATAATACTGGCCGCAGTCCCAGTGCCGGTGCGCGTAGTGCGGGCAGTCGCAGTAGCGGCAGTCGTAGTGGCGGCAGTTGGGGCGGTGGTAGTCGTAGTGGTGGCAGTTGGGGCAGCAGCAGTCGCAGTGGCGGTCGGCGGAGCGGCGGTGGATGGTGATCGCTATCATCATCAAAACGTTGCAATCAGGCTCAGGCCGCATTATACTGTAGCATCATACCAGAACACTGCTGTTCAACCTCGCGGTGACCGTGAGCAGCATGGTTCCACGCAGGAATACGTTGTTTGTTGTTGAGGTGTGTAATGACGGTAAGCGATCGAATGCTGGTAGGCGCCATTGCCTCCAACCCGGCTCGCTATGATGGCCCTGGCGAATATCGCTATTCGGTGACCCACAAGACGGTCTATTTTACGAGTGCTGCCCGGCCAGATCCCAGGGACAATGATCCCTGGTTCCCACTGCCATCGCTCAATCCTGATGGCTCTAAACGCATGGAAAAGGCGTTTCAGGAGTTTATTAAACGGCGCTGGCCGCCCAGTCGGCAGAAAGAACTGGAGCGGTTTGCCCTCCGGCGCGGCTGGGATCTGGCGATGGAGTTGAAGTATGGGGGGGGGGCACTGGACGATCGAGAGGCGGAAGAATGGCAGTATGTGGTGAATCGCGAGTTAGAACGATTGACGGCTCAGGTACGTGATCGGATTAACCGTGAAGGCTAACCGAGACGATCGGCAAAGCCCGCGTTGGCAGGTGTCCAGGCGTGACACTGAGTGAGATTGCCGATGTTCCAGCCTGATGCCCATGCGGGAGCGTGGGCATCGTGACACTCAAAAGGGGCAAATCAAAGCGACAGCCTGATGCCCATGCGGGAGTATGGGCATCGGTCTAGCCAGTTCGGCTGATGCTTACCCTGATATGGCGTATCTGCTCACTCGCACATGCACGCTGACGACCAAAGCTCTACCCCCCAGATGGGAACAGGGACGCTATGGCTCATATTTGCCGCACCGGTTGAAGTGTGTTATAATCAGCCAGGTACGGAACAAGACGGCCCCATCGTCTAGCGGTCCAGGACGCCACCCTCTCAAGGTGGAGACCGCGGGTTCGAATCCCGCTGGGGTCACCAGTTCGGGGACGTGGTGTAGAGGCCTAACATGCAACCCTGTCAAGGTTGAGACCGCGGGTTCGAATCCCGTCGTCCCCGCCATATGCGTAGCACCAACAAAGCGGGTTGTTCGTCAAAATAACTGACGAACAACCCGCTTTTGTGTCATTTTTTCCCCGACCCGCATTCCGCAGCACAACATTGTTGGGACATACCTGTTCACCCTCAGCGGAGGGCGTCCCGCCCTCCCTCCCAGGCCGTGTCACGGGCGGGACAGGCACGCCTGGGAGCGAGGGCATCGTGCCCTCGCCGAGGAGGCAATGAGGGCGGGACGCCCGCGCAGGCGCGGATGGCGGGACGCCCGCGCTCCCAGGCCGTGTCACGGGCGGGACAGGCACGCCTGGGAGCGAGGGCATCGTGCCCGCGACGAAGAGGCAATGAGGGCGGGACGCCCGCGCAGGCGCGGATGGCGGGACGCCCGCGCTCCCAGGCCGTGTCGCAGGCGGGACAGGCACGCCTGGGAGCGAGGGCATCGTGCCCGCGACGAAGAGGCAATGAGGGCGTCCCGCCCTTCCTCCCAGGCGCAATGGCGGGCAGGATATGCAGCCTGGGAGCGAGGGCATCGTGCCCGCGCCGAGGAGGCAATGAGGGCGGGACGCCCGCCCTCCCAGGCGCAAGTTGACAAGCCGCGTGCGGTGTGGGAACATGCAT
>CALANA010000062.1 GCA_937925925.1 uncultured Chloroflexales bacterium | reverse complement strand
ACACGATGTAGTATGTACTTATTATTTTTATTCGATACTACGTATAATGCTGTGCTATTTTATGAGCAAGGCGGTGTTTTGTCAAATGTGGCTGCGAAACTGTTCACACCTGGGGTAACACGCACGCCTGGGAGTGCGGGCGTCCTGCCCTCCATCGCGGAGACACGGGCAAGATGCTCGCGCTCCCAGGCGAAAAGTGAATACGTACCTGCGATGCGAGGTCTCGAAACCCACCGCTTCTGGGACTCACCGCTATGGGGAACATGTACGGTACGATCTCCTGTCTGCGTACAACTGACGTAACCGTTCAGGGGAACGTTCGCCAGCGGGGGTTGCGGGGGCCGGAGGCCCCCGCGAAACCAACCCACCAGAACGGTTACCAACTGACTGGTGATCTGATACGAATGTGACTTCGCCCTTCCGTTGCCGCGTTTCGTCCGTGTCCGCGAGGACGGGACGCGCTTGTGGTTCTCCCTTTTCGCCGAAGGCGAAAAGGGAGAACCACAAAAGAGCAAAAGGATCACTCTGCCACAGGCGAACTCTATGGAGAGATGAACGACTGTGTACCGTGTGTTCATGACACGAACATGCGGAATGGTCACGTCGAAACAGTATTACTTGATAGAGTATAGCATTACGCACCACGGGGTGTTGCAGCGGGCGTCTGTTTGATCCGGGTGCGCTTGTGCATATGCTCCGCAAGAACATAACTGCCAATCACAAAGCTTGCAGCGGCGGCCTGAAACAGGATGCCCTCCCAGGTCGCGTACAACCCGAACCAGAACCCGATCCAGTAGGGCAGTTCGAGCCAGCGGATCGGATGGATCGACATCCAGCCGATGACTTGCATCACATGGACAGTATTGCCGACCATTTGGAGCAAGACCGCGCCGATCAGTACGCCAGTGACGATCAGCATCTTTTTATGCGGTAGCTTCGCCTGTAAGCCGAACACTGCTAGCCCGATCAGCAGGGTTAGCACCAACCCAATGCCCACACCAAGTAGTACAACCTGCGTGCCGCCCTCCAGCACCAGTGCCTGCAAGAAGAGTACCGTTTCGAAGCCCTCGCGATAGATACTGGTGAAGCCCAGCAGCATCAGACCGAGCCACTGGCCAGCGCTGCCGCCGAGGATGCGCCGCTTCTGCTGGTGAAAGTTGCTCATCCAGCTCTTCCAATAGATATCGTGAAAAAACCAGTTAGTGATCAGCAGCAAGACGGCGATGGCGATCAGCGAGACAATCGCTTCCAGGCGTTCGCCGAAGCGCGCCATTGCCAGCAGAGCGCCGCGGGCCAGCGCCCAGGTGAGTACGGTGGCCAGGAGGGCTATTCCGGCACCGATCCACAGCGGCCAGCGGAAGCGGCGCTGAGCACCGATCTTGAGGCTGCCTAACAGCGAGGCCAGGATCAGCACCGCTTCCAACCCCTCGCGAAAGACGATGATGCTGGCATTAAAGGTGATCGCCGCCGGGGCGTTGCTTCCAGCCAGCACGCGCTCGGCTTCGGCCAACGCCTTGTCGAGTTCGACGCGTGTGGCGGCGATCTCGCTCGGTGGCGCGTTACGGGCGATCAGGTAAGCCAGCCCTTTGTACTCCGCCTGTCCATACCAGAAGTATCCTTCGATCACCGGCTTGAGCTGTGGCGCAAAGGCGATCAACTTCACCTCCGGACCGATCTCCATAATCGCGTATGCCTCCAGACGCGCCGACTCGGCCAGGGCGTATTCGCCGGCGCGTACGGCCTGCTCCATCTGATCGAGCGCTGTGCGCACCACATCGAAATCGGCACCGCCGTCCTGTAGTTGCCATTCCGGCGGCAATAGCGTGCGCAGTTCGCTCAGCAGCGCTTCGCTGCGTTGGGTCACTTCGGCAGGGTCGGCCACGGCGCTGCGCCCCCCGGCAGCAGCCAGGATCGCGTCAATCGCAGCGAATTGATCGACTATCCGGTCTGTCGCCGCCCGATCGCGCTGTTCGAGCTGATCACGCAGATCGGCGAAGGCGGCGTGTGCCCCGGCGTGGAAGGTGATCGCCTCCCGAATCTCCAGGTCGATCGTCACCTGCCCGTTGCGCACACCACGGGCGTATTCAATTGGTACCAGGCTCAAAAAGCGCAGCATCTGCCCGGTGCGCCGGGAGAGTTCCGCCGGGCTGAGCGGCGCTGCGCGGAAGCCGCTGAGTCGGGTTTCAACCTGCTCCAGGATTGGAGTGATGCCGGTGCCATCAACTGCAGCTATACGCAGAGTAGCAAGTGCCGTTTCAAGCTCCGCCAGCGCAACGGTGCCGCGTTGTTCCGCGTAGGCTGGGGCGAGTATGGCAACATAGCCTTCAGCCAGAGCCGCCGCTTCGGCGCTCCGCAGCGCGAATCCCTGCGCGTTGGCGCTGCGGAGGGTTGCCAGCGCTTCAGTGAGACGGGCCTGGTAGGTGTCGAGCAGATCGGCGTGTACCGCCAGCAGCGCTGTTGCGGCGTCGCTTTCACGGCGCAGTGTGCGCTGCACGGCGCGGGTTGCATCGGCGTTGGGCCGCGAAAAGCGTGTCGCATGGCGGAACTCGCGCACCGGCAGCCAGCGCTGTGCCGTGACTGCATCATCGGCGGCCAGCGCGGTAGTAACGACCTGATATCCCCCGGCGAGGATCGCCGTCCAGATCTGGGCGCGCGCCGCCGCGAACGCAGGGCCGTTGCCTGCGGCCAGTGCCTGTTCTGCCCATGTCAAGCCCACACGAATCCGTGCGTCGGCAGCGGGGGCGTCGCGGCGGAGCGTTGCTGCCAGTGCCTCGGCATATACCATCTGCGCTGTTGTCAGATGCACCGCTGCGGCCTGCGGGTCATCGGACATAGCGAGTTGGGCCTGCACCAGTGCAGCGCGTACGGTTTCAGCGGCTTGCCCCGGAGTCGGCTGCTGGGCATACAGCCGAGGCGCGCCGCCCAGCAGCACGGCCACCAGCACAAGAACGATCCAATAAGTTCGCATATCAACCCGGTTCCTTTCCAGGCTTATTCGACAATCGTCACACCAAGCGCTTCGGCGACCTGGCTGATCTGCCCGGTGATCGCCGTAGCGCGGTTCTGCGCTTCAGCGCCCAGCGTATCGGCTTCTTCCGGCGTGAAGCGTTTCCCGCCTTGCTCTTGCGCATACACATCGGCGACAAACGCCTTGAGCGCACGCAGATCGGTCGCAATCTGCGCCGCTTGATCAGTGTCCACGCGCTCAACTCGCGGGCGTACCTGGGCATAGACCAGTTCTAGCCCGCTGAGGATATCGACAATATCGGATAGACGCGAGATGACGGCAAAATCGCGTTGGGTCGACGCATCGCCAAGTACAAAGCGCGAGTCACGCCAGGAGCCGAAATACTCATTCATCGTCGGCACCATTACCACCAGCGCCGTAAAGGCGTCCGACTCACTGGGCGTCCAGGCTCGACCGGCGGCCTCCAGATCGCTCGCCATTGTCGCCAGCAGATCGGCGCTACCCTTGAGTACATTGGCGTCGGGCAAGTTTTCGCCAAAGGCGACGGTTCCGTCGGCGTTCCAATCGGCGACGACCCCCGAGTCGTAGGCCGGCTCCGTGCCCCACAGCGTACTCTCGGTAACGCCGAAGAGATTGCCGGGCTGAGCCAGGACGCGCCCATCCGGGAGGGTTATGTCGAACGAGACGGCGCTTTCGGGGTCGTCAGCGGCCGCCGCACCGGCGTCGAGGTCAACGTCGAATTGGGCCAGGCTGGGCGTACCGGCGACGATGCCCTCCATCTTTTCGTAGGCCGGGCTGGCAGCCATCCAGGCCATGCGCGCCGCTTCAAGTTCGCTGATCACCGCATCGCGCTGGCTCGACCAGAGGGCGGCGTAGTCGAAACCGGCGGTTTCGGCCAGGGCGTAATAGCGATCGGCGGCGGCTTGCAGGTCGTTTGCCGCAGTCGTAAGTTCTTGCGATTGATTGAGCAAAAAATCTTTGATCCCGCTGAGATCAATAGAGTCGGTCGCCGACTGGATCTGCGGCGCGGGAGCAGGAGCCACGCCGCAAGCTGCGAGCAGGAACACGAACACGTTGAGCGCCGTCACTGTAAGCCGTTGCATAAATTTGTCCTTCAGTAGATACATTCTTCCAGGTATAGAGCGCCACTCTGTCGCCCTGTGCGCAGAGCGCTTTTGCGCCGGTCTTGATTGCTTCCGGTTGGATAGAGATTGCACTGGCGTCGAGCGCAACACCGCCTGCTACACTGAGTTGTAGAGAATAGGGGCTGGTTTCCGGCACGATCAGCGGCGAAATGTAGACGATATCGCCCGGCCCGAAACGCATGGCGCGCAGCGTATCGAGCAAGTGGGCGACGTGCTGTTGTGCCAGGTGCGTGCCCTCGGCCCCGCAAGTAAAATAATCCCGACGTTGATCCAAACGGCAAGCGTTGCACGGGGTAAATTGTGGCGAGCGAAACACTGCGTTGTTCAGCGCGAAGTTGGGCACCGGCCATTGCAATCATCTGTTCCTGCGCCGCCACATCGGCTGCGGCCTGTTCCGCCATGCCAAATACGGTCAGCGCTTCGACATAGCTCCGGCGCGGATCACTTGCGCCGAGGGCCACGGTGGGCGCAATCTGGCTCAGTTCGCTGTAGCCCGCTTCTTCCAGGAAGAAACGCCCGCCGATGAATCAGGTCGGGATCGAGCGTGGTGATGCGTTCAAGACTGACCTGAGTAGCGGAGGGGAACAGTTCAATGCCGTCCAGCTCGGTAGCATTGATCAGTGGCACTGCCTCCGGCACGTTCATGCTGGCGGCAATCGGCTGCAACCCGGCGTCAAGCAGATCGGCCAGGAAACCCTCTTCGCCTGGTGCCACGTTCCGCTGCGGGTTCAGTGGAACGCACGTATCACCGAGTGCGTGGCGGATCACGAGAGCGTCAGTGGTGGTTTCCTGGACGACAAGCGGCGTGGCCGGCACCGCTCTGAACGAGCAGGTAGTAAGCGCCAGCACACTTACGAGAAACAGCCAGCACCAAAGTGCTGTTTTCCAGGCACCTGCGAACCAGAACCCCATGCTCATGCAACGCTTTCCGCTCTGCCGACATCAATTGTTAATAGATACAAAATGATAATATTATTATAATCTACATTACGCGATTTGTCAGCTTTTTTCTTGAAAAATCTCTTGTCATAGAAAGCATTGCACCAGCGTAACACCGTAACCCTGCCAGAGTCGGGGATGAGGCTCAGATCAGGTTCCAGGGCGGCGACGGTTTCAAGGTCGGGTGCAGTTGTAGTGCCCACCGACTGCGCATCGGCGGCGTAGGACGCAAGGTAGGGTGGCAACGGCACACGATCGCCGAAGGTCGGCGCGCCGATCACCGGTGCTCCCAGCGCCAGCAGCGCATCAAGCAAGATTGTGTTGCCAACAATGATGCGTTGCGGATCGGCGGGCAGTTGCTCCAGCGGCGTGAGTTGCGCGCTCCTCCCGCAGCCAGCGGTTGCGCCAAGCGCCGCGCTGATTAGCACCAGCCCGCCGCCGGCAAGGAAACGCCGCCGCGTGAGCGACGCAGTTGGGTCGAGGCCAGCAAACTCGAGTTCTGTAGTGGCGAGTTCCGGCGGGCGGAAGCAGTGTATCGAGCGAGTCAAAGATTATTCCTTTCCGGGCCGGGCATCCGGCGCTTCAGCCTGATAGTGAGTGATATAATGACGACGAACGGTATTGCATCGTCGGCAAAGGATGAACGCCCATGAGTACACTTGATCCGCCTACGCTTGAAGACGCCCTTGCGGTAGTGCGTCGCCTCAAGCCGCGTGACCGGGCACGCCTGATCGCACGGCTCGCCGAAGAGCTTGCTCGTGAGTCTGCCAGCGCGCCAGCCAACACCGCGCCCTTTGCGCTGCCGGTTCTGACTGGTGGTACGTGGATCGACGACCTTCCGCTCGACCGAACATCACTCTATGTTGTTCATCAGCCGCCAGGTGATTCGTGAGTGGCTTGCAACACTCAACCGCCCACGCACCGGGTTGTTGCTCATAGATTTGGTTGCCGAAGCGCAAACGTTTGAGCATCACTTCACTATTCTCGATGACACTGACGCAGTAACAACGCACCTGCTCGCCCTGTTGCCGCAAACTGGCGGGATGCGTGTCCACGATGCCAACATTGTTGCGACGATGCAATCGGTCGGTGTGCGACGATTGTTGACGAATAATCCACGCCACTTCGATCCCTTCGCACACCTGATTACCATTTTGCCGCTGGTCTGAGCCATCTCAGCGATGTACTCGATCAAGCAGGCGCTGAACCCGCTCCGCGTCCTCATGCAGCCAGGCCACAGCATACTGCGGGTAGGCGTAGGTCTCGTCGTTGCCGCTGCTGTGGATGGCCTCGATGCGATTCGTCAGTTCAACCCGCGCTGTGATGCGCCTGGTTGCGCCAGCGGGTACGCGATAGTCCAGTTGCACCTCGGCCCAGGCTGGCTCGGCGTGGCTGTGTTCGTCGAGCTGCGCAGTCTCGTCCTGAGCCAGCACGTGCCCGCTTTTGGCGTACTGTAGCCATTCCCAGCCATGGAGTGCGAACAGTTCGCGCTCCAGTACCTGCAAGAAAGGTGCGGGCAGCCCGGCCCAACCGCGATAGTGTTCGCGCAGCCGGGCGGGGTCACCAGTGCGCTGCACGAGCCACTCCGCTGTGTCGGGATCGACGTAGCCCCAGAAGCTGCCATGGGGCATGTCGATCAAGGTTGGCGCAAAGACGTGGCCACCGAAGTGGGTCGTGCGCCAGGCCCGCAACCGCCTATCCGAGTCGGCGGCGATCTGGCGCAGATGGGTGTAGGTCGGATGGCCGAACTTCGCGCAGGCCGCGTCGACACTGCCGTGGGTGCAAACCAGCAGGTCGCGCACATCGTCACTTTCCTGTCGGTAGGTGGCGAAGGCGGCGAGGCGCTCCGGTTCCTCCAGGGCCAGAGCGTAGAAGAGCGGGCCGAGCTGATCTTCGGGCACGAGGTATTCAGCCCGTTCAAACTGTGCAAACGGCCCCTCCGGACGCCGCCAGCAGATGACCCGGCGCATACCTGGCGTCGTATACGCATCGTCAGGAGCAAGGCCGAGCGGGCGGATGCGTAGCGTACCATCGCGCTGATACTCGTCGCGGATGTGGGCCATTATGTCCAGAACCTCCGGCGGCATGCGCTGCGCGTCACTGAACAGGCCCAGTGGCCAGGGCAATGGCAACTCAGCGGCGATAATAATCTCGTAGGCTGCGCCGCCAGAGCCTGCGGGATTGAGTCCGGCCTGCCGTGCGCAGACCGAGCAGAAGCGGGAGTCAGTTGTTGATGTAGTCATCCTGGCTTCCTTTCGTGTGCTATCATGCCTGTATCAAACAACTCGGTTTCAGCCACTACCTCAATCGCGGCTAGCGGTGCAGCGGCTAGTTGGGACGGTGGGACGGTGGGCGCACGCATCGGCGCGTTGGCAACGGGAACTTCAGGAGCCGGGGCAACCGGGGCACCGCCACAGGCGACAAGCAGCAAGATCAGCACGAACACAAACAATATGCGGTCTGTCATGGGTGCGACTCCTATCAAGGTTCACGCGCTGGCGCGGCTCCGCCACGATTCGTCGCCGGCACGTGCTATTGGTGTGAAACTGGGTGTTTGCCTCATTTCCGCTGTGGCTTGTCGGTGGTCACAACTCTGCCAATGCGCGGCATGTCGCTCACCCCTGGGCCGCAGTAAAGGCCTGCCAGCGGCTCACGATATCAGCCTCAGTTGCAACTGCCCCATCGCCCAGCAGTGCTGCACGCACATCCCGCACGATCCAGTCGAGACCGAAGGCGTTTGACGAAAACCACAATTCCGCGACCACGTTAACGACCTGGTTCGACTTGACGGCGTTCAGAGTCGGCCAGAGCGCCGATGCCGTGAGCGCATCGGTCTTGTACGCGCCGCCGCTCAGCAAGAAGATCGTATCGGCATCGTGATCACCGACTTTCTCGGCCGAGATCAGAATGAACGGATTGGTCGCTTCGGTCGCAACGTCTTGCACTGGCGGGCGCTGCAGGCCGACCTGTTCAAGCATTGAGCCGACCATACCCGTGCGGCTAAGCGCAAAAAAGGTATCAAGCCCCCGTACGCCGATCACCGAGACGGTCTGACCTGCCTTGCCCGCACTGGACAGGTCAGCCTTGAGTTTGGTGACTGCACCATCAAGCCGACTGGTGAGTGTGGCGGCCGCTTCGGCGCGACCGAGAGTTGCCCCGGTCATCTTCAGTTGGTCTTGCCACGACGCCGTGTACTCGATCACCGTTGTCGGCGCGATGACATTCAGCTTTTCCTGCGCTGCTACGGTTGTTGGGATGGATATCCCAATAATTGTTGTTGGCTTCAGTGCAGCGACCGACTCAAGATTGACGCCGCCCGGTGCGGCCAGCATCGTCGAGACGCCGACGAAGTCGAACACCGTCTTGGCGCTGGCGTAGCCAAACGTGAGAAAGACGCTCGCAGGCTTGACGCCAAGCGCGAGCGCAGACAGCCCAGCAAATTCGTCGAGCGCAACGAGCGCCGAGGTCGCAATGCTCGCGGTGCGTGGCACCACCACCGTCGCCGTCGGTGCGCTCGCACCTGGCGCGCTACAACCAGTGATTGCGCCAACAGCCAGCGCCCCCGCCCCGATCAGGAAGCGCCGGCGCGTAATCCGCTCGGCCAGTTCAATATCCCGGGCGAACAGCTCGGCAACGGTCAGGTCAATCAGTCGGTAGGGGTAGACTCGGTTCATCATGGCGGGTGTTCCTTCCATTTTGGGACAGCACAGCCACACGCGGTGCAGGTCACACGATGTAGTATGTACTTATTATTTTTATTCGATACTACGTATAATGCTGTGCTATTTTATGAGCAAGGCGGTGTTTT
>CALANA010000061.1 GCA_937925925.1 uncultured Chloroflexales bacterium | reverse complement strand
GCGGGGGCCGCAGGCCCCCGCTCCCCACCACGACACAGTCTCGTTGGAGGACGCATGGCAAGACCATGCGGAATGTTCACGGCGAAACGGTATGACAGGAGTTATACCAATGTGACGTCGCCCTTCCGCATCCGTTGGTTCGTCGTACGCGTGCGACCATACGCCTTCCCCTGGACAGGAGAGGCGTTGCATGCAACGCCTCTCCGCCGATATCCCCTTTTCTGGTGCGGCGCGACGAAGCCGCGCCGCACCAGCAAAGGAACATGCGCGGGGGCCGCAGGCCCCCGCCCCCCCGCCGCGACGCTGGCGTGTGGGAGGACGCATGGCAAGCACATGCGGAAGGGTCACGGCGAAACGGTATTATACGATTCCTCAATTAAAACGTCGCCATCTATTCCCCCGATAGGATCGCTCTGTGGTATTATGGTAACCGTTCAGGTGGGGTGGTTGAGCGGGGTTGTGCCCTGCCCGGAGGTTCTTTTTCGGCCCGTTGCGTTGTGGCGGCTTTGCCGCCACAACGGGCCGAAACCGGGTTGTGGGGGCCGCAGGCCCCCGCGAAACCCTTAGAACCTCCTGGAGGGCACTGCCCCTCCAAACCAACCCACCTGAACGGTTACAACACCATCACCTGGTGTGCGCCAATTGCGAGTTCGATTGACAATCTTTAGCAAGTTCAGGTAGCAAGTTACAACACCATCACCTGGTGTGTGCCAACTGCGAAGCTCTGATCGATGCCGATCTATCGATCTTTGATGCGGTGCGGGAAGAACTACAGACTCGTTATGGATTCACAGCGCGTATGGAACACCTGTCGATCTTCGGGTTGTGCGCTGCCTGTAGCTGGACGGCATCGTCCACGCTCGACTTGAGCCAGAAACATTGACGTGACTAACGGTTTTCTTCGACACTCCAGGCCTGCACGCCACTGGTGGTGAACGAGAAGGGGCGGAGTTGCACTCCCGCAGCCTGTAGCACGCGTTCTAACTCCAGGCGTCGTTCAAAGGGACAGGCAAAGATCATAAATCCACCACCACCAGCTCCAGTAATTTTGCCGCCCCAGGCACCATGTTTACGCGCCAGCATATAGACCTCATCCACAATCGGCGGCGCGATATGGGGCGAAAACGCCTTCTTGACCTCCCACGCATCGTGCAGCAAGCGCCCGAAGTCGGCAATGCGCAAGGCGCGTAACAGGCGTGTGGCTTCATCGACAAAGGCTTTGGTCTCGTCATGGTAGCGCAGGGTATCGCCTTCCACCAGACGGCGCACCTGATCTTCCATCAAGTGCCGCGACAAGTGGCGGCGATCGCCAATATAACCCAGCAGCAAGCTACTCTCCAGTTCCAACAACGCCGCTGGATCAGTCATCACTGGCTCGACAATCACACGTGGCCCACCGAAATGGTAGACACACATACCGCCAAATGCTGCGGCATACTGATCCTGACGACCACCAGGAATACCAAGATCGACGCGCTCGATGCGATAGGCCAGTTCGGCCAGGGTGTGCGGATCGGTATCAGTGGTAACACCGTAAGCAGCATATAACAGTTTCAGCATACTAACAACGAGAGCTGATGATGATCCCAGACCACTGCCCGGTGGCACATCACTAAACATGGTGATGTCAACCCCCACTGGTTCGACATAATTGTCCGGGTGTGCCGCTGGGACTGCATCCAGCACGGCCTGGGGCAGCGACAGCCGCCCTTCCCAACCGCGCTCCGATACCATGCGACTCACTTCTTCGAGATCCAGTGAACGGATCGTAATGCCAGGGGTGGTGGTTGGGCAGAGCATACAGCGCACAAACAGGTTGATCGTGCAGTTTAACACCTTACCGCCGTGCGTCTCGGCATAGGGGCTGACATCGGTGCCGCCACCAAAGAAGCCGATGCGCATGGGAGCGCGGGCCTTGTATATCTTCATATGCACTCCGGTTACATGACACGCGTTACGCGGTCGCTTGAAACCCATTCCCTTTGCGCCTGTGGCCGCGTGGAAGAGACGCTCTTCTGGTTCCACATTTTCGCCGAAGGCGAAAATGTGGAACCAGAAACAGCAAAAGTACCGCTCTGCCCCATTCGGCTTCGCTCAGAGCTTGTCCCGTTCGACTGCGCTCAGGGCAAGCTCTGAGCGCAGTCGAATGGGGTAAACTCCGGCGCGAAAAGGCTATCTGACCATAGCACCGCGTAAGTCGTGTTAAATGACCGGAGTTATGCGGTGGCTTGACGTCCATTCCCTTCTCGCCTGCGGCAGCGTGGAAGCGTTGGAACGTTCCAACGCTGGAAAGTATCGCTCTGCCGAAGGCAAAAAAGGCCTTGTGTTCGAGCGACCGCATAACTCCGGTTACATGAACATTGTCTCACAAACGGGTGACAGTATAGCATACTCTCGGCATGCAATAATCGGCAAAGCGAACGTTCTTATCTATGCAACTGGTCATTGCTAACCGGGGCGGACTGCGGTAGAACTGCGGTACCTCGCCTCGAGATGGTACTGCGGTAAGACTACGGTGATTTTTTAGGAAATTATCAGTACCAGATCATCGAAACAACTACCATTTCTTAACTTTAATGCTACTACTAGCATTAATATACGATTCAAAACCCTCATAAGCGCAAGCCTCAAGATGTTACTATCGAAAATAGTAAGATCTGTCATCTCTTACTCATCTGAAAGCCTTTTCAACGACAACTATATTACGTACAATCAGCATAGTGAGTAAGAGGCATATGCCGCAGTCTCACCGTAGTTCAACCGCACCTCCACCGCACTACGGTTTTGATATGCTCACCTTAACGTATATATCGCAACCGCAGCATGCAAAAGCCATGTGCAGGCAGACATATTGAGGAGGGAATGGAATGATGCAGCAGAGTAGGGTGATAGCACCAGCACCGACCGGAAATGTTCAAGCCTACCATACCTACGAGACGCCCTTACAGTATATGGAACTCAGTGTGCTGATGAAGCACTGCTCGGCTGAGAGTGAGCGTTTCTATCGCGGGCAGGAACATGATACACGCTATAGTTATGAGTTATTCCGGCGCGCCCTGGTCGAACGTGACGAGGCTGCCTGGGAACAACTCTATCAACACTATACCGGGTTGGTCGAAGGATGGGTGCGGCGCAACAGTGCTTTTATCAGTAGTGGCGAGAGCAGCGAATATTTTGTGGTGGGTGCCTTTACCAAGTTCTGGCGTGCAGTGACGCCAGAGCGGTTCAGTTCATTTCCGAGCCTGGCATCTCTGTTGCATTATTTGCAATTGTGTGCCACCAGTGTGGTAATTGACAGTGTGCGAGCCCAATCGTGGGCCGAGATTGTCCCGGAAGATATGGTTGGGGCTGATATTATGTCGCAGCATTCGCCGGACGAAGAGGCTATGAATCGAGTGCAACGCGAGGAGTTCTGGCATTTTATTGATACGCAGTTGCATGATGAAATCGAGCGGGTCGTGGTCTATTTTTCCTTCGTTTTGGGGTTGGCACCACGGGCTATTTTTTCCCGGCGCAGTGATCTGTTTACCAGTGTCAACGATGTCTACAATGTCAAGCGTAATGTACTCGGTCGTCTGGGACGTAATGCGCAACTCCGCCAGATGATGGCATCATAGTCTGCGTCTGCTAGAGCGGGAAATAACAAATCTATGTAAAAATCTGTACTGGCTGCGTTCTCTTATGTGCGAGTAGGCAAACCCGATATGGGTCATAAGAGGAGCGCAGCTATGAAACCTGGTCGTCAGAAAAGCGACAGTTGTACGAGTTTTCTCGAATCAGGCAATCCAGCCTTTATGGCTGCGATCGATGGTGAAGCTGACGAAACCACGCTGGAATATCTGCGCACTCATCCTGAATATGCCCATGAAATCGAACGAATGCGCGAGTTACAAACGCGATTGCGCATCCGTTTGTTTCGCCTGTTTTGCCCATCTAGCGATATGCTACGTGACTACCAGCTAGGGTTGCTCACCGAAGAGCAGCACCAGGCTATTGCGGAACATGTTGCTCTCTGTCCACATTGTGCGGCTGAACTGGGTTTATTGACAACCTGTAGCTAATCGAACCACGGGTTGGGTCTGTACCTCTATGGCGTGCGGTAGCCATGCTGCGGCCTTCAGGCGGTGCTGCTTGACTGCCTGATAAACGTTGCAAAAATAGTTCCGCTATGCAGTGGGGTAGCCATGCTACCATTTACGGCTTGCTGCTGCAACGCAGACCCGGCTCAAGCCGGGACTCTGGTCGTGTGACCCGGCTCAAGCCAGGACTCCGGTCGTGTGCATATCCCAGATGTTCAACGTTCATAGGGTGGTACGACGAGAACACGCAAACGGTCAAGCTAATTTGAATCATGTCTTACGACCTGAAAACAGAACGTACTCCTCATATGAGGAGTACGTTCTGCGCTGTCTGCATCAGATCAACTACTAAGCAATTTACATATGATCAGATAGATAGGCCGCCAGGTCAGAGACGCGCACCGAGTAGCCCCACTCATTGTCATACCAGGAAACAATTTTGAAGAAATCGTCGCCCATACCGATAGTCAAGGGCAGGTCAACAATGCTGCTGCGCGGATCGCCAATGAAATCGCTGCTCACCAGATCACGATGGCTGACACCCAGAATGCCATTTAATTCTTCGCTCTCACTGGCTTCAATGAACGCGTTGTTAATTTCTTCTACACTGGTGCTGCGATTGAGCAGCACACAGAAATCCACCATCGAGACAGTCGGAGTAGGTACCCGCACCGCAAAGCCGTGAAATTTACCCTTCAACTCAGGAATAACCAGTGCCACGGCTTTTGCCGCGCCTGTTGTTGTGGGTACCATGTTCATTGCTGCGGCTCGCGCCCGGCGTAGATCCTTGTGAACGTTGTCTTGCAGGTTCTGATCCATCGTGTAAGCGTGGATCGTCGTCATCAAACCGCTCTTAATCCCAAAGCGATCATTCAACACCTTAGCAACCGGAGCCAGACAGTTCGTCGTGCAGGACGCATTGGAGATAATGTGGTGCTTCTCTGGATCATACTTGCTATCGTTCACCCCTAGACAGATCGTGAGATCTTCACCCTTGGCTGGGGCACTGATAATCACTTTCTTGGCCCCGGCGGTGAGATGGGCACGGGCCTTCTCGGCCTCGGTGAACCGTCCGGTAGATTCAATCACAATGTCGACGTCGAGATCACCCCAGGGTAGTTTCGTCGGGTCGCGCTCCTCAAGCGCTGCAATCTCATAGGTGGTATCTTCATAATCAACGGTAATCTTATCTTCTGTAGAGCTGACTTCTCCCTCGAAGGAGCCGTAGGTAGAGTCGTAACTCAGCAGGTGCGCCAGCGTCTTATTATCCGTCAGGTCATTAATGGCGACGACTTCCAATTCTGGATGGTGTTCCAATATTGCCTTGAAGCTTTGCCGACCAATGCGACCAAATCCATTGATAGCGACTCGAGCCATTCTTTCGTCCTCCTTCTTGTTGCAAGCTTTGCAAAACCATGATTGGTTCAGAGTTGAGTGTGAACCACACAGGACATGTTGAGCAACTGTGCCCAGATCCGGCTGTTGATGATACTCATATACGTGACAATCAGCACGAGAAATGCAGAGATATTATAGCATAACATATTCAGCGTGCATTGCAACCTGCTGACGGTGTCTTTCTTTTGACAAAAGGTACGCGGTAGGAGCGCCTGACCCGTGAACGGGCGGGGATGTGAGGATGCGAGGATGCGGGGATGCGATGAGGCGATGAGGCGAGGATGGGCGAGGTGGAGCGCGTCCCTCCGGGCGCGGGCGGGCGTGCAGCGGTAGAGCCGGGCTGTCGCTCACCTGACATGGGGCTGGTGCGAGGCGACGACGCGCTGAGGCGCGGGTGGGCGTTGAAGGTGTGGCAAGTGTGTCCCATGATCGCATGGCAATTTGCTACGAGTGCGGTGAGATGGTTTGCGGCGCATGCCCACACCACATCTGTTACCCGTGACGATTGTCTGCAAGTTCGCACTGCAACCAGCGCAGGAGATTTTCCAGGAAGCGGGTTGCCGCAGGCATAAAGTTGCTGCCGTGATGATAGATTGGATCGAGCGTCGTAACGACTAATCGTCCACCAGTCGAAATGCTGTCCTCGTATAGCAACTGGCCGACTTCATGCCCGTCCTCTTCAAGTGCAACCAGCGGGGTGCTGCCGCCTGGGGGACGGAAAAAACCGTGGTAGTGCCATGTCACATCGGGCAGCGTCACGAACTGCCACAGGGGATGATCCGGGCTACGCTGCCGCACGCCGGGATCGGTACCTTCAAGCCACCACCAGAAGTTGGTCGGACGCGCTTCCCAATCCACGCCGGGAAGCCAGGTGTGGGCTTCCACTTCGCCCAGCACCACTAGCGTGCGCCCCTGGTTGGCGAATGCCAGCAGGGTTGCCGTCTGGCGGCGCAGCAGGCCAGGATGCAGTCGATCGGCGATGACCAGTGCATCAAGATCTTCAAGGTCAGCGGCGCACAGTGTGGGGAGATAGATCTGCCGTGCAAAGAACGACGCAATGCGTGGATCTTCCAGCGCGAACGTGTGATACGATGCGCCGCTTTCCAAAATGCCGATACGGGATAAACGGTTCATACACACTCCATCCAATCGAGAAGCTGCGGAGTCAGTCGGTGGGCGCTGGTTGAGTCGGCAACATAGCCCCACAGGTCATTGCCACCATGTACCAGCACCTCACCACGACCGAGGCGATAGACAAAATCGAGTGGTAGCCGTGTCAATCCCAGCCCATTGACGACGACCGCACCTGCCAGTGGTATGTGGAATCCACGTCCATAGAACCCGACCACGCCACGCCGGTAGATGAGATCATCCAGCACAACGCCGTTCCACACCGGATGTGGAGCCAGTTCATAGACAATCAGATCTTCGAGGCAATAGTTCTGCAGCGGCGTAAAGCGCGACAGGCCCGGCAAGAAGGGATGCGCAATCTGACCGCATACTGCCACCCGTCCACCATGGACGACGAATTCCGTGAGTCTGGTCTGTGTTCGTTGAAGTTGACGCTGGTCGCAATGCATGCCTATCAGCAGCCCTCGCACGTTGGTAAGGTCAGCCTCCGGCAGATCGTACACATCGAGCGCACACACACGCTGTCGGAAGTGCTGCACCAGAAGTGGCTCTGGCCCACCCATGGTCAACAGTACGATAGATGCGATGGATGGCATGTGTTCAGTCATCGGCATACATGGGCGCAAGTGTCTGGCGCATCGTTCCGCCCTCCTCAAACGTCAAGATGCGCAGCCGCACGCCATACAGCGCCGACAGGTTAGCTTCCGTCAGCAGAGCGTCTGCCAAACCAATGCGACAATCTTCCGATCCATACATGAGTAGCACGCGATTGGCCAGAAATTGGGCATGCTGCGGATGGTGGGTAGTCAGGAGAATGCTCAGTCCCTGGTGGGCCAGCGCACGCAGCAGACGCAGCACCCGCTTCTGATTGTGCAAATCCAGCGCGGCGGCGGGTTCATCCAGAATAAGCACCTTACTCTCTGAAGCCAGGGCCCGCGCAATCAGCACTAATTGCTGCTCACCACCGCTCAGGTGGAAAAACGGACGCTCTGCCAGATGCGCCAATCCAACCCGTTCCAACGCCTGTTGCGCACTATCATAGTCGCGCTGGCGGGGCGCAGCAAACAGACCAATCTGGCGGGCACGCCCCATCAGCACCATCTCGAATGCGCTGTAGGCGAAGGACACCTGGTTAGACTGTGGCACGTAGCCGATGCTGTTTGCCTGGCGCACGCTACCTTCCCTGGGAATGAGCAGGCCAGCCGCGCAGCGCAACAGGGTACTCTTGCCGCGTCCATTCGGCCCCAGAATGGCAATGATCTCGCTGGCGTTCAGGCACAGACTCACATGCCGAAACAGCCAGTTGTGCGCACTGTAGGCAAAGCCAATATCTGTGAGTTCAAGCATCAACCCATCCCCGCCCACGTGTGCGCCGCAGCAACACAAAGAAGACCGGCGCACCGACCAGCGCAGTGAGAATACCCAACGGAATCTCTGCAGGCGTCAGACTGCGCGCCAGTGTGTCAATAATCGTCAGGTACGCCGCCCCCAGCAGCAATGTCACTGGCAGCAACACCCGATGATCCGGCCCGACCCACATGCGGGCAAGATGCGGCACGACCAGTCCAACCCAGCCAACAACGCCACTGACCGCCACGGCACCGGCGACAATCGCTGCAACCGCGACCAGCAGCAGCCAGCGCAGTGGCTGCACACGCACCCCCAGGGCGGCAGCTTCCTCTTCGCCCAGTGAGAGAATATTCAGACGCCAGCGCAAGAGCAGAATCAGCCCGCCACCGATCAGCACTGGGAGGGCCGCCGGCACGACTCTGGGGTACGTCGCCGTAGCCAGGCTGCCCATCAGCCAGAAGACGATTGCCGGCAGGCGGCTGTACGGGTCAGCCACGTAGGTTAGAACGGAGACAAGCGCGGTAAAAAATGCGCTCGTCACTACGCCCGCCAGCACCAGCATCAGGATCGGCGTACGTCCATCGACCAGACTCATAGCATAAACGATAACCAGCGCGAGGATGCCGCACGCCAGCGCACTGCCCACCAGGAAGACCCATCCCAGGCCGAAGAGGATTGCCAGTGCGCCGCCGAATGCCGCGCCGGAGGAAACACCCAGGATCTGCGGCCCAACCAGTGGATTGCGAAACACGCCCTGCAACACGGCCCCACTCAATGCCAGTCCACCTCCCACGAGCATCGACAATATCACCCGTGGGCCACGTAAGAGAATCACGACCCGTGCGTCGGTCTCACTCCAGGTTGGCTCAATTGGCAGCACGGTCGCCAGCAGAATACGATACACCTGCTCGGGTGGTACGCTGTAGCGCCCAATACCGAGCGCTGCAATGCCCACAGCAACGACCATGAGCGGGAGACCACCAGCCAGCAGCCAGCGGGCTGTCTGGCTCCCACTGAATGGTTTGCGCTGTTCACCTGTTAATAAAACGCTCATAGGTAGCTGCTTCCCTATTCAAATCGATATGCAAAATCTGGTCAATCTGCGCATCAGTCGGTGTGTAGTCGTACAAAAGTTGATAATTCGCACGAATATCGGCACGGAGATCGAAGAGGTAAACATCAGGGAAAGCTAGCACGGCCAGCCAGCGCCAGAGCAGTGGAGACTCCTGGTTCGGTGGATCCCAGCGGTAGCCACCCAGCGGCACTTTGTAGACGCGCTGGTTGACCACGGCGCGCATGTCTTGCCAGAGCGGGTTCTGATACACATCATCCGGTGTGGCATCGTCGAAGTTACCGATCAAAATAATGTCGGGGTTCCATGCCAGCACCTGTTCCGCATTGACGGTGGCGAAGTCGGTGATTTCGGCGGCCGGGTTGACGCCGCCAACAAGCTGGATGTAGAAATCGTTGTAGGTACTACTGCCAGCAACGCGCATCTCGTCGCGCAGCCGATTGAAGTAGAGAATTGAAGGTCGCTCGTCCGTAATCATCTCAGCCTGCATTCGGATCTCGGCCAGGCTGTTGCGCTGCCAGTCAATAATCCGCGCAGCCCGCTCTGGTTTGCCGATCAAATTGCCAAAGAGTGTGATCCAGGTTTCCAGATCCTCCTGGGTACCGTAATACAACCCGACCACATTCAGCCCGACATTTTCGAGTGGCTCGATCAGATCCGAACCACGATTGCCCCACTGAATAACGACATCGGGACCGAGCGCAAGAATGCTCTCGACATTGGGCGCAAAGCCTTCACTCACCACATCCCTGGCAATTGTTCTAGCTTCAGGGAATATCTCACCCAGTATCTCGCCCTCGATGGCCTGAGCCGAACTGGGATGAATGCCGACGAGCCGCTCGGCGCTGCCGTCAACCGCCATCATCAGCGCAGCCGCGGGAATGGGAATCGTCACGATCCGTTCGGCGGGTTGATTCAGGGTCAGTGTTGTGTTCCGCTGGTCGGTTACGGTAATCGCGGCCGTCTGGGCCGTGATCGGTGCCACTGTTTCGTCGGCGGCAGATTGCCCGCCACAGGCAGCAAGCAGGGTGAGCAGGGTGAGTGCAAATGGTAAACGACGGAACATCATCTTTCTCCCTCATGCTGCAACAGGCAGCGTTCAATATCATCGGGCATCAGGTTGACGGCGATCAGCGCTCCCTGGTTATAGCGTCCATAGGGCACTGCGCAGAGTTGCCCGTTCTGCACCGCGCCGAGGTGCTGAAACAGCGAGGTAGCTTTGAGCGTGTTGTTGATACATTCCCTGTCGCCGCTGCTGTTGAAGGCTTCCGACGCGCCGATCAAGAAGCGGTTGCGGGTAAGGTTCATCATGGCGGGTGTTCCTTCCATTTTGGGACAGCACAGCCACACGCGGTGCAGGTCACACGATGTAGTATGTACTTATTATTTTTATTCGATACTACGTATAATGCTGTGCTATTTTATGAGCAAGGCGGTGTTTT
>CALANA010000060.1 GCA_937925925.1 uncultured Chloroflexales bacterium | reverse complement strand
GCAGCGTGCGCCGCGCATTGTCATGCTGAGCGCAGCGAAGCGAAGCATCTTGCGCAGCGCAGCAGCTTCGCCGCGCAGCAGCGTGCGCCGCGCATTGTCATGCTGAGCGCAGCGAAGCATCTTGCGAAGCGCAGCAGCTTCGCCGCGCAGCAGCGTGCGCCGCGCATTGTCATGCTGAGCGCTAAGATCCTTCGCTCCGCTCAGGATGACATGCGCGCCGGCTCCGCCTCCGCTCAGGATGACATGCGCTCCGGCTCCGCCTCCGCGCAGGATGCCATGCGCGCCGTGCGGGATGCCATGCGCGCCGTGCGGGATGCCATGCGCGCCGTGCGGGATGCCATGCGCGCCGTGCAGGATGCCATGCGCGCCGCGCAGGATGCGTGCAGGATGACAGACAACGTATGGAGGTAGGTAGTCCCTGTTGTACTAGTGGTCAGCCACATTGAATATGCGGGGTATGTCGTTACGACGTTAGTCGTTGATACGGCCTCAGAAACGACGAACGTCGTTCCGACGTATCCTTCAACATTACAGTGGTCAACCACTAGATTTGTTACCATCGATCTGCGTCATCTGCGAACGATAACCGCCCTGTGGATACTCAATGCGACAGATTCAGATAAGGACAGATTCGGCAGATTTGTTACCATACAATCTGCCGAATCTGCGGACGATAACCGCTGCGCAGAAAGGAGTTCTCGATGCGCCATATTCAGATAACGACACGGTTCGCCCGGTTGCTGCTGCTGATCACTATTATTGCCGGATGTACGCTGGGAAGCAATGGAGAGGTGCTACCCACAGCGGTCGTTGCCAGTATGCCAGACTCAACCGCCGTCAGTGGCACACCATCCATAACCGCGCTCCCCAGCCCGACCGTGCCACCATCTCCGACGACGACCAGCACACCCGAATCGACGGCGACGCTGGTGGCGGCAACGCTGCCGCCGCTGCCCTTTGTGGCCCGCGACGCGGGGAACGCGGCTGCCCGCTACGATCCGGAGATCGAGGCGCTGCTGCTGGCAAACGGCTATCAGGCCAACATTATCTCCATCGGTGGGTTGCGGGCGTTGCGCGCCAGCCAGCGCAGCTATACCAATAGTACCTGGACACGCGATCTGGATTATGCGATCAGCGGCTATGGTTATGCGCTGGGTAATATGGATGTGTTGCGCGAAAACATAGAGCTTTTTCTGAGTCGCGTGACCGCCGACGGTGTTGCGCCAGAGACGATCTATGTCTATCCCACCGGGCCGTATCACGAGAACCGACAGGCATGGGACAGCCTGCCCAACCTGATCCACGCGGTCTATGTGTATGTTGCCAAGACTGGTGATCGGGCGTTCTACGAGCGGTACCGCGAGACCGTGCAGCGCATTGGCATGCGTATGGTGCAGATTGACAGCGACGGCGACGGGTTGCCCGATGGCGATGACTGGCCCTATGGCTATTATGACTCGCTCTACAAGACGGTGATGCACACCTATGCTATCGCCCGCTTCTATACCACCTTCCGCGAGTTGGCTGAACTGGAGCAGGCTGTTGGTGCCGATGGGAGTGTATGGACGCAACGGGCAGCACAGTTGCGGGCCGGGTTTCACCGCCCGGTGGCACAGGGCGGCTACTGGCTGGACGATCAGCCCTGGCCGATTGCCTGGCATCAGATCAACGGCCCGCCGGTGACGTTGCTGGAGACCTACAGTGTTTTTGCGGCGCTACGCAGCGGCCTGATCGCGCCAGAGGACGGCGCACGCTACACAACACTGGTTTCGACGCTGTACGAATTACTGCCGCAACTGATCGACACCCCGACGCCCATGCGCCTGACGCTGGGCGGCTATGAGCCAGAAACACGCCGTGTCGTTGACCCACCGGTGCCGCTGTGGATGCTTGATGGCAGCGCCCCCTGGATCGTTGGCCTGGCCGCGCCAGCCTATGCCGCTGCGGGTTACCCGGACGCGGCCAACACGTTGCTACAGGCCTATACCGCTATGGCGCGGGCGACCGACCCGCCGGTGCTGGAGTTTGCGGCTGGCCCGAATGCGCGGTATGGCCCTGGCAACAGCGGCGACGGTGGCCGCACCTGGGACAGCGCCGCCTGGTTCCTGGCCGTCTATGGCGGGCACTATGGGCTGACGATGACGCCCGCAGCGCTGATTGTGCAGCCGCATCCGTTCCAGGATCTCTCGAACGACGGCATCCGAAATTTCAGCTTTCAGGGGGCGCTGGTGCAGTTCGAGCTGGATGTGGCGCGGATGACCTATCGCCTGCAGGCTGACCGCGCACTGGATGTGCGGTTGCGTCCAATCGGCGCTGCGACACAGGTGCGCGTCAACGGCGGTGCCCCCACCTCCGAGGCGGTGTTGCGGCTGGAACCCGACCAGGAGTATGTGGTGGTGAGTACATCCGCCACCAGCAACACTCCCGGCGCGCCACCCCCGGCTACCGGCTTTTTTGCCGATGGTGCCTTCCGCACCGTCTGGGAGCGGGCGGATTTGCCGGTGGCGCGCGCGGTGCGGGGCTTGCAGCCACGTTCGTGGATCTGGGGCAACCGGCCGCTGACGGATGGGTTCCTCGAGGCATACCGCGAGGCACCGAACGGCATGCGCCTGGTGCAATATTTTGACAAGAGCCGCATGGAGATCAGCAATCCCACCGCTCCCCACGATGCCTGGTATGTCACCAATGGCCTGCTGGTGATCGAGTTGATCAGCGGGCAGATGCAGGTGGGCGATGCAGACTTCGAGCCACGCGAGGCGGCCACCGTGGCAGTGGCGGGCGATCCGGAGACGACGAATCCCAATGCGCCGACCTATCGCTCCTTGCGCACGGTGGCCTATCCGCTCAACGCACAGCCGGCCCCGCGCCGCCGGGGTGAACTGGTGACCAGCGTGCTGACGGCCGATGGGCAGATCTATGACGCTCCCGACCTGGCACGCTATGGCGTGATGCTGGAAGCCTATAATGAGCAACTGGGGCACAATATTCCGCAGGTCTTCACCGATTTCTTTACCCAGCAGGGGCTGATCTATGTGGACGGGGACTACCGTCAGGGGCCGATTATCGACTGGCTGTTTGTGGTCGGGTTGCCGATCAGCGAGCCATACTGGACACGCACGCTGGTGGGCGGGGTCGAGCAGGATGTGTTGCTGCAGGCCTTCCAGCGGCGCGTGCTGACCTATACCCCGGCCAATGATCCCGCCTGGCGGGTGGAGATGGGGAACGTGGGCCAGCATTACCTGCGCTGGCGCTATCCGGGGGTGTTGGAGCGGTAACAGTCGGGTGCGCCTCGCGCCAGATGCATTGGCACGTTGGCACGTTCTAACGCGAAGACACCTCGCGCTCTTCCACGGTCGCTTTTTTAACGCAAAGACGCAAAGACGCAAAGATGCAAAGGCGCAGAGCCACGGGGGAGAGCGGGCTTCCACGTGCAAGGTTGTTTCTGCACCGCTCTGCGTCCTCTGCGGTAGGAAAAACGCACTCCACGCCGCATCGCCTCGCGCTACCCACCGCCTGACCCCAGATATGGATGATCGCTGCACCTGTGCCCCTTTCAGCCTTTGCATTCAAACAAGTGCGCTGGAAACGACTAAAGTCGTTACTACATGCCGCCTATCGCCTGTCGCCTATCCCTTGTCGCCTATCCCCTATCGCCTATCGCCTGTCGCCTATCCCCTATCGCCTGTCGCCTATCCCCTGGCGACGCATGGTAATAAACTGGTTACACCGGCCGGGTATGCTGATACCATATTTTATTACCGGTTAAACGACGGGAGGGAAGTATGCGACGAAACAGTATAAAGAAAAGCATGCACGCAGGATGGGTCATTCCCTGGCTCATTCTGCTGCTGGCATTACCGCGCCTGCCCCTGGGCCAGCACGCGCCCGCATATGCTGCGGGCGGCGTAGAACTGGTCGCGGGCGGCGAGAAGCACACCTGTATTGTTATCAACGGGGGCGTGCAGTGCTGGGGCGATAACACCTTCGGGCAACTGGGGGATGGTACGACCGAGCAACGGCTGCAACCCACGCCTGTTCCAACCTTAACCAGCAACGTGACCGCGCTGGCAGCGGGTAACGACCACACCTGCGCTGTGGTTAATGGCGGTGTCAAGTGCTGGGGCAACAACCAGAGTGGACAACTGGGCAATAATTCTTTCATCAATAGTTCAACCCCAGTCGATGTGACCGGATTAACCAGCGGCGTAAGCACGCAGGCGACTGCTCTGGCCGCCGGTGCCAACCATACGTGCGCCCTGACCACGAGCGGTGGTGTCAAGTGCTGGGGCGAAAACGGTAGCGGGCAACTGGGCGATAATTCCACCATCAATCGTTCAACCCCGGTCGATGTGGTAGGATTAAGCAGCGGTATTACTGCGCTGGCAGCCGGAACGAGTCACACCTGTGCGCTGACAGATACGGGGGGTATCAAGTGTTGGGGCAGTAATGGCGGGGGCCGACTGGGGAATAATACAACCAACTCCAGCCCGATACCTGTGGACGTGTCCGATCCAGGTGGTCCTGCCACTGCCCTGGCGGCAGGCTCTGAACACACCTGTGCGGTGATCAATGGCGGTATCAAGTGTTGGGGCGACAACCGGGTTGGGCAGTTGGGGAATAACTCAAACGAAAATAGTTTAAGCCCGGTACCGGTATCAAATGTGACCGGTGGCGCAACGGTGGTGGTGGCCGGCTTTCGATATACCTGCGCCCTGATCGGCAGTGAAGTGAAGTGCTGGGGGCTGAACAACACGGGACAACTGGGTAATGGAGGAACAACAAATAGCAGCGTACCCATATCAGTAGAAAACCTGAGCAGTGGCGTGGATCGCCTCGCTGCTGGCACCGGTCATACCTGTGCGCTGACGAGCAACGGCGGTATGCAGTGCTGGGGCGCAAACAACAGTGGGCAACTGGGCAATGGCTCGCTGGCACGGCTGGCGCCGGTCAATGTGGAGGGTTTGGGTACCGGCGTAACTGCGTTGGCAACCGGTACTGAACACAACTGTGCGATTATTGACGGTGGTGTGAAATGCTGGGGCTTTAATAATCGTGGACAACTGGGCAATACCTCAACCGCCAGTAGTTCCACTCCGGTAGCAGTAGCCGACTTGACCACCGGCATGAGTTCACTCAACACAGCTCTGGCGGCTGGCGCGGGCCATTCCTGCGCTCTGACTGCCAGCGGCGGTGTGCGATGCTGGGGTGATAATACCTTCGGGCAACTGGGGGATGACAGCACCGAACAGCGCCTGACACCGGTCGCAGTGGTCGGGTTGCCTGATGGGAGCATTGTCACTGCCCTGGCGGCGGGTAATAACCACACATGTGCTCTGCTGGCGGATGGGAGTGTCTACTGTTGGGGGCGCAACAACAATGGACAACTGGGTGGTGCGACACCTACATTCAGTGCAACACCGAGTCGCGTCCAGGGTTCAGCCGGTGTCACTGCGCTGGTGGCGGGTGCAGATCACACGTGTGTGTTGTCCAATACGGGTGCGCGCTGCTGGGGAGCAAACGCGAGTGGGCAACTGGGCAACCAGGAGACAACGAATAGTGCCGCACCCGTTTTGATAAATGGATTGAGCGGCCCGGTCAGTATGCTAGCGGCTGGCGCAGCCCATACCTGTGCCCTGACAGACACGAGCGTGCAGTGCTGGGGGGCCAACGCAAGCGGGCAACTGGGCGATGGCACCATAGAACCGAAGCTGCAACCTGTAGCGATATCCGAGTTCAGCGCCGTCGTACCGCTGGTCGCGGGCGCGAACCACACCTGCGCGGCCACAGCGAGTGGTGCCTCATGCTGGGGCGCGAATAACAGAGGACAACTGGGTGATGGGACACAGGCCAATAAACTGACTCCCGTAGCGGTACAGAACCTCAGCAAACCAACTGTGCTGACAGGTGGCAGTGAACATTCCTGCGCGCTGATCAACGGCGGTGTCAAGTGTTGGGGATCAAACTTTCGCGGGCAACTGGGCGATGGCACCAACGCCCAACCGCTCACGCCGGTGACCGTCATCGGCACCAGCACGACGCTGAAGCTGACCGTAACGCCCGAAAAACCTGCCGGTAAACAGGCGTTCACGCTCAGCGTAGAAATGACCGCCTCCGACGGGCAAAAACCTGCCGGGAGCGTGACGTTCTTCAATGGCAGTGAGGAACTGGGCAAACGTAATCTTGATGCCGAGGGGAAGGCCAGTCTCAATATACCTGCTGGTCTGCCCGCCGGTCGCTACACTTTGATCGCTCGCTATGCTGGTAACGACCAGTATATGCCCAGCAAGGGCGAGCAGCGCGTAACGGTCGGAGTCGAGACGAGCATTGCATTGAGCGCCGTTCCTAATCCATCGCGGTTGGGGCAGACCGTCACCTTCACCGCCACGCTAAAAGCCCAGGGCAGAAGCGATAAACAACTTGATGGTAACGTGACCTTCTTTAAAGGGGCCGAGGAACTGGCAACGGTGACGCTTGCCGATGATGGCACTGCCAGCACCACAACCGCTGAACTCCCCCTTGGCGAGCATCTGATCACAGCCACATACACCGGCAATGACTACTATATTTCCAGCACCACCGATAAGGACAAGGACGAGGCGGTGAACCAGGTGGTGAGTGAGCGGAGCGCAACGACGACCACTATTGCGGCTATCCCACCCAGTCCGGCCATATTTGGACAGCCGATAACGTTTACGATTACGGTGACCGGTGAAGAAGAGGGGATACCGACCGGACGCATTACGATCAAGAACGGTTCTGATATACTGGCGGAGAACATTGAACTGACAAATGGCAGCGCCACCTGGTCACCGAGTACACGCCAGTTTCCGGTAGGCACCTATCGCATGACGGCTGAATACAGCGGCGATGTTACCTATCAGCCCAGTACGTCGCTGCTTGTGGAGTATATCGTGCGCCTGGCCGATCCAATCCAGACCGAGACAACGATCACTGCCGATCCCAGTCCATCACTGAACGGCGAGCCGGTGACATTCACGGCTATGGTGACGGCAATGGAGGGTGATGGCATACCGACCGGTACGGTTGCCTTCTATAGTGGTAATCAGCCGCTGGGCGGCAAGGTGAGTCTGGCAAATGGGCAGGCGGTGCTGATCGAGAGTCTGCCGCTGGGCACATACCAGATCTGGGCCGAATATGAAGGCACCGCCGCATATGCGCCGAGTCGCTCGGCGGAACTGACACACGAGGTGGTACGCCGGCCAACCACGACGACGCTGACGGCTGCGCCCAATCCAGCGACGTTGGGTCAGACCGTGACGTTCAATGTTGTGGTGGAGGCTGCGGAAGGCCAGCTCACACCCACCGGTATGGTCAAGTTCTACAACGGCGAGACTGAATTGGGGACACAGGAGCTTACTGATGGAAAGGCCAGCCTGACCACGGCGACGCTGCCGCTAGGCCAGCATACGATCACCGCCGTGTATCAGGGCGACGACGATTATGCGTCCAGCACTTCAAACGAGGTCATCCAGGAGGTGCGCTCTCCCGCCGTGACCAGCGAATCGCGGGTGTACCTGCCGCTGATCCAGCGCTGAGAGGTGCCAACGGTAGAACGTTAGAACGGTAGAACGTGCCAACGTTCTACCGTTCTAACGTGCCAAGCAACCACTGCACCTGCTCCTCGATAGCAGCCAGCGCATCTGGGACAGGCGTGACATGCACATCGTGAATATGCCAGTACATCACCCGATCCGGCCAGGCCGGGAAGCGCTCGGTGAGCAGTGGGCGATGCTCACGCTCACAGAGCGCGATGATCAGGTGTGCGGCGTGTAGCTCGTCTTCCTGGAGATGCAGCGGGAAGCGCGGCTCGGCATCGACGGCAATCCCGCGAGCAGCCAGTGCCTCGACGACATGGCGCGAGATCGGCCCCACATTGGCGATCCCGAATTCCAACGCCAGCCCGCGTGAGTCGGCGATCCAGGGCACCCCGGCAGCGCGGGCGCGGGCGTTGAACAGCAATTCAGCAAAACGACTGCGATAGTAGTTTCCCGTACAGAGGAACAAAACCAGACGTGGCGAATCGGATTGATGGACAGCGGGCGGCACAACCGGATGAGCTTCTGGCACCTGGTTCCCTCCTTTGATGAACAGATTATATCTACGAGCCAATCTTCGTTACTCGTCTGTAACCGACATGGATAGAATAAGGCATATGTGGAACCTGGTTAACGGTCCTCCGCTCTCATCAGCATCCTCCCACACACACCGTCGGGTGACATCGGCGGTTCTATGCTGGTGAGATACCGTTAACGACAGTTTCTACGCACCTCCCGGGCTCACTCGCAGGTCATTACCCAATGGCCTGCGAGTTTCTTTATATCTGACATTATGACCGGTTGCCTTGCAGTTTTGCCAACTCTGCCCGCAACCGGGCCAGTTCCTCTTCGGCAGCCTGGGCACGTTGTTCAGCACGAAAGATGTCAGGCTCCAGGCACTGAGGGATTGTTGGTGCCGTCATACATGCGCCTCCTTGTCTTTGCGTTACTTCAAAATATAGTACGTTGCCCGTTTTTCGCCAACTTTGAGCAAGAGGCCGCGCTCGACCAGATCGGCCAGATCGCGCCGGATGGTCTCGGCGCTGACGGTTGGCGACAGCTCTTGCAGATCGCGGTTAGTAATGCGGCGGTGTTCGGTCAGATGTAGCAAGGCCGCAATCTGGCGCTCGTTCAAACCCATGCGAACCCATTCCTGCGTATCCACGGCCTCGTTGACGCCGATTGGGAAGGTCTGGCCCTGCAAGACCACCAGGAACCCGGCGGCAGTCTCGCGGAAGGTGGGCGGTGGCAGGCCAGCCTGTTCCATCTGTTGCAGCATCCGGTCGATGCCATAGCCCAGCCGCTCGATCAAGCCCCAATCGGCCAATACCTGTACCAGCGCTTCGTTGCGACTGAAGCGCTCAGTCACGATGTTCTCCAGGGTGACATGACCGGGTAGTCGGCCCGGTGAATAGCACTCCAGCCGATCGGCAAACAGGGCAATACGAATGCCTTCGCCGCGTATGCCGTAATCGCGGTGGGCAATGGCGTTGATCAGCGCCTCACGTACAGCAGCGGGCGGAAATTGCGTCCAGTCTTGCCGCTCCAGGCCGACCATACGGCTGCCCTTACGCATATGCTCCATCAGCCAGCGTTCGGCGCGCCGGGCGGCTTCGGGCAGGGTATCGCGCACATCTTCGCGCTCGAACTCGTCGGCCAGATCGCGGCCCCGATACTGCACCAGCGTAATTTCGGCCTGGGGAAAGTGGTGTTCAATGTTGCTACCGAACAAGATCAAGCCGGCATTGGTCGGGCAATAATCGGAGCCATCACCGGTGCGGGCCAGACAGCCGCGCCGAAACAGAAAATCAAAAGCGTGTCCGTCAACCGTCATCCCAACCCGGCGTGCATAGGCTGCCACCTTGTTGGCATCCAGTTCGTTCAGCGTGACATCCGCCCGCGCCAGGCGATCCCAGCTCACCTCGCCCCGATCGCGGAGCAAGCGGCGCAGTGCGTCAGGCATGAGTGGCTGGTTGGTAGCCCCCTCGCGCCGCAGATATTTGCCATGCAAACTATAGACATGCGGCAAGCCTGGGGGCACGGTAATAAGCAGCAGCGTGGCGTCAGCGTGGGTCACGATCTGAGGGAGCGGCAACACCAGCGGCGGGGCACAGATCAGCGCCGCTTCCAACGCCATATCGCGGGCAGCCGCTACGTCTTTCAGCCCATCGATACGCGCACGAGCGCGACCACTGACGCCCAGTAGTATCGTTCCCCCCTGCGCATTCGCCATCGCTACCAGCGTCTCAGCCAGGTCATCCAGCTTGCAGCGTTCGTGCATAAATGCCAGCGTTGGCCCTTCGGCCTGGTTCAGCAGGGTCTCCAGCGATTCCATCGATTCACTCATAGGCACATACGTTTCCCCATTTTGATGTACAATAGAAAGTAAGCATGCTGTACGACGAAAGTCGTCACTCCATGCTGCTCGGCACGTCGCCGGTTGAACGCTCGAACACTCGAATGCTTGAACGCCTGGGACGCTCAGTGCGCTCGCACACAACGACGAAAGTCGTCACTCCATACTGCTCGGCACGTCGCCGTTTGAACGTTTGCACGCTTGCACGCTCGAACGCTTCACCAGGGTTCAGAAACGACGAAAGTCGTTACTACATGTTGCTGCCGCTTGAACGCTTCAACGCTTGAACGCTCAGGATGCTTCAGCGCTGTCTGGTTTTGCCGGTCTCTGTAAGGATGATACCACATCAGCGGCAGGTTAACGAAGTCTCTTTAGATGACGAAGTGATGGCGGTTTGGGAAACTATCGCGGACGATGACGCAGAGTGGCTGACTGATCGAATCTTGACTTTCACCATGACGAGAGAAGCCGTCGAAGAAGAGTTTCAGGAAACCCCGGTGAGCAGAAGAATAGTTCATCCCAGTCCAGGTGACTGTCATCTTGCAACAGAATGGCATTTCGACGAGCGCCAGCGAGGAGAAAACTTCACCCTCGCTGGGACGATGTTTCGCTGCGCACGACA
>CALANA010000059.1 GCA_937925925.1 uncultured Chloroflexales bacterium | reverse complement strand
CGGGGGCCGCAGGCCCCCGCGCACCCCCGCTGGCGAAAGTCCCTCTGAACGGTTACCTCTTTACCACCGAAAGGCATTTCTATGTTGGTACAATGTGGCAATAATACGCCTTATACCAAATCCGCGTGATGACTGCTTCTTTGTCATTCTGAACGGAGCGTAGCGGAGTGAAGAATCTCGGCATTCCAGATGACCTGCGGGGTACCAATAAGACGAATTTGGTATTACTTACGCGGTGATTCACGGATGGAGTACCATAGCGGGTTAGTCGTCCACGAGTAGGGCCACGAATGCACGAATAAGCCGTGCCATCCGCAGTAGATGATCAGGATTGACCGGATTGCTCGCCGTTACGGGCACTCACCGCCTGGGTGGAGTGTAGCGCCGCTTTCCAGTCAGCCGGCGGGCTGAAGCTCTCATACGCCTCTGTAAAGCTGACGCGGCCTCTATGAAAGCATGCCTGAACTCCATGGTTTATCACACATCTCGGCTTAACCAGTTCCGCGCATCTATCCACAATAGTTCAGTGATCAGCCGCCTCCTCTGGATCAGCCAGCATATAACCGACACCGCGCACACTGATCAGGTAGCGGCGATCAAACTTGGTGCGGAGATTGCGAATATGCCATCCCAATAAATCTTTGGCTTCGTAGCGAGCAATGTTGCGTCCATGGGTATGCACGACAATTTCGGTGAACGGCACGGCACGACCAGGAGTGGTCGCCAGACATAGCAGGATCTTATACTCGGTGGGAGTAATATCTAGTTGTTTGCTAGCGAACATGACCTCATGGCGATAGGTGTCGATACAGAGTTGACCTACCCTGAGATAACGCTCGTTCGTGGCGCTGGCTGAAGATGACTCGGCAGGTGGCTGAGAGGCATATGCAGGAGGTGTATCTGGTAGGACAGCCGTTTCAGGGTTTCGGGTTGATAACAGTTCAGCGCCAGATTTGCCAGCCGTATCAGTAGCGCTGCGCGTGCTTTCCAGGAGTTGTCGCATATCCGCACGATGTTTCAGCGCCGCCGCCACACGCTCTCGTAACTGGTTAGGTGGGTAGGGCTTCAGCAGGTAGGCGAACGCTTTTTGATCGACGGCTGCAATTGCGCTCTCCAGCGAACCATGGCCTGTTAAGAGGATCACCTCAGGTGCGTTGGGCAAATGACGGGCAATATTCATCACTTCAATTCCACCAACATCGCCCATGACCAGATCGGTGATAACGACCGCAAAAGTGTCATGGGCCGAATGTGTCTCGGTTAACAGCGCAATTGCCGTTTCGCCATCGGGTGCCTGTGTCACCTGGTAGCCATCGTCTTCAAGAACATAGGCGAGCATTTCACGTAAGCGTTGTTCATCTTCGACAACCAGTACATGGGCATTCATTCCGCTTGTTCTCCATATATAGGCAATATAATACGAAAGGTGGTGCCCTGTCCCACGGTGCTATGCACCTCCAGGCTACCTCGGGCTGCTTTGATAATTTTCTGGCTCACGGATAATCCTAAACCAGAACCATGTGATTTTGTTGTAAAGAAAGGTTCAAAAATACGTGACTTTATATTATCCTCGATGCCTATACCGGTATCTGTAATTTCTATTATTACCATGTGTTTACTTTCTATCATTTGAACATTCGTCTTAATGTATAACTTTCCACCATCAGGCATCGCATCGATAGCATTCAGGATTAAGTTTAAAAAAACCTGCATAAGCTGATCGGGAGAACATAGTATAGACGGAAGATCATCGACGAGATCGCGCTCGACAACAATATGATTCTGGGCTAGTTTGCCACCCGTTAGCAGTAAAACCCGTTCGAGCAAGGCATTGACATCGCGTGTCACAGAATTATTGTCGGGTGTATGATAAATGTCTTTCAACTGATGCAAGATTTTGCCAATGCGTTCTACTTCTTCCTGGGCCACATTCAAGAAGGCCTGTTGTTCACTGTTACTCGTTTTACGCAGCAACATATCGAGCGAGAACATAATCGTCTGCAGTGGCGAATTGACTTCATGAGCCACAATTTGCGTCAGGCGTTTACTGGCAGCAAAGCGTTCATTTTCAATCATCAACGCTTCAAGTTGCAGTTGCTCAGTCACATCGACGACATGTAACACCACACGATCAACTGCCTGACCAGAGGTTGCAGGCGTATTGGCGCTGTAAATCGGCAGGGCATGTAAATCTAGCACCCGCGTTGTAGCTCCATTCAGCACAAACCGTTCACGTTGACGGCGGGGAAGACCATCTTGAAGTGTATCCAGTACCCATAAGCCTGGAAAAGAAATCTCGGTGTCGATCTGGTTTATCTCTGGCGTTTGACAAAAGGCTGCCCAGGATTGATCGATCAATTGCTCCAACGATCGGCCCAGCAGTACACACATGGCCTGGTTAGCGGTCATAATATAGCCCGACTGGTTAAGCAGAAGGAGACCATCGTTAATCCCATCAAAGATCGTTTGTAACAGATCACGGTTGCGTTGGAGTTGATAACTGGTTGCCTCCAGTTGCACGGTACGTTCGCGTACCCGGAGTTCTAGGATCTCTTCCAGGTGTTTGCGCTCGGTAATATCGTTGCATACCGCACCAACCGCATACACATGCCCCTGCGCATCATAGAGCGGGAACTTGATGGTCAGATAGGTCCGCCAGCGACCGTCGTTGATCTCCAGGGTTTCCTCAAACTCTACCGGCTCACAGGTGGTGATGATCTGCTGATCTTGCTCGGCCCAGGCGGTCGCAATCTCAGCCGGAAACAGGTCATACTGCGATTTGCCGACCATTTGCCAGGGATGTAGCTTGAGCCACGATGCAAACTGGCGATTAACCAGCAAGAAGCGTCCATGGGAGTCTTTGACATAAATCGTTGCCGGGGCATAGTCCAGCAAGCCCTGAAGCAGTGCCTGACTCTCACGGAGCGCCTCTTCGGCCTGCCGTTTCTGATCGGCAATCTGGCGCTGACGTAAGGCGCGTTCGATCACCACTGGCAGTAATTCTAGGTAGCCACCTTCAGTGTCTTTTACCAGGTAATCACTGGCCCCTAATTTCATGGCCTCGACGGCGGTCTGTTCATCGCCAGTACCGGTGACCATAATAATGGTTGGCGCTGGCGTATGCGCGGTCAGGGCACGGATGACATCCAATCCAGCCAGCCGGGGTATATGTTGATCGACGGTCACGACATCGTACCGGTGATCGGCATAGAGTGCTAACCCCGTGACCCCATCAGGGGCAGTATCTACCACATATCCGGCTCGGTGCAGATGTCGTTGGGCCAGGTCGGCAATATCCGGATCGTCTTCTATATACAACACACAAATACCAGCAAACTCAGACATAAGAATCTCACCTTGTGACGGGAAGTTTTACGACCGCGAGAAACAGACCAGGCCACCGAATGGCTGCTGAGAGCCGAGCGTATTCGACAGGTTTGATAACATACACGTTTCACCCAATTTCATGGCAATGCCGTGTTTCTTGTGGATCAGCGGTATGTCTTCACGGAGGCGAATAGCACTCAGGCACATCTGCAAGAATTCCTGGCGCGTGTAGCCGTATCGTGTTTCACAATTGCCGCATCATTCCTTTTCGGTAAAGCCAGGGTTGCGCGATAGAGCCACAGCGGCAGCGGGGTGGTGCAAAGAGCAGCTTGACCGACGCCGTGGGGCCGATAGCGTCCTGGCTGGTGAACTGTGACAACATAGTTTAGGGATGAAGTGTGGCTCTGTTGCTGCCGCCTCTAGCGTGCTGCAGTAACGGAGTTATGGCCTCAGTCAGGACTCGCGTTCAGCACGCATGGAGGGTTGCTGTCACCGCCATCGTCAATCTATGATAATCTCTATCAGGTATCTATTTTCGCACTCTTCGATCTCGGATTATGACTACTTGTCCACATTTTCCACATTTTGTCCACAACAGAATAAATGTTCACTCTCCTCTTGGGAGCGCGGGCATCTTGCGCTCAACCGTATCACGAAAGTGAGCCGCTGTGGGCAAGTACCCGCGCTCCTGGTGTGCGGGATTACCCAGGTCTGAACCGTTCTCACACCAGCGGGGGTGGCGCAGACATGGTATCATATCTATCATTGTGTATGATCTACAATTATTGCTGATTTTTCTACATGCTGTAAGGAAATAAGAATGTCTGATACGACCGTGTATACCCATACCCTGCCGAATGGTATGCTTATCCTGACCAAAGAAGTCCACAGTGCTCCCGTGGCAACATCGTGGATCTGGTATCGGGTAGGGGCACGCAATGAAGCCAGTGGCCTGACAGGAATCAGTCACTGGGTTGAACATATGCTCTTCAAAGGTACCCCAACGATGCCCCGTGGTGCGTTTGACCGTCTGATCGCTCGCAATGGTGGTACGTTTAACGGTTTTACCTGGATTGATTTTACTGCCTATTTTGAAACTCTGCCGGCGGATCGAATTGAATTGGGGTTGCAGATCGAATCTGATCGGATGATCAATTCCCTGTTTGATGCCGAAGATGTAGAAAGCGAACGCACGGTTATTATTTCCGAACTGGAAGGCTACGCCAACCATCCAGAAACATGGCTGGATGAGGCAGTCAAGGCTGCCGCGTTCACCGTGCATCCGTATCATCATCCGATCATTGGCTATAAAAGTGATCTGCTGGGCATGACCCGTGATGATCTCTATCAGCATTACCAGTTGTACTATATGCCGAACAATGCTGTGCTGGTACTGGTCGGTGATTTTCAAACCGATGCGATGCTAAAACAGATCGAGCGGTTCTTTGCAGACTTACCTGCTGGCCCGCCGCTGCCACCTTTTCGAGCGGTTGAGCCGGAACCACAGGGTGAACGTCGTGTTACAATCTGCCGCCCTGGTCATGCTGAGCTTGTGCAGATTGCGTATCTGGCCCCGGATTGTCGTAGCCCCGATTTTGCGGCCATGGCTATTCTCGATGCCGTTCTGAGCGGCGGTAAATCGTTGTCGTTCGCCAATGGCGGTGCCCAGACCAACCGCAGTGCGCGGATCTATAAGGCTCTGGTGGAAACAGAACTTGCGAGTAGCGCCGGTAGCAACTATGTCCCGTCTCTTGATCCCTTTCTGTTTGAACTGAGTGCAACGGTACGTCATGAACATACGGCGACCGAAGTTGAAGCCGCTCTGTTGCGCGAGATTGAGAAAATTCAGCAAGAAGGCATCAGTGCCGCAGAACTGGCAAAGGTCAGTAAACAACTCCGCGCCCAGGTCGCCTATAGCAGCGAGAGTGTCACCAATCAGGCCCTCTCGCTGGGTATGTGGGAAATGCTGGATAGCTACAAACGCACTGAAACGCTGCTCGATGAATTGGCCCAGGTACGCGCAGAGGATGTGCAGCGCGTGGCTCAGACCTATTTAATTGAAAAGCGGCGTACCGTTGGGCACTTTATTCCATCGGACGTGGCTTGAATGAGGAGGAATATATGCGGTTCGATCCGCTGTTTTTAACCATGACCGCACCGGTGGTCGTACCTGGCGGTATTGCCACGGCTACCCGTCATACGCTATCTAACGGCATAGTGGCACTGATCCAGCGTAACCCGAGCAGTCCGACCGTCAAGGTACGTGGGGAGGTGCGCGTCGGTGCCGTCAACGAAACCGCCGAACAATCAGGACTGGCTGCGTTTACAGCGGCAGCGCTTATTCGGGGTACCACCCGGCGTACCTTCCAGGAAATCGTGACCGAAACCGAAGAACGGGGTTGCAGCGTAAATGCCAGTGGTGGATTGCACAGCACTGGTTTTAGTGGCAAGGCGCTGGCCGAGGATCTTCCACTGGTGCTGGAGATGCTCGCTGATATGTTGCTGCGTCCGGTCTTCCCTGCCAGTGAAATCGAGAAACTACGCGGTCAGTTTCTCATGAGTCTGCACGAAAGTGAACAGGATACCCGCACCCAGGCCAGTCGTGCCGCCCGTGCCCTGCTCTATCCACCGCACCATCCCTATAGTCGCCTTTCGAGCGGAACGCTGGCGACCGTCCAGCAACTAACGTGTGCTGACTTGCAGACATTTCATCAGCTTTATCATCCGGCACTAACGACGATCGCGGTTGTGGGCGATGTTGAGCCAGCCGTCGTGATTGATGAGTTGGAACGCTTCTTTGGTGAGTGGAACCTGCCGATGGTGCCATCAGACCAGCCTTTACCCCCGGTTGCACCCCTTTCTGGCGTCCAGCGGCGTGATGTTGTGATTGCCGGTAAAGTGCAATCAGATATCATATGGGCTGTGCATGGTCTGGCGCGTGATGATCCCGACTACTACGCGGCAATGGTGGGGAATATGATTCTGGGGCGATTAGGCATGGGAGGGCGTCTGGGAGATACTATCCGCGAAAACCAGGGTATGGCCTACTATGTTTATAGTGGGCTGGATGCTGATCTCGGCCCCGGCCCCTGGGCCGCTGTTGCCGGGGTGAATCCTGAGAATGTTGGACGGGCCAGCCAGGCGATCCTGAAGGAAATTGCGAAGTTTCGGCAAGAAGGCCCAACTGAGCAAGAATTATCCGATGCGCGGGCCTATCTCACGGGGAGCCTGGTGCTGGGTCTGGAAACGAACGATGGTATCGCCAGCACGCTGCTGGGTATCGAACGCCACAATTTAGGTCTGGACTATATTCAGCGCTACCCGGAGATTATCAACGGCGTAACCCATGCAGACATCGTAGCGGTTGCCCAGAAATATCTTTCGACCGAGCAGTATGTATTGACTGTCGCCGGGCCAGGCTTACCGGTTGCACAGGGCTGAGAGA
>CALANA010000058.1 GCA_937925925.1 uncultured Chloroflexales bacterium | reverse complement strand
TGGAGGTGACTGTCACTTCCCCCCCCTCCCCAGCGGGGGGGGGCACACGTGGGTGCCACCCGCCCCGGCTCAAGCCGGGACTCCAGCGCCAGGCCCGCCAGCGCATGAACGTGCTGGAGGTGACAGTCACCGAACAAGGTGACTGTCACCTCCCCCCCGACCCCTCCCCAGCGGGGGGGCACACGTGGGTGCCACCCGCCCCGGCTGCAGCCGGGACTCCAGCGCCAGGCCCCCCAGCGCATGAACGCGCTGGGGGTGACAGTCACCGAACAAGGTGACTGTCACCCCCTCCCTCGCACCACTGAGCGCCAGGCCCTCCAGCGCATGAGCGAGCTGGCGGTGACAGTCACCGAACAAGGTGACTGTCACCGCCCCCCCCCGACCCATCCCCAGCGGGGGGGGCCGGGGGGGGGCACACGTGGGTGCCACCCGCCCCGGCTCAAGCCGGGACTCCAGCGCCAGGCCCGCCAGCGCATGAACGCGCTGGAGGTGACTGTCACCTCCCCCCCGACCCCTCCCCAGCGGGGGGTCACACGTGGACGCCACCCGCCCCGGCTGCAGCCGGGACTCCAGCGGCAGGCCCTCCAGCGCATGAGCGCGCTGGGGGTGACAGTCACCCTCACCCGCTGTGGGGGGAGTAGGGGGGATGGCAGAGCGTTGTGCCGCATCGTAACATGATCTAATTACCCTCTCGTTGGAACGCAAAGGCGCAAAGCGGCAGAAACGCAAAGATGGGGGTTGTCCCTGGCAACGACTACCGTTGCGCCACTACATAGACCAGCAATAACAGGAGTTGCCAGAGAACCGGAGCCAGGCCACCCAGCACCATCTGGCTGCCCTTCCACTCATACAGTTGATTCCACAGACTGGCGTTGAGGAATCCCGATAACATAATCGCACCGAGCCAGCTTATAATCGCTATGACCGGCCATCCAAGGATGATCAGCGTCAGAGCGCAGAGTAAGAGCAATACCCGCGAGAGTTGAATCACCGGATACAGATAAAACCCACGATACCCCTCTTCGCCACCACCGGTCGATTCATCGAGCAAAATTAACACCAGGCAGACCAGCGGCCATTCCAACAACCCGATCAACCAGAGCAACCCGGTGCCCACTCCAAGTACCACGTTTGGAAAAACACCCCGCACAAACAGGCCATTCCCCAGAAAAATGAGTCCCGGCAGCAGTCCTACCCAGATCATTGGGGGGGCAACACGCCAGACCAGAGTCGGTTGCAACTCGGTCGGCAGCATCTCCTCACGTGCCTGCTCGATCAGGGCACCGATAGCAAGGCGCGGCTTGAAGGTCAATCGGAGCAACCACGACTGCGATTCTTGTTGCAAGATCGGCTCTGGGGGATCAATGCCCCTGGCCTCGGCCTCTTGCTCGCGCCGGGCCTGAAGTTGCGCCACGGGCATGAGTACCTGTTGCATCACAAACTCGAAATTGCTCATCGCTGACGTCACCAGGATACCAGGTGCCAGGCTACCATCATACAGCAGACTGTTGATGCGATAACTCAATGGCAACGGGCTTTCTTGCACCTGGATGAACAGGATCTGACTCTTCTCCGACAACTCGGTGGCCTTAACCGCCGTGATGTTATGCCAGCCGATCACTTTCCAGCGCGGATTGGGGATAAAGCCGCTTTGAACCTGGACGGCCAGACCCTCGGGCCGAACCTCTAGCGCTGGCAGAAGATTACGCAACACGGCCAGCACTATCAGCATCAGCACCACCATTCCATGTGCAGCAATCAGCAACCAGACGGGTGAGGGTAGGTTGGGTAATGCCGGTACGCCCAGCCATGGTACAGATCTGGTGGTGAAATAGGTCGCTAAATCGGTATAGGCTGCTGGTGGCAACACACGGTCGAAAAAGGGAACCGGGCGTAGACTGGGCAGTATCAGCACCAGAAACTGGGCCCAGTAGAGCAGATAACGCCAGATGATCAAGACGGTCAGGAGGATAGCAATCCAATTGAAGAAGGTGCGGATACGAGGCGGATAGGTTCCGCGCACGGGCGTTGTACCATCGCCGGTCATGGCCTGCGCCGCCTCTGCTGTTTCGACGCCAGATTCGTCTGATGTACGCTGGCTAAAGAACGACGCCGGGCTTAACAACAGGCGGAACAGTGGTGACTGCGCTGTTTCATCAAGTTGCACTGCCTGCGCATGTTCGTGAACCTGCGCCGCGTTTTTGGATTCAACCAGGATGGTTTGTACCAGTTTCTCAAAATCACTGATGCTCGAAGTCACCAGAAACCCCTGACTGGCTCGCAGATGATAGATCAGACTGTAGAGGCGATGCCATCCCGTCAGATGGTTAGGCAACGGTTCAACCAGCAACACAAACCGTTCACTGGACAGATCGCTCGTCACCTTCACCGTACGGAATTCACCCCAGCGCAGAGGTATCCAGCCACCAGCAAACTCCACCAGCATGCCACGTGAACTGGTTCGCAGCGTGGGGAGCGCATTGCGCAGGAACAACACGACAAATAATGACAGCGCCATCCAAAACAGTGCCGGAACCAGATCGGCCAGCGTCTGTTCACGGGGACGATCAGCCACCATATTGACGGCATCAATAATCTCGGCGAGAAAGGGCACGACACCCACTAGAGTTTCGTCCAGACCAAACGTATCCCACAAATAACGGAGCAATACTGCACCGAAGTATCCCGAACTCAGGAGTACAACCAGTGCCGAGAGCAGTTCAATCGACCAGGTCATCAGACGGGGATAACGATGCACAGTCTCAATCTGGGTAGGAGGCATAGCCCGGCTTTTCTATCAATCTGGAGTTAGCCCGCTAATCTGGAGTTTTTCGATCCGTAGTTCTGCATCATCAAGCAACCGCTGACAGGCGGCAGCCAGTTGCAACCCTTCTTCATACAGTTGTAACGACTCCTCCAGGGGCAACTCACCACCCTCCAGGCGTATCACCAACGCCTGAAGCTGGCTATAGAGCATCTCATAGGTTGCGACAGGTGGTTGCTCGCTCATAGTGTCTGCCCTGGCATGACGTTGCTTGCGTGTCATGGGTTTTGTTCGGCAGCCGATTGCACAATCTCTGCCACGACCTGATCCGCTTGAAACACAATCTGTACGTTGTCTCCAACGGCCACCTGGTCGCCACGGGTGACAACGGTACCATCGGCGAGACGAGTGACGACAGCATATCCCCGCTCCAGAGTTGCGCGGGGACTCAGGACGTCAAGCTGGGCCTGCAACCCACGCAGGTGTGCGCGCCTCAATGTAACCGCGTGGGTCATATGATCAAAGGCCCGCCGCAGCAAATCATCAACGTGCTGCCGGGCAGACGGTAACCGGAGTAGCGGGTTATGCCGTTGCAACCGGCCCAGTCCATCCGCCAGTTGCTGTCGACGATGGAGGAGCATACCCATAGTGGTCGCGTCAAGTTGTTGCCGCAAGCCGATTAGTCGCTGGTGTAATTCAGCTCGATCAGGTACCACCAGTTCTGCCGCAGCGGATGGCGTGGGGGCGCGCACATCCGCCACATAGTCGACTATCGTCGTATCAGTTTCGTGTCCCACCCCGGTGATAATCGGTATGGGACTGGCAAAAATGGCCCGTGCCACCGCTTCCTCGTTAAACGCCCACAAATCCTCAAGCGAACCGCCCCCACGGGCAACAATAATCACATCGACCTGGGTCGCATAGATGGCCTGCAAAGCAGTTACAATACTATGCGGTGCCTGATCCCCCTGCACCAGGCATGGCGCAATCAGCACTTCCACCAATGGACAACGCCGACCAATGATGGTCAGCATATCTTGCAGTGCCGCTCCCCGCTCGGAGGTGACAATTCCAATACGACGCGGCAGAGCTGGCAATGCTCGTTTACGGGCCGGTTCAAACAACCCTTCTGCTTGCAATTGCGCCTTCAGGGCCTCAAACCGCGCATGCAATGCGCCAATACCTGCCGGTCGGAGCAGATCAACATAGAGTTGCAACCTGCCACCGGGAGCATAGAACGACACGTACCCGTGGGCCAGCACAGCCACACCATTGGTGGGTAAGAAATCCAGGCGCAGAGCCTGGTTTTTCCACATCACCGCGCTTAAGACTGCGTCGTTCTCTTTCAAACTAAAGTAACAGTGTCCCGATGTAGCACGACTAAAGTTAGAGATCTCCCCTTGCACCCAGACATCACTTAACACCAGATCGGCATCAAGCAACTCTTGCAGATAAGCCGTCATCTCGGTAACGGTAAGAATATGCATCTGCTCCCACCCTATGCCATCCGAACACAATCCAGATCGGGATGCAGTGAATTAGAGTGGCGCGATAACCATCAGGGGCTGACCATATTCCACGGGTTGTTCGTTTTTCACCAGCAGACGCACCACTCGTCCGCTGACCTCTGTCTCAATCTCGTTCATCATCTTCATTGCCTCGACAATCCCCACAGTATCACCAGCATGCACCTCATCGCCTTCGTGGACAAACGGCGGATCTTTGGGCGAAGGTGCAGTATAGTAGGTACCGACCATCGGCGATGTTATCACGTGGCCGTCGGGTAAGTCTGATTCTGCGGGTGCCGTTTCAGAATGCGATGCTGCGTAGGGTGGCGCAGAGACAACTGGTGGCGGGGCATACCCGACTGGAGCGTGAGCTGCCTGGGGCATAGCCATGCCAGACATTGGCGGCACGCTCAACGCCAGCGGAACAGTTGATAGGGCCGGCGGAGGCTGGGGCGGCGGCGCTGCATTCCCCCGCTTGACATGCAATTTGGACGATCCGCGCTCGATCAATAGCTCAGTAATGTCGGTCTGCTCGATCAGTTCGAGCAATTCACGCACCGCCTCGATGCCAAACTCGTCGGTGCGCCCATCAAGGGTCTCAGGCATTGTTTCACTCATAGCGTAACCAGTTTGCTTCCGGATTGTTACAAAATATATTACTACTGAGCGATTGTAGCAGAATAGCGGCCTTTACGTCAAACGCGACGGCGCTGGTACCTGTTCACCCTCAAGGAACCATGCCCGCCTGGGAGCGCGGGCATCTTGCCCTCGGCAAAGAGGCAACGCAGGCGGGACGCCCACACTCCCTGGGAGCGCGGGCATCTTGCCCTCGGCGAGGAGGCAATGCGGGCGTCCCGCCCATACTCCCTGGGAGCGCGGGCAGCGTGCCCTCGGTGAGGAGGCAACGCAGGCGGGACGCCCGCGCTCCCAGGCGCACTATGCACGCTGACGACAGCGCTTCCCCCCAGATGGGAACAGGTACCGGCGCTGCGTACGTCGAAATATTTTCAATGTTTCCACCGACCGAACGCTGGTAAATACCCTGCTCAGGACAGTCTTGCCACTACCTCGATTCCATTCAACGCCATATGGTGTAAAAACATAACATGATGCAAATCTCCCGGATGCGCTCTGATGTTTAATTCGCGTGCAGTGCTGACCGGTGTATCGAAGGTTTCAACCGTATTGGCAGGAACAATCACCCGCCGCTGGAGATTGTAGGCATTGGCGTGAAGGCGCAGGTGCATCGCTGAACTATAGACACATAGATCAGTACAGTCACCAATAACTATAAACGTATGAATGTGGGTATGATCGTGCATCCATTCACTCAGACTCGTACCAATGTCGGCACTGAGCGAGTTCTTGGTAATGGTCGTCAACTCACCGGCAAATGGCAATGCCTGGATCTCGTCAATAGCCTGACTCTCGGCCGTGCCGGCGATGCAGTGGGGAGGATAGGCCGCAAATTCCGGAGTATCTGGATCATGCGTATCCTGTGCCAGCACAAAAGCTCGTACACCCAGCGCATAGGATCGTGTACACAGATCGACCACGGGTGCAATCAACGTTCCGACCCGCTCGCTCGCCAGTGGCCCCTGCTTGCAAAAGCCATTAATCATATCCACCACAAACAGAGCTATCTGCTGCGGTGTTGCACCTACTACCTCTGCAAGCGCTATTTCCGGCAAATGATCGTACCATTCTCCCAGATACGCCAGGAAAGGGCGCGACTGATCGATAAGATTGATTTTGTTAGACATAGATTAACTCCTTTATACATGTGTACACCACTGTAGTCGTTGCACATCCTACGCGGTCGCTCACTCCGGTTCATCGTCGCTGCCGCGATCTTCGCGCCAACGAAACACGAACTGCTTATCACCACGATCACGTCGAAACCGCCAGAGCCGGGTTGGTCGGCCACGACCTTCGCGCAGCAAGCTGGTTTCCTCCAGAATACCGGCCTCTTTGATCTTACGATAGAAATTGCCCTTATCCAGTTTTTCGCCCAGGATCTGCTCATAAATGTCTTTTAACTCCAGAATGCTAAAGACTTCGGGCAATAATTGAAACGCCAGTGTGGTATATTCTAGCTTGGAACGCAACCGTGAGAGCGCATAGTTCAAAATAAGATCATGGTCAAACGCCAGTTGCGTTGGTCGGGTGCGCACCGGAAACCAGCGTACATCGCTGCTCTCATCGCTGACATGTAATTCGTGATCATCGGCGGGCACAATCGCAATATAGGCGACACTGATCACTCGTGTGCGCGGGTCGCGTTGCGGTTCGCCAAACGTATAGAGTTGCTCCAGATAGACATCTTGCACGCCGGTCTCTTCTTCCAACTCGCGGCGGGCCGCTTGATCCAGCGACTCGTCCATATTGATAAAGCCGCCGGGAATGGCCCAGTAGCCTTCATACGGCCAGCGCCGCCGCAGCACCAGCAACACATGCAGTTCGCCGTTGAGTAGCGTAAAAATAACAACATCGACAGTCACCGATGGGCGCTCATAACGTGATGCGTTATAGGTTGCAGCGTTTTCCTCCATCCAGCGCTCCTTTGTGTTAGTGTTAATTACACACTAAGTATAGCGTGGAATACGCATGCTGTCAAGTTACACGAGTGACGCGCCTGTTCCCATTTAGCGGGAAGCGCTGTCGTCAGCGTTTCTGTTTCTCCTGGGAGCGCGGGCCGCGTGCCCCCGTATGTGCGTGGGCGGGACGTGCAACTGTCATTCCGAACGAAGTGAGGAATCCGTGCCCCCGTATGTGCGTGGGCGGGACGTGCAACTGTCATTCCGAACGAAGTGAGGAATCCGTGCCCCCGTATG
>CALANA010000057.1 GCA_937925925.1 uncultured Chloroflexales bacterium | reverse complement strand
AGGGTCACGGCAATCACGGCACGCAGCATCTGTTCCCGCGCTGTATCCGCATCGGACATAGCATTCCTTTCACGAAGCACGACGAACGGGACGATAGGTTTAGGAATAGGATAGCATACGGGGGCAAAATTGTGGAAGGGGAGGGAACTTGCGGCCTCCCGGTCAGGAGAGGCGAGGTGATGCTCCCCCCATGGCAGGGGAGGATGTCAGGTACGTTTTGCCGTATCCCAACACGATAGAATAAAAAACCTACACTTGTGAAATGGGGGGTTCCCTGCGAGGGAGGTAGCCCGCCGTTCGTGATCCTTTTTAGTTCCCTTCCAAAGCGGGCAAGGGCAGGCAATGCGGGCATTGCGGCAATGCGGGCATTGCGGGCGATGCAGTTCAATGATGGGCGCTGCGGGCACCCACACGAGGTGCCCCTACGATCATGGCATGGGCATTGTCATCCATTGCCCCGCAACGAGGGCAATGATGTCCATGCATGGTCGTTGCTCGGCAATGCGGGCAATGCAGGCATTGCGGGCGATGCGGCAAGGGCAGGCAATGCGGGCATTGCGAGTATCGGGGCGCTGCGGGCAATTTGTGGGTGCCCGCCTTGTCATCCATTGCCCCGCAACGGGGGCCATGATGTCCATGGATGGTCGTTGCCCGGCAATGCGATACAATGGCGAGCAAGGGCGGGGCGATGCGAGCGATGCACATCGATATGGGGCCACGGGAGCATAACCCTATATGAATAAAACGTTATCCCCAACGCTCACTGGCATCCCCTGATGAGGGTGATGCCCTCTCATAGGAACCGCACCCTCACCTGATCTCCATTCATGCCCTCGCAGGGGAGGTAGGGTGATACCCCTTCCTGGAAAGGGGATGGGGGTATCGCCCGTTCGCGCCCTGGCACCCCTTCCAGAGGGGTGGAATATCATCTGTCTCCTGTCCCCTACCAGCGCCTCACGCCGCCGAGCGCTGAATGAGTGGCAGGTAAGTGCGATACAACCGCGTAATCCGCCCTTCGACCGCAAACTGGACATTGGGATTGTCACGGATGTAGTCGGCCACGATATCGGCCAGCGGGAAGAAGGTATCCACCGCATTCCGGGCCTGATCGCGAAACACGGTATAATTATCGCCGCCGCCAAGCAGGAAGTTGTTGGTCGCAACGATATAGTCGGCGGTGGGGTCATACGGGGTGTAGGTGGTATTCGCCAACTGCGCTGCCGTACCGGCTGTCGTTTCAATCTCCAGGCTGATGATACGACTCCCCGGCGCTGCATTCGGGTTCCAGGTAAAGCGCATCCCCGCGATCTGCGGGAAACGGCCATCATCGCTTTGCCCAACGCGGCTCACACCATTCTCCAGCGCCTCCTTCAGTTGCGCCCCGGTCAGGGTAAAGTAAACGATGGTGTTGCCAAAGGGCAGCACCGTCAACACATCACCCAGGGTGACGTTGCCAGCCGGAATGGTAGCGCGAATGCCACCGCCATTCATAATCGCCACCACCGGCAGCGTGTTGCCCGTCCCTTCCAGAATGTCCAGTACCTTGTTGCGCTTCGCGGTGGCGATCAGATTGCCCAGGTTGGTTTCGCGGCTGCGCACATTGTTGCGTGCGCCATCAAGCTCAACCGCTGTCGTCCCGACCGGAGTGTTCCGCAATGTATCGATCGGTGCCACGAAGGTAGCAATCTGAGCTTCAAACGGTGCATATGGCTCAATCTCTGCCCCTTCTTGCGGCAGCAGGTCACGTGCATCACCAGGGATACTAGCCCAGACCGGCCACAGGCGCACCTGGAGACTATCGGGGTTTATGTTGCCATTATCGTCAAACTCAACCGAAAAATCACCCAGCCACTTGCCCCACTCCCAATCGGTCACAACCAGCGCCTTGCTCCCATCTTCACGCTCCACCACCGTCGGGTATGGGCCTTCCGGCGCTATTCCGAGTGGGCGCGTATCGCCCTCTGGTCGCAACGGGGTGTGGCTGTGCCCCCCGACTACAATATCGATCCCTGGCACCTTTTCCGCCAGTTCCAACTCATCCTGATAGCCCAGATGCACCAGGGCGATGATCTTGTTGACACCCTCAGCCTGCAGTGCTGCCACCTGCGCCTGTGCTGACTGAATCGGGTCGGCGAACGTCACCGTTGGGCCAGGGCTGCTGAGAAATGCGGTCGAGGGCGTGGTCAGGCCAAAGATGCCCACCTTCTGGTCAGCAAAGCTTTTGATCACAAACGGGGCAATCTTGCCGGCCAGCGGTGAACCCTCCGTAACCACAATATTGGCGCTGATCACGTCAATGTCGGTGCCAGCCAGAGGAACATTCTGACCATCGACATTGATCGTACCACCCTGCTGGGCAGCGTCAATAAAGGTTGCCAGCTTCGCTGGCCCCAGGTTGAACTCGTGGTTACCCAACGTGATCGCATCATAGCCCATCTCACGATAGAAGGCGAGATCAGCCAGACCCTCGTACTGGGTAAAGTACAACGTACCCTGGAAGATGTCGCCCGCGTCAAGCAGCAACTGGTTGCCTCCCTCGGCGCGGATCTGGTCGATCAACGTCTTGCGGCGCGAGACGCCACCAAAGTTGCGGTTAACCGGCGGTTGCCCCCCAATCCGTTGCACTAACTCTGGCTCAATCCGAGCGTGGTGGTCGTTGGTGTGAATGATGCGCAAACTGAAGGGCAGGCGCTGAATACGGCCTTCGACCGCAAACTGGACATTGGGATTGTCACGGATGTAGTCGGCCACAATATCGGCCAGCGGGAAGAAGGTATCCACCGCATTCCGGGCCTGATCGCGGAACACGGTATAATTATCGCCGCCGCTAAGCAGGAAGTTGTTGGTCGCAACGATATAGTCGGCGGTGGGGTCGTATGGGGTGTAGGTGGTATTCGCCAACTGCGCTGCCGCACCGGCTGTCGTTTCAATCTCCAGGCTGATGATACGACTACCCGGCGCTGCATTTGGGTTCCAGGTGAAGCGCATCCCCGCGATCTGCGGGAAACGGCCATCATCACTCTGCCCGACCCGGCTTACACCATTCTCCAGTGCCTCCTTCAGTTGCGCCCCGGTCAGGGTGAAGTAAACAATGGTGTTGCCAAAGGGCAGCACGGTCAAGACGTTACCCACGGTGACATTCCCAGCCGGAATGCTGGCGCGAATGCCACCGCCATTCATAATCGCCACCACCGGCAGCGTGTTGCCCGTCCCTTCCAGAATGTCCAGTACCTTGTTGCGCTTCGCCGTGGCGATCAGGTTGCCCAGGTTGGTTTCACGGCTGCGTACATTGTTGCGTGCGCCATCGAGATCAACCGCTGTGGTGCCAACCTGCGTGTTGCGCAACTGGTTGATCGGTTCGGCAAAGGTTTCAATCAAGGTCTCAAATGGGGCATAGGTTGCAATCTCTGGCTCCTCTCCTGGCAACAGCGCCCGCGCTGGCGACCCCAGACCATCGGCCCAGACCGGTAACAGGCGCACGATGATGCCATCAGGAATCAGATTGCCCATAGCATCAAACCCGATCGAAATATCGCCCAGCCACTTGCCCCACTCCCAGGCCGTGACCACCAGCGCCGGGCTACCACCTGTGCGTTCGACAAGGGTGGGGTAGGGGCCAGCGGCCATGACACCGAGCGGGCGCGTATCACCCTGGGGGCGCAATGGCGTGTGGCTGTGTCCACCCACCACAATATCGATCTCCGGCACCTCCTCGGCCAGTTCCAACTCCTCTTGATAGCCGAGATGCGCCAGAGCAATGATCTTGTTAACCCCATCAGCCTGTAATGCGGTGACCTGTGCCTTTGCCGCATCAATCGGATTGGTAAACGTTACGGTCGGGCCAGGGCTGCTGAGGAATGCGGTCGAGGGCGTGGTTAAACCAAAAATACCCACCTTCTCACCATTCAACGTCTTGATAATACGCGGCTCAATCTTACCAACCAGAGGCGATGCGGGCGTCAAGTTAATATTGGCGCTCACTACCGGTATATCGTTACCACCCAGGGTAATATCAAATCCACCGACCGTAATCGTACCACCGTTGCGGGCACCATCAATAAAGGTCGCCAGTTTCGCCGGCCCCAGGTTGAACTCGTGGTTGCCCAGGGTCAGCGCATCGTAGCCCATCTCACGATAGAAGGCCAGGTCGGCAATCCCCTCGTACCGCGTGAAATACAGCGTACCCTGAAAAATGTCGCCCGCGTCAAGCAACAACTGGTTGCCCCCCTCGGCGCGGATCTGGTCGATCAACGTCTTGCGACGCGAGACGCCACCAAAGTTACGGTTAACCGGCGGCTGACCCCCAATCCGTTGCACTTGCTCCGGCTCAATCCGGGCGTGGTGGTCGTTGGTGTGAATGATGCGCAGGCGGAAGGTCTCTGCCCCGGCGACCCGTCCCATACGCAACCCGGTGAACATCAATCCCAATGCGCCGGCACCCAGCGCCGTCTGCTTCAGAAAAGTTCGCCGCGAAATTTTTGTCATGTCCAATCCTTTGCTCATGTCTATCTACGGATTACAGGTTCCATGTTGCCGGTTACAGATTCAGTGGATGCAAAGCCAGATCGGCCGTGCGTAGCAGCATACAGCACAATGCCTACCTACTGTGCGCAGGCGCAAAAAAGCAGTGATAGCTCTATGGCATTCATGGCCAGACCGGCATCCTGACGTGAGTGATGACGGGCACTATGCTATAGTCTTCCTGTGAAACTCATACAGAGTAGCAGAGATACATTAACGGCATGTTTAGAAACATTAAGCGCCCGTTAAGTCTACGGAAAGACCTCGTAAACATGTGCGCGGGCGTAGAAAGTGCTATAATCATAGCAGCAAAGAGCTATTGACGATGGTTGAACAATTATTGGAAGAGGATGAACTGTTACTAGACACACCGTTTATGCGCCGCATACGGCTGAAGGCAGAAGAGAAAGGGCGCACGGAAGGGCGTACCGAAGGGCGCATTGAAGGGCGCATTGAAGGGCGCATTGAAGGGCGCATTGAAGGGCGCACCGAAGGGCGCATTGAAGGGCGCACCGAAGGAGCAGTGACCGCTTTATATCAGGCCATCTGCAACATCTTGAATGCCCGTTTTTCCCTGACGGAGACTGAGCGGGACGACCTACAGGCTCGGTTGTCCCGCCTGACCGATGCCGAAGTGCTGCATCGTCTCGTCCTGACCGCCATGCAGGTGAGCGACATGGCAGCCTTTCAAGCCGCACTCGATACCACAGGTCAGGCAGCACCACCCGATAGAAACGGTGGTTGAAGATACCCCGATGCATCTTTGCGTCCTGGCGTTAAAAACGTAACCAGATATGTATGGCGTGCGGCAGCATGACTGCCGCCAATGACGTGCGGCAGCGTGGCTGTCGCCGATGGCGTGGCGTGCGGCCGCTATATTGCCGCCGTGTTTGCGGACAAAAAAATATGCCAGATCCAATTGTAGCGCTTGTAGGCCGACCAAACGTCGGTAAATCAACCTTCTTTAACCGCCTGGTGGGTGAGCGCCGGTCGATTACGGAGGACACCCCCGGCACCACCCGCGATCGGCTCTATGGGGCGAGTGAGTGGAACGGGCGCAAGTTTACCGTGATTGACACCGCCGGCCTGTTATTCACCGACGATCAGGTGGAGCATTCCTTGCGCGAAATTGCGCGAGGAGTGCGCGCCCAGGCCCAACTGGCGATTGACGAGGCCGATGTGATTGTCTTTCTGGTGGATGGACGAGAAGGCATGACCGCAGCCGATACCGAAGTGGCCGACGTGTTGCGCCTGACCAGCAAGCCGGTCATCCTGGCGGTGAACAAGGCCGATAGCCAGGAACGGCAACTGGACGCCGTGGAGTTTTATGCGCTCAATCTGGGCGAGCCAATGCCCATGAGCGCCTACCACGGCCTGGGAACCGGCGATGTCCTGGATCGGGTGGTTGAGGCGCTGCCGCCAACCGAACCAGAAGAATACGATGAAGAACATGTCCGCATTGCCATCGTCGGGCGGCCCAACGTCGGCAAGTCCAGTCTGCTCAACAAGCTCCTGGGCCAGGAGCGTAGCGTCGTGAGCGCCGTGCCGGGCACGACCCGCGACAACATCGACACCGAGCTAACGTTTGAGGGTACACGGATCACGTTAATTGACACCGCTGGCATTCGGCGTGCCGGGCGCATCGAGCGCGGAGTTGAGCAGTACAGCGTCATTCGCACCCTGCGGGCCATCGACCGCTGCGACGTGGCGCTGCTGCTGATCGATGCCGAGGAAGGTATTACCGCCCAGGATACACATATCGCCGGGATGATCCTGGATGCGAAGAAGGGCGTGGCCCTGCTGATCAACAAGTGGGATACGCTGGAGAAAGATAACGATACCTTTAAGGACTATTCCGACAAGGTCAGGGAGGCGTTCAAGTTTATCGACTACGCGCCGATCCTGTTTATCTCGGCTCAGACCGGGCAGCGGGTAAACCGGGTGTTACCCACGGCGCTGCACATTGCGGATGAGCGCCGCAAGCGGGTTCCGACCAGCCAGTTGAACGACCTGTTGCGCGATGCGGTGAACAAACAACCACCGATGGCCATACGTAAAGGTGCCCACTTGCGCATCTATTACGCCACCCAACCACAGGTCGCGCCGCCCGTTTTCCTGTTCTTCACCAACGACCGCAACCTGGTACACTGGTCGTATGGACGCTATCTGGAGAACCGCATCCGCGAGCGCTATGGCTTTGGTGGAACGCCGATTGTCATTGTCTTTCGTGATCGAGATGAGCAGGATTAGTGACGATAACACGGAAGGCGATCCCGAACGTCAGCAGCGCCTGTTGACGGCGCTGGTCGCGTTGATTGAAGACGAGCAGAGCTATTGACGATGGTTGAACCATTACTGGAAGAGGATGAGGTGTTACTGGATACGCCGTTTATGCGCCGCATACGGCTGAAGGCAGAAGAGAAAGGGCGCACGGAAGGGCGCATTGAAGGGCGCATTGAAGGGCACACCGAAGGAGCAGTGACCGCCTTATATCAGGCCATCTGCAATATCCTGAATGCCCGCTTTTCTCTGACCGAGACTGACCGGGACGACCTACAGGCTCAGTTGTCCCGCCTTACCGACGCCAAAGTGCTGCATCATCTCGTCCTGACCGCCATGCAGGTGAGTGACATGGCTGCCTTTCAAGCCGCACTCGATACCACAAGTCAGGCAGCACCACCGGCTACGGAAGGAGACGTATAATGGAGCTTGAGATACCCAGGCTTTTGCCAGGACTCCACAGCGGAGGCGGAGCTGGCGCGCAGGGCATCCTGTGCGGCGCGACTGGCATCCTGCGCGAAGCGCAGGGCATCCTGTGCGGCGCGACTGTCATCCTGAGCGAAGCGAAGGATCCTATCCCATCCGCAGGGAAGATGCTTCGCTGCGCTCAGCATGACACAACCCTATGTTGTCTGGCATCCTGCGCGGAGGCGGAGCCGGCACGCAGGGCATTCCTGCGCAGAGCGCAGGGCATTCCTGCGCAGAGCGCAGGGCATTCCTGCCCAGAGCGCAGGGCATCCTGTGCGGCGCGACTGTCATCCTGAGCGAAGCGAAGGATCCTATCCCATCCGCAGGGAAGCTGCTGCGCTCCGCAAGATGCTTCGCTCCGCTCAGCATGACAACGCGCTGCGACGATGCTTCGCTCCGCTCAGCATGACCAAACCTGGGAGATCTTTCCGGCATCGTGTACTAGGAGTCAGCCACATTAAATATGCGGAATGTGTAGCGGCGTATGTCGTAACGACTTTCGTCGTTTCTGAGGCCGTATCAACGGCTACAGTCGGTACGACGTACCCTTCAACATGACAGTGGTCAAACACACCTGGTTCAGGCTTGCTATACAATCAGGAGCGCGGGAGCATGGCTCTCGCTTGTAGTGCTATGGAGAAGAGATTGATGATCCGTGCAGGTATCTATGGCGCAACCGGCTACACCGGCTTTGAACTGATCAAACTGCTACACCAGCATCCACAGGTACAGATAACCTTTGCCACCGCCCGTTCGGCAGCCGGGCAGCGCTTGAGCGATGTGTTTCCGACGCTGCTCGATGTACCGCTGATCCGCGCCGAAGACGCCGATCTCACGAGTGTCGATGTAGTCTTCTGCTGCCTGCCGCACGGCACAACCGTGCCTACCGTGCAGCAGGCGCTGGCAGCCGGCACACGCGTGATTGACCTGAGCGCCGACTTTCGGCTACACCATGCCGACGATTACGCCCGCTGGTATGGCAACCCGCACACAGCACCCGAACTGCTGAAGGAGGCAGTCTATGGTTTGCCAGAACTGCACCGCGCACACATTCGCGGCGCACGCCTGGTGGCGAACCCTGGTTGCTATCCGACCAGCGTAATCCTGCCGCTGCATCCGCTCGTGCAAGCAGGGTTGCTGGCCGACCGCACTGTCATCGTCGATAGTAAGTCTGGCGTTTCTGGAGCCGGACGTTCGTTGTCGCTCAAGACGCACTTCGGCGAGACCCACGAAACCTTCAGTGCCTACAATATCGGGCGTAGTCACCGCCACATCGCCGAAATGGAGCAGGAAACCGGCACCCAGATTATCTTTTCCCCGCATCTGCTGCCGGTCTATCGTGGCATCCTGTCAACTATGTATGTCAACCTGATCCCTGGCACCGAACCAGATACCGTGCGTGAGGCCTACGGTCTATTTGCCGACGAGCCGTTTGTCCGTCTCCTGCCTGCCGGTCGTCTGCCCGAGTTGCGGCATGTCGTCCACACCAACCTGTGCGTCATCGGGTTGCACGCGGTTGATGTTGCTGCCGGGCGCTATATCCTGGTCACCGTCGAAGACAACCTGATCAAGGGAGCCTCTGGTCAGGCCGTGCAGAACATGAACCTGATGTTTGGGCTGGACGAAACAACGGGGCTGTGCTGAGGTGGTTTCGGGCGAGGCGATGAGACGGGGATGCGGGGATGCAGAGATGCGGGGATGCGAGGATGCGAGGATGCGGGAAGTTTGGTTTCATCGCATCCTCGCAGCTCCGCCTCACAAATTGCATATTGACAAACTTTTTATATTAGGATATACTGACCCCAGTGATAAGGATGGCTTGTAAATATCTTTGGGTGTTCCTTATTAACAAACCAGGGGGCAGGTATGGTTGAGTCGTTACACGATGTTCCCGGCCAGACGTGTACCACGTTCGTGTCCGGCGTTGGAGAGGTGTACTTCAATGCCCAGCGCTATTTTCTGACGATTTCGGAAGAACTGCGCAACACGTTTTCCTTTGACATCGATGGTCGCTTGATGAGTGCCTTTCTTGGCGGCGTGAACTACCGCCGTGGGCTGAAGAGCGACATCTTGATGAAGTATTTTGCCGACGGTAACGCCAAAACACGCCGGTTTCTCTCGCTCCACGAGAATCGCAAACTGGTCGATGATGTCTTGACGCGCGTCCTGCGCATCCGTGACGGCGTCGATAGCTCGATGCAGGCCGATATTGTGCAGTGGCTCGACACCATCCTGACCTGGAACGTGGATCGGTTGCAATCCGAGGGCACCACCTTCCAGAATATTTATAAGCCCATCAGTATTTTGCCCCCCGATCAATACCTCTCGGTCGTGCTACAGGCCGCCGAAGGCTGTAGCTGGAACCAGTGTACCTTCTGTACCTTCTATCGCGACCGCAAGTTTCGCATCAAGTCCCCGCACGATTTTCGGCAGCACGCACGGCAGATCAAAGACTTCCTGGGCCGCTCCATTGGTCTGCGCAAGTCGATCTTTCTGGCCGACGCGAACGCGCTGATCATTCCCCAGCGGCGTCTGGTCGAACTGCTCAAGGTAGTTCACGAGGAATTCCCGATTGAAACGCCCCAGGCTCATGCCGACTACACGCTGAAGGGCATCTACTCGTTCCTGGATATTTTTGGGGCGGAGAAGAAGACCCTGGAAAATTACCGCGAACTGCGTGAACTGGGCCTCAAGCGCATCTATATTGGTCTCGAAACCGGCGACAACGCGTTGTTCAAGCTCTTGAACAAACCTGGCTCACCTGACGAGTGCGTGGAGGCGGTACGCACGATCAAGGCTGCTGGCATCAATATCGGCATCATTATTCTGGCCGGTGTCGGAGGCGATCGCTTCTACCATCAGCATGTCCATCAATCGCTCCAGGCAATTGGCGCAATGGGCCTGGGAACCGGCGATCTGGTGTATATCTCGCCGCTGATGCTTTCCGGGCAGGATGCCTACTCGTGCAGTATGCGTGACCTGGGCGTACGCACGCTCTCTCCCGCTGAAGTGACGACACAGTTTGCTACCATCAAAACCGGGCTGAAAGCGATCTACCCCGAAGGCCCCAAAGTCGCGCTGTATCATATTGAAGAGTTTATTTATTGACAAGAGTGACGCGGTCGCTTGAACACAACCAGGCTGCTGCGCTGCGCTCAGCATGACCCAACCCTGGAGCGATTGCCGTCATGTGTACTAGTGATGCATCCAAGCGGGTGCGCGGCGCGCAACTTCTTGCGCGCTGCCAAAGCATATGGCCTACCCCCGCTTCAGCGGCATCAGACTGGTCAGCCGATCAGCGGTTCACCCGCTCTGGTCAGCGCCTCAGCGTTTCACCCGTCCCCCGCCACCGAAACACGCCGTCCACGCAAATGAGCTACAGCCTGGTCAGCGGCCTCAGACCGGTCAGCGCCTCAGCGATTCACCACCCCGCCGTGAATTGTGCTGTCCACGAAAGGGCCACGAATGCACGAATTATGAAATTGATCGCTTTACGCAAAATCATACGAGAAATAGAGCGCCACACCCTGCTGCCGTGCATAGTCTTCAACCTCCGGGTCGCTGGTCATATGGGTGACAAGGATGGGGAAGATGTCGGGGAACGTGCCTGTCAAGTGCCGCACCCGCCGCTGGAGAAAGGCATCAATATCGTTCTGCGACAACTGGCTCTCGCTCTCGCCAATGATCGTCACCGTCCGATCGTCCTGCCGGGCCGTACCCAGAATGTTGATCTCGACCGAACGCCCGCGATCATCGGTGACATAGCCCCGCTTGAGCCGACCCTCCACGACCAGACCGTAATCGTCTGCGAGCAACTGGGGCAACGCTCGATAGGCTATATTTTCCAGATGATAGCCGAAACTCATTGACAGTCCGCCCAGTTGTCGGCGTGTATCTCGATGTTCCTCGACCAGTTGATCCATACGGATGACAAGTTCACGAACCGTCTGCTCAGTGCGCTGCTGTGCGGCGGCCAGTTGATCCATCCGCTCGGTCAACTGATCCATCCGCTCGGCCAGTTGATCCATCCGCTCGGTCAACTGACCCATCCGCTCGGCCAGTTGATCCATCCGCTCGGTCAACTGATCCATCCGCTCGGCCAGTTGATCCATCCGCTCGGTCAACTGATCCACCCGCTCGGCCAGTTGATCCATCCGCTCGGCCAGTTGATCCACCCGCTCGATCAATTGATCCATCCGCTGCTCGGTGCGCTGCTGTGCGGCGGCCAGTTCCGCTACCCGCTGCTCGGTGCGTTGCTGCGCCGCTGCCAACTCTCCTACCCGCTGCTCGGTGCGTTGCTGCGCTACCGCCAGTTCAGCCACAATCGCTTTCAGTTCACCGAAGTCACTGGCTTTGACCAGCGTGTTATAGGCGTCGGTGACCACTTCGGCCAGCACGTCCGCCTGCTGGTCACTAAATGCAGATGCGAGTTTTTGCTTTATGTGGTTGGATGTAAACATTTTGTACACGCTTGCTACACGACAAGAATAGCAACGCACCTGATGGGCACGCTACCGTGACATACAACCCCGACCCCATCAACGAAGATCCTCAGCATGCAGCGAGGTGCATTCATTAACCCCACCCGGTTGGGACTCTCCAGGGTACCAACCGTAGCGTTGACGTCCTGGTTCTGATCAAGTCTGTCCCATTATACCTGATTTGTACCGAGAATGTAACGATACCCACAATAAAAATACCTTCTGTTCGCCCATCATCATCACTGCCGCTGTTGCTCCTCGCGCACCCGCAACTCAACCGCCTGCAACCCCAACACGTCGAAAGCAAAAGTGAGGACGCGATCAATCACGTTGCTCTGCTGCTCCAGGATAGTCATCGGTAGCTCGACCGTTTCTCTGGACTCTGCCAGGCTTGCATCAACTGACCCGTGCCACCACAACGACCCATCACGATCCAGGATAATCATCGCCAGACTCCTTCTGGTCACTCCAGCATACCCAGGCGTACAGCCTCGCAGGTACCACCGGAGAACTACCTGTATTGACGACGGTTGTGCCCGATAAGTTGCTGCCTTGCCCCGCCCTCGTCTATGCTTCGGAACATTTGTACGCTGAGTATAGCACAGCAATGTGTCAGGGGCGGTCACAGGTGGGGGGGAGGATACGTGCCTGCCCCGCCGGGACAGCAAGGCGAGGCAGGCGCGGTCACAAGTGGGGGAGGATACAGATGCACTTTGCAAACACAACCCGCCTGCGAGTATATGACTGATGTGCAGAATGGGGCAGAAACAGACGCAGAGGGTGTTATACCAATTTGACTTTGCCCTTCCACATCCGTTGGTTCGTCGTACGCTTGCTCATACGACAGCGAGACGTCCCCTGGAACGAGATGTCGCGGGACGTAGAGGCGTTGCATGCAACGCCTCTACGCCGACATCCTCTTTCTGGTGCGGCGCGGCTTCGCCACGCCGCACCAGAAAGGGAACATGGGCGGGGGCCTACGGCCCCCCCCCGCACCCCCACCGCAACGCAGTCTCGTGGGAGGACGCATGGCGAGCACATGCGGAAGGTTCATGTCGAAACGGTATTACAACATAATAACTGTGCTGTATCCCTATGCATCGGTGGTTGCTCAAAGTTCTAACGTAATCACTAACGAACAATCATAGGCAGCATAACCTCGTACGTCGGTTCAGCAAGCATGATCGTTATCGGAACCGTTACATCTGGTAGCCCCTGAGACTTAACAGTCAGGGATGCTTCATAGATCTTAGCTTCTTCCCCACCGGTCTCACGAACAGGCGGGATCGTTATCTGTAAATTATCTATTGCTGTACCACTGGCACGGTTGAGCCTTACTAGATTCAATGGATCGTTTTTAACCACAGCCCAGTCTGTGTTGAAAGACAACGTATGAGTGACAGACCGTCGTGGATTGACCGCTGCTGTAATTTGCTCAATTGAGGGCACAATTCGGGATACCTTCGGTGGTAACACTCCGGTATGTTGTGCATTGCGGCGAAACATAGGCCATGGTGCGCTGTAGGGCGGATGACTCCCTGGCGGACTATTCAGCAATCCGGCAAAATCTGTCCAGGCATAGAGCATGCCTCTACCACCGTTAAAGACATGCGCCCCACCAATCACCACATCAAGTTTCCCATCTCCATTAATATCGCCAACAGCCGGAGTTGATTTCAGCGTGCCCCAGGCAAAGAGTGATGTTTGATTAGGACAGATCTCACTCTGATGGGTTAACGGACGCCCATCCTTACCATTCAGCACATGCACGCTCCAGAAGTTGGCGGCCAGTACTTCCAGCGATCCATTTCCATCCAGATCCGCAATGACAGGTGATTGGAGATCACCACCAAACTCATCATTCCCTTCGGGGTTGTTGGGAGAACTATTGGGATTATATGGAACCGTTGACCAGATCGGATTCGGGTTGGTTGGGTCCCAGGCAACGATTCGCCCCAACCCATCGCCCCCAATGCTCTGATCACCACTCACCGTGGCAACAATCTCCAGGCGTCCATTGTCCGTAATATCTCCGACGGCTACCGATGACTGCACACAGGCTGACGCATTGAGGGTTTGCAACACCTGACCATCACTCAATCGCAGAATTTTCACCCAACGTCCTCGTTTATCGGTGCTATTAGTAGGGAAATAACATCCCGATCCAACAATAGCCTCCATTCCCGGACTATCAGGCAGTACATCGGCAATAGCGGGCGAAGAAAAGATAGTCTGATCAAATTCTTGCCGCCAGATGTAACTATTAGGATCCCCAAACCCGATGCGCAGAGGATGGCGTGGTTGGGTGTCAAAAGCATAGACATACCCTCCATCAGGAGTGGGCGGCCGCATATTTGGATTAGCCGAGATATCCGTACCAATGATCATCTCCAGGCGTCCGTTCCCGTTGATATCTACAAACGCTGGTGATGACCAGACCGTATCGGCGGCATGGTAGTACCAACGTACCGATCCATCGGCATTCAAGAGATAGACGTTGCGATCAAAGCTTCCAAATCCGATTTCCATCTGCCCGTTGCGATCTGTATCAGCTAATGCTGGTGAGGAGATAACCCCATAAAGATTTTCCGTATACCCTTCATGCCGTGCCCAATCGCGCAAACTAAAGCGCCATGTTTCGGTACCATCAGATCCACGATACGTAACGATGCCTCCGTCACATGTTCCGTCAGTTGCTGAACCATAGGATACCACCACATACGTGACGCCATCGCCAAAGATTTGCCCCACAGACGGGGCTGACTGCAACGCATCGGCACACGCGGTTACCTGACGATTCCAAAGCAGTTGTCCAGTGCTGCGATAGACATACAGAGTGCCATCGGCACCGCCAACGGCCACCTCGTGACCATTGGCAGGATTATCGTCAATATCGGCAATGACGGGTGAACTACGAACGACCGGGCCACCATCCAGGATGATGCCATGACGTTGAGGGGAGTCGTCGGGCACAAATGGTTGCGCACGACTCCAACCCGGTAAAGGCGGTGGATTACGCCGGGGATTGGCATGAGCATAGGGGATAATGATACCGGCAGCAAGCAAGACCACGACAACCAACGTCCAATTTCGGCTACGACACATACGACACCTCAACACTGTCTTTCCGTTGCAAGAAGAAGGACTACAGAGTACAGGAGAGTGGAGGCTGTCCAGTATTCGATAGTAAGATCCGGCTACAGACAAAGACTACAGCATCCTGGAGACGCTAAGCGTTGAAATATTGGACAGCCTCCTGGTGTCCTGCATGCTCATATCATAGGTCGTTGTTATTACCGCAGCATTACCAATAGTACTAATATATACACTTGAGGTGCAAAATAGAAAAACAATACCAATTATTATATAAAACAGATGTTCGTGTCAAGGTCGAATCTGATAGACTCGAAATCCTTCACTCGAATGAACGAGATCCAATAGCGATGTTTCCACGAACTGTGCTTCCCAGTTCGTTACTGAATGATTCATCTCATATTCGTTGACAATCACATACTCTGTCTGCCAACGTCGCATCAGATCAATTGCTGACACATGTGGAAAGCGTCGCAATATAGGCAATCCTTCCTTGTAGAAGAGCGGCTCAAAGGTACCATAACCACCATTGATCGGCTTCTCTGAGAACAGGGTATAGTAAAGAGACGATGGGTTAAAGACCATAGGCAATTCGATCACGGCACCGTTGCCTGGTTGCTGACTTAACCACTGATCAAGCATTCTTGGTCGAGGAGCATTCAATGGAAATACTGAACCATACTCGACAATGACGAGAAGCGTGGCGGTAATCCATCCAATCCGTCTCCAGCGATGAGCGATTCCGGTCAGAGCTAAACTCGAAAGGAGTGCAGTGCATAGCGTAACATACAACACCATACGTGACCAGACGCGTATGCTATCTAGAATAGGTACATGATAATAGATAAAATGAGCCGGGAGAAAAATACCTGATCCATTCGGCAAATAATACTCCGGGCCGAGCGTCATTACCAGATTAATCAAGGCGATACTACTTAGTGCCTGTACAACCGGTTGCCGTCTACCTATCCAGATACCAACCAGTGAGAGTATCAGTACACTATAGCCCAGAGCTACTACATTTTCACCTCCATTACTACGAAAAAACTGCATTGCCCAATTACCCCAGAGCGGATGATATGGGTTAGGTAATAAAAACTCACGTAAGAGTACTGAGTGTATTAAGAGATGAATGTAGCTATGCTGACTCAGGTCACTGGTTTGACGAGCTTCAATGTAAGGTTGTGCTAGTGGTAAAACTAGAGCTATGGAAACAACCGCAGCAACTACAATTGCTGACCAACTCTTCACTAGATCAGACAAACCTCGCCATCCCATACGTAATGGAGCATAAGCTGCCAGAAGCAAGGCTAGCGTTGTTCCAAAATACCAGGATGACCAGACAGTCATAGCAAATCCCAATCCAGTAATGAATCCATCCCAGCTTCGGCGGCGTGTCAAAACTCCTTCCCAACCATACAATGCTAATGCTATCCATTGGGTTCCCATCATTGGCAAATGACCAGATGAATGATAATAGCGACGCACGCAAAAGGCGAAGATAATTCCAGCAACAAACGCTGGCCCTCGGCTTGCCCCCACTCGTAATGCAAGTAAATAGGTAAAAATGGCAGTAAGTACAAATGAACTAAGAATCACAAAGTTATAACCTACAATCGCACCAAAGAGCCAGGTTATTGGCACACCAAGCAATGTATGCGCTGGTGTCATTTCAGAGAGTGCAAGTTCATAACCGACCGGATAGAAGATCTCAGGTGCAAAGGCAGGCGAAACGTTCTTGCGTAGCAATGCATCGCTAAACCACTGCATTTTCCAGAGATATTCATAGGCATCACCAGGGAATCCAACAATATGAGTATGAAATTTCAATAATAACGGCCCAAGCAATATGGATGTTAATCCTATATATCCAGCTACAGCTGACCAATGCCAAGCTATCCAGTGACTCAGTGGAGCGACCGATTGTTTAGTGACACGACAGCGTAATAACGATAACCATGCCCCCAGACAAACTACACCAATGGCTATTGTCCAAAAAACAGCATACCAGCGGTATATAAATCGAGTATCACTATGACGCATTGCCACAGTAATACCAATAAATAGTAGTAAGACGAGTAAGCAAGATTTTGATTCGATGCCTGCTGTTCTCAGGAATAAGAAGAGGAGTATACCTACAATACTTATACTAAAAATTTGGACTGGTAATATCCAGATCGGCGTTCTCAGACCATGCCATCGAGTTGAAAAAACCGCAACCCCTAATTGACGCGAATCTTGATTATGCTCATCTGGGCTAAAAGTCGAGCTATGGATACCAATAGTATTATTGGCAAGCCGAATACGTGACTCGGGAACGAATAGCAGATAATGACGCAATTGCTGTGTCTGGTCAACTTGTGTTGCTGACCATTCATTAATCGTAATTGTAACAGGTATTTTCATTGCGATCGGACGTGGCGCACTCATTGTCAATTCAAGCAAATGCGATGCATTACTCTGTGCTGGTAGATCTAGATAGCTATCCCCTGTTGTCCATCGGAATCCACGTCCATTGGTTGCAGTTTCTGCAGCATGGAAACCGTGCGCAATATTTGGATCCATGCTACCAAGTGAGAAGGATAGACTTGATTGCAGAGGTACCCTACTTAAGAACCAGGATAGTAGTAATACCAGACCACTAACCAGAGATAAAAATTTAATGAATCTTATGTCTATTAACATTGTTGATTACTATACAAATATACTTATAAATAGTACTACAACAAAACTTTGTCCCGACAGGAGGACAGGGGCCACAGGCCTCAGTCCTTGTTCTCACCCTGGTGAGGCATAGCTTCGCTGTACTCACCAGGATTTAGGCGCAAGCAAGATGCATGTATGTACCTACGCCTATTCGGTGTTTTATCCTTTAAAATTTTTTGTTGTAGAATAGGCACATAAACTATTATATTTACAATTTCTATTGTACCAATAACCATATTACAAAAATCGAAATTAATCATATCTTACTTACCTATAACTTCATCCCCTTCAAGAAAAACAAATAGCCCTCTTCAGCATTATCACATAGAGCGATATTCTGCACCAGTTCACGATAGTTGAACGTCTTGCTGCGCAGACTCTCGGGCATCGGACAGATGCCCTTTGCTTCTACAATCTGAAAGCCCCATCGCTCCAATTTTGTCCGCAGCTCATAGACATAGTATTCCTTCTTGTGTTCAGGATGGATCAGTGCATGGGGTGATTGCAACCGCGTGAGGGCTGCATTGGGCGTATCAAGACAGAAATAACCACCAGGTTTTAATATTCGATATACCTGACGACAAACAATATCCCCATCGGCTTCACTAATATGTTCAATACTTTCACCCGAGACAACCAGATCAACACTGTTATCCGCGATGTCTACCAGATCAGTCATTGAACGATAGAGATACCGCACCCGTATTCCATCATCTGTCACAACTTCCTGAAGCGATTCGGTTCCCTCTATCCCCCATATGCGCTCATCAGGTGGTAAATCGACAATCAGAATCTGCTCTGGTCGGTGCGGATACCCCATTGCCAGCAATGCTCCACTCGGATGCCCATAGGCAGCGCCACCGAGATCAACGATTATCTGTGCTGGCGGTAAACACTGCTGAACCAGCAGCAGGCGCGCCTGGTGTAGAGCTTCCGGTGGCTGAATAGGGAGTGTATAAAATTCTTGCTGACTCTCGGCCGAGGCAGACATTAACTGCAGAATATGTTGTCGGGTCAGTTGCTTACTTTGGAGTGCCTGTACATAGTGCTTATATCCGATCGTATCAGGAACACGCTGGAAAAGTACATGAAAGGCTGTATGCAGAAATAGTTCATTTTCTTCTGCCGAACCATAATCCAGACGATCCTGTATCATACCTACTTCTCGCACGAGACGTTCCTTCAGCAGCTCAACCTCCCGTCGCAACCGGTGTTGCTCATCCAGACTCTGCTCGAGCATCGGCAGCAGTGTGGCGAGCAACTGCTGATTGAACCGTTGCTGGCGGCCAATGATCAGATCCAGGTAGGGCTCCTTGAGATGAGATGTCAGTTGTTTGCGCGTCCAGGCCACCATCCGCCCGACAACTGGCAATCGAGATTGGATGCGGTATTCAGGCATAGCCACCTGAGCCTCCTGCTGGAGCTTTTGGTGTTGCTGGATCATCACCGTTCTGGCAGTTGCTGCCCGCGTCTGTTCTACAATACGCACCTGTGCGTCATAAAATCGTTTTGGTGTAAACGCCAGCGCTCGTTGAATGCCGCGCTGCGCCAGGCGGACGTACGCGCTTCGCTCTTGAGTGAAGGCCACGATGCTTTGCAAAATGCGCTTGCTCACAACTTCCCAGGCGTAATGTTGCTGCACATATGCTCTGCCTCGCTGCCCCAATTCTGCCGCCTGTACCGAATTATTGAGCAGTTGATCCAATGCCGAACGAAAACTGATGTAATCACGAAAGAGAAGACCTCCACCGCTTTGCCCAACATGATCGCGAGTGACCGCACAGTCAGCATGCACTAGCGCTGGTCGGCCCTGTAACCAGGCTTCCATCAATACAATCGAAAAACTCTCGTTCAGCGAAGGTTGGCACAACAGTGTCGCCGCAGCAAAGGCATGCGGCATGTCTGCTTCGGGCAGCACGTCGAGGGCAATTACATCAGGATGCTCAGGCACGGCGATACTCCGCGCTCCCGTTAACACCAGCGCCAGGTCACCAGGTCGCTCGGATTTGTAACGTAAAAAATAGTCCCAGAGCAACGGTACATTTTTCCCCTCTTCAAGCCGCCCGCTATAGAGGATGAATCGTTCCGGCAACCGATAACGCTGGCGGAAACCGGCACCATCACCGGGCACAGCGTCCGTGTCGAATCCGCAGCCCACCACAGCCCGTGCCGGGTTAGCGATGTGCAGCGTATCTGTCGCAAAGTCACACTCTGCCTGCGTGTTGAAGAAGATACCGGCTGCCCCTTCGAGCATGTCGCGCACGACATCAAAACGAGCCACGGGTTCATTATGCAAACAGGGTACAATAATCGCTTTGTCTGCCAGGGCTTGCATCCCCCAATAGGTCGTCCCAAACAGATAGGGCGCAAAGATCACCGCCACAAAGCGCTCGGCATGGTCGTGCAGATAGGCATTCAAGGCGCTGCTCTGCAGATTATGGCGCATAAACTCCAGTTCTTCATCATAGCTGATATACGCTCCGGCTATGGCCCGATTCTGGATGCGATGAAACACACTGGCATCCACCTGGTCGGTAGCAAAACGCCGCACCGTCACTCCGTTCATTTCTTCTACACCGGGCAGATAGTGATTGGCCCATCCCCCCATATCAGCGGTACAGGTCGTTAGCACTTCAATCTGATAGCCCTGTGCCGCCAGATATTCGGCCCAACCACGGATCAGGCGTTCAGCCCCTCCGACGATCTCTAAACCATAACGCGGAGTGACAAAGGCAATGACACTGGTACGCAAAATCGTGGTGTTATCGGCGGTCAGCGTTGTTGCTTGCGAGTCGTCAGATATATCTGCCTGCCCATATACAGGCAGACTATCCAGCAGTTGCTCTATTTTACAGGCCAGATCGGCCGGATTCTGAGGCTCAAACATCAATCCGGCCCCACCAAGCGTACCCGGTAACGCCGTTGTATTGGCGGCAACGACTGGCTTGCCCCGCGCCATAGCTTCCACCACTGGCATACAGAAGCCCTCATGCACGCTGGCAGTCACGAGTAAATCACATAGTTGATAGTACGGCTCCAGATCGGGTACCTGTCCGGTGAAGATGACCCGATTCTGACAGCCTAGCTCAATTGCCCGTTGCTGTACTTCAGCCACGTAGTCACGGTATGGCCCAAACTGACTCTGGCCCACCAGTAACAACGTCGTTTCGGGATAGTGCCGTAGCACCAGTGCCAGTGCCTCCACTAGATCAATAATCCGTTTGTTGCGCGCCATCCGCCCGACGTAGAGCAGCACGCGCTGACCTGCGAGGCCATACCGATCCACCAGTTCAGGGTCGCGGTAGGCACGATAGGCCACCTGATCCACCACAGCATACGGCAGTTCGCGCACATGACTGGCAGGTATCAGTCCCGTCTGGATCAACTCTCCACAGGTAAACTGGCTATGCCCAACCCCATAATCGGCGTATTGCACCAGATGCAGATGCTGCTGCCCCAGCACTAGATCCATATAGCCCGGTGCATTCCGATCCCAATGTTCGGGCGGCGTTACACCGTGGTAGTCGAAGATAATCGCGCTATGGCGTGCCAGCTTGATCGCCTCTACCAATTGATAGTAGGTGGAATAGTTAACAATAACGACATCGGCAGCATAGAAGTGATCAACCGCATGCTGGAAGTTTGGGTCAGGATGCTCCAGATCACTCAGATGCAAGGCTACTGTGGAGCGCCGAACATCAACTGGCAGTCGCTCATCAACATGTTCAACCAGCAGCAGCGTGTGATAACCGGCCTGTCGTAGCGCACGCAACTGAGCAACGACATGATTGCCAACCGCATCGTTTATCACGCAGTTGCCGTTGATGATACAAGCTTTTGGTGCCGTACTGTCATGATAGGATATAGTGACCACCAGTGGCGCAACACCACGTTCAGCAAACCAGCCGAAGCCCTCCTCGACCAGATCGATCACCAGTTCATAATCGCCCGGCTGCGGGGGCGACTCGACACGTAACTCGACAATGATGCGACTCGCAGGTGGCACCGAAACAGGGAGGAGCGTGCGCCGCCCATCTTCAACAATCATAGGGCCATGGTGTGACCGCCAGTGGTACGATAGCCGCACCGGATGGGGGCCAAAGGTCAGCCAGGGCACAAGACCGAGGTTGATCAGTTCGACCCGCAGCAACAACGCCTCACCCACCCATAGCGTTTCAGGGGCTGAGTCAAGCAAGCGATAACTCGCGTCATACAGTTTTTGCTGGTTCATTTTTACTTTATTGAACGAATAGCTTCACTAAAGGAACGGGTACGCCGATAGAGGCAGTCAGTCAGAGCTTGCTTGAATGACATGAGCATTGCTGCAATCTGTGCGGTTTCATTCGCCAGTAACGCGGGATAAAAAGACTGGCGAGCGGTCAATATTTCCGGCAGATGTGCCATGGTTTCCACATAAGCCCAGCGCAACGCCCGCGCCTCCTGGCTATATCCATGCTCGCGAATAAATGCCTGTTCACCGTCCGCAAATGGCCCGATAATATCTTCAAACACATATGTTTTCAACACAAAACGCAGTCGCCCACGATTGTAGTAGCGACTGCGTACCACGGCATCAGAAATAGAAGAGGATTCGTGATGCGTTACCACTGCCTGGGGTTCGTACACAATGCGATAGTCATGGTGGCGCAACCGCCAGCAGAGATCGGCATCTTCATAGTAAGCCGGTGAAAAACCGGGATCGAATAGTCCCACCTCTTGCAACGCCGCCATACGTAGCGCCAGTGCTGCGCCTGTCACCGTCTCGTATTCCTGTCGCCGATCGTACTGGCCTACATCAGCCTCGTGCCAGCCAACATGCTGGGCAATCGCACGTGGCCATTCGAGGAAAGCGCCAGCGTGCTGAAGCGTACCATCAGGATAGCGAAGCTTGCAACCAACTGCACCGATCTTGACATCTTCCGCAAAGGGGGTACTGATTGCCTGTAACCATTCAGGGGTAACTTGCGTATCCTGGTTCAGTAACACCACAATATCAGGTGGTGTCACCAGTTCCTGTAATGCTGTAAGACCAACATTCATACCCGCCGCAAAACCCAGATTCTGGGCATTGCGCAACACCTGTACGTTCGGAAACTGATTGCGAACCTGCTCAACTGTCCTATCCTGTGAGGCATTGTCGACAACCAGGATGTGGTCGGGGGCAAGGTGCTGCTGCGTAACCGATCTGAGGCACTCCAGCACGGCATCACCTGCATTCCAGGTTAATACGAGAACGGCGATACTCATGATCGAGCCTTTTGCCTTTGCCGAACGGCTGGTCGTTCGGCGGCATCAAGGGCATCAAGCAAGGCCCGCAACTGATCATCAGCCTCTTCCAGACCGGCTAGTTGTTCGGCTATCTCATCAAGCGTTTGACTCACCAGATGACGCTGATGCAACACCTGCTCGTTCATCTGCTGTAGACCCTGACCAAAATCATCCAGGCGAGCATGAGATCGCTCCACCTCTCCGCGAGCATCGTTCAGGCGCTCGTTCAAGCCGTGCATTCCTTCACCCAGATCGTCCAGGCGAGCGTGCGCCCGTTCTACTTCCCCACGCGCATCGTTCAGACGCACGTTTAAGCCGTGCATTCCTTCATCCAGATCGTCCAGGCGAGCGTGCGCCCGTTCCACCTCTCCCTGAACTTCGTTCAGACGCGCATTCAAGCTATGCAAACCCTGTCCAACGTCATCCAGACGCGCATGGAAACGATCCGTCATCTCGGCAAATGTATACATTGAGCGTAGCGCTGCTGCATTATATTCTTGTTGTTGCTCAACCAGGGGCAGCACAAATGGGCGCACAAACTGGTTGATCACAAAGCGGCGTACATAATGGCGCAATCCTTTGCCGAGAATAGGGCGTTCATGGAGCAGTCGGGTTTGCTCTTGTACCAACATGGCTGCATTCCGGGTCGCAACCAACGTCTGCTCTGGAGGCAACGCGGTAGCCTCTGTATAGCCAATTTCAGTCTGTTTGTTCTGGTTATGACGCTTCATTGTTTTTGTACCAGGATAAGAATGGAAGTCGTTACAAACTGCCCTAATGCTACTTTGAGATGCGGATTACCGGTATAGGGTGGAACATCAATCACAAAGTCTTGAGGGAGACTACCGGTATAAAAATCGACATCAGCCACAACATGCCCGGCATCCCGCAACTGCTGAACCATACGTTCAACATCCTGACGCCGAAACAATACGGTTGGCCCCTGATCAACCGTAGCGTGATCCGACGAAACATTAAACTCAGTTGTGTGAGCAGCCCATCCCCCTGGTTTGAGACACTCCATCTGGCGTAGTATAAAATGAATACCGTTCTCAATTGAACCCAGATGCTCCATTGCACATGATGACCAGCTAAAGTCAAAATCCACAACATCATCCGGTATATGATTCATATCTAACGCCTGAAAAGAGACTCGTTGCTCAAAAGTGTGATTGTCACAAATCCTTCTATGATTCAAGTGCTGTAAATCGCGGGTTCCCGTCCAACCGGAACGCATAGCACTCTGCACATCCAGATCAGTTGCAACGATGGTACAACCATACTTCGCAAACAGGGCTGGCAGGGGTTCCTGACCTACCCCAAAACCAATGCCGCGTTTTCCTGGCTGAAGTTGGCCTCGTTCAGCCAGGCTCTGGGCGATGATGACAGATTCCCATTGTTTTCTATGCAATACAAGCGGCTCTTTCAGTGCCCGTGCCCACCGACTATACCAGGGAGTATAGAAGTCCTTCTGGACACAAAGTTTACTAGTGATAAAACTGGTCATCGCAAAGGTATCAGAGGATGGAGGTTGAACCAGAACTTCACGAACGGCAAAGAAGTGACCGATATTCGTTTGTCCGTGCCGTGTCCAGGACATACTGAACCCGGCCTGCTGCAACATATTAACCAGTTCTTGAATCGTAAACCGTTCATACCCCGGTACCTGAGCATGTTCCGGGATAGTATGTGTGTCATATGCTCCACCCATTTCATGAAATTCCCCACAAATAGCATCAACGAGATGGAGCGTACGTGCTGTCAATAAAATAGGATATTCTGAACCTTCACAATCAATTTTCACCAGCTTTACTCTTTTTTTTCCGTTTTCAGTCACCTGATTAATAATATCATCAAACGCAACCACTTCTACGGCTTGCCCTTTATCTGCCCAGACAACATTTCCACCTCCGGTGTTTGCTTGATCAAGAGAAGCAGTGAAATATAATGTATCCATCTTCCGGTCAGAGCGCCAGACTGCCTTGTGATAGAGATGAATGCGCTCACCAAACATTTGAAGATTGTTTACTGCACATGTATAATTATCAGCTTCAGCTTCAAAGCCGTAAACATGGTGTGAACCACGCTGTAAAGCTGCGTAGCAAAAACTACCAATATGCATTCCGATGTCCAGAATAATATCCTCAGTCTGTAATGTATCTGGCAACTGATATTCATTCCGTACATACACGGATTGAAAAATAACTTCATCATCAGTATATGGGCGAAAAGTAAAAGAATGCTGCATTACATTTCCTGTCATATAGAAATCCGGTATCGTTACTATGTATATTTTGAATGATAGCAAGCCTATCCCAATCGTAAACCGGAGTTTAGGGTTCAATCTGGATGGAGCAATACCCAGGCTAAAGCCTGGACTTCCATCTTTTACAACTCACTCAGGCTTGCTGGATTAACCTGCTGTAAGGTATGAATCTGCTCGGCAAGCAGAGTCTGAGCCAGCGCATGATCCATCACCCGTCCCTGAATTTGCTCTACTCTGGCCTGTAATTGCTGCAGTTCTTCTTGTATGTGTTGCTGTGCAGCCAGAAGATCTTTAATCGTAGCAGGAATCTCTTGCTGTGACTCGGTTATGGTCTGGAGCATTGAACGTGTCCGAAAATGTATCGCCGAGCTTTCCTGGAGTTGTGCCTGGAGTGTACTCAACAATTGGCGGATGTCCACCAGCGACTGCTGGGTATCCGCCAGCGACTGCTGGGTATCCACCAGCGACTGCTGGGTATCCACCAGCGACTGCTGGGTATCCACCAGCGACTGCTGTTGTTGTCGCTTCTGTTCACGTTCTACTTGCAAATAATGTTGTAGGTGATGCATGGCTGTACTCAACCAGTAACAAATCTTTATCACGCTGGCATTAAATTCAGCCTGCTGTTGATATCTATCGCTGGTAACCAGACCGATTTTTGCCAGGAAAGCATGTTTCAACCGTACCAGCGGATTTCTGGGCTTTGTTATCAGCAACATCGGTTGCCACATTGCTTCAGCCTGCTGGATTAAGCCAGTTAATGTGTCCAAAGAGATATCTAACTCTGATTTTTCATGCAGATTTTGTAAGTCATTCATGCTTATATTCCATCAATATTGGCTTAAAAATCTCTTCCAGGCGACTGTGGTATTGTTCACGTGTAAATAGTGCTGCCCTTTCAACACCGCGTCGGGCCAGTTCTGTGACCAGCGACTCATTCTGCTCATCAAAAAGACGCAAAATCTGGTCTGCCAGATCGACAGGATCACCGGGATGAAAGAGCAATCCAGCATCTCCAACTGTTTCTGGCAGTACCGTAGCATTGGCAACAACAACCGGTTTACCGCAGGCCATGGCTTCCACCACGGGGGCACAGAATCCCTCATGGACACTGGCAGTGAGATAAACGTCACATAAGCGGTAAAACGACGGTAACTCTCCCTGCGATACCCGTCCAGTAAAGATAACATGATCGGAGCAACCCAATTCTGCCGCGAGCATAGAGGCATCAGCGGCAACTTGATTATAGGGATAATTGACATTATCTCCCACCAGCATTAGTACCGTATCGGGAAAGGAACGTCGCACATGGGCTAGCGCCTGGATCATGTCGGGAATACGCTTGTTCGGTGCCATACGGCCTACATACAGCAAAACACGTTTTCCCTGCAGCTTATATTGTTCAACCAGGCGTTCATCCCGCGCTCCAGGAAAAAATTCGTCTTGCGGAATCGCCAGAGGCAGAACCTGAATACGATCTGAACTGACCCCGCTTAAGCGTGCCAGTTCCTCACGCATATATATGCTGTCTACCACAACGCAGTCAAAAAAACGGGCTATAAACACCCGTTGCTCACTTTGTGCCGCAACAACTTTCTGGTCATCGGTCATCCATAGACTCGGAGGGGTTACTCCATGGTAATGAAACATAACGAAGCCAGAGGGAACCATCCAGAAGCTCTGAAGCAATGGATAATCAATAGCGTAGAAGAAAATGTACCAATCTGACCGCATAAACAGTTGTGCCGCATATGCGTTCGGTGATCGAGTTAACAGACGTCTCAACTCCTGCATGGAGATACATGTTGTTCGAGATCGAATATCGGCCGGTAATGGTGTATCAATGTACTCCACGAACATATGCACACTGTGCCCACGGGTGAGGAAATAGCGTATATGTTCAATCATACTATGCCCAACCGCATCGCCTGTCCTGCACACTGTATTCAGGATGCAGATACGTGGAAGTTGCTGATCAATGGGAGAAATCTCCACGGGCAATGATAGCGAGTCCAGGCCAATATAACTGAACCAGGCATAGCCCTCGGCCACCATATCAAGTTGTAATGTATACATACCCGGCGTATATGGTGGTTCAATCAATAAATCAAGACACACGGTCTCACCAGGAAGTACGGGACGTTGAAAAAATGTACGCTTGCCATCTTCCACAAACATACGTCCTCGATCATCAACCCAGTGGTAACTTAAGTTCACATCATGCTGGCACTCTGGCAACCAGGGGGCCTCCAGGAAAGATGAAACCCATGGCAAAAACCCACTGTTTTTCACTTCCACACGCACATTAACCAGTTGATCCGGTGTCAGTGCTGGTGTATACTCGATCAGCCGGTACTGCACACCATACAAGCCATGAGCTATAGGTGAAGCCATACTATTGACACCTATGCAGCCAACGCTTCTGCATCATATCGCACACAATCATTGCGTAATGTGACCAACAGATGCTTGAGTTGATGATAGTCTGCTTGCGAGACTGGCTCTCCCAGCAATGCCGCACGAGCTACACACCAGTCTGAAAGGCGCACAATAGCATCGATATACGCACGTTGCAATGCGCGATTGTCTTCATAACCAGCACTGATACGAAAATAGGCTCGCTCGGCCTCGGCGAAATCGTGTAACAAAAAGGAGAGCGGGCGCGTTTTCAACATAAACAATAGACGATGCCGATTAAACCAGTAGCTACGTTGGATGAACTCCTGCGTAGATGTGTGTTCATGATGGATCACCTGGGCAGCCGTATTGACCATAATCTTATAACCAGCCCGCCAGATACGGTAGCAAAGATCAACATCTTCGACGTAGGCCGGGTTATATCGTTCATCAAACAGACCGATCTGTTGCAAGACACTGCCCCGTAACGCAAGGGCAGCACCGGTGGCAAACTGAACCGGGATCAGCATATGGTCATATTGACCGCGATCTGTTTCACCATGCCCAAAGTGTCTGCTGGTACCGCGCATTTCTTCAATACAACCGCCTACGTGCAGAATGGTTTTTTTATCGGTAGCAAGAATCTTACACCCGACCCCACCAACGGTCGGATCTGCAAAGGGGGCAATGATCGCCGGGTGCCATCCAGGCAGGCATTGGGTATCTTGATTCAGTAAAACCACTATATCAGACCGTTGAATTTTCACATCTTCACGTATTGTCATTCCCAGAGCGAGCTGCAGGCCAATATTCATGCCACCGCTAAAACCATAATTCACTTCGTTCTCAATAACAACGACATCACTAGTCAGACCACGAGCAATTGCAACCGAGTTATCAACGGAGCCATTATCTACCACGATCACCTGACAATTTTCAGGAAGTGGCAGGAGCGATTCAAGACACAACGGAAGATCGGCAGCACCGTTAAAAGAGAGTACAATCACCGTTACATTCACAGGTTTCCTGCTCCATCTTCACGTGCGCTAACACCAATCCTATCAACCGCTTCTTTTGTTTCTTGATACTCGGCTAACAAGTCATGCAGCATACAATGCGTCTGATGATACGCACCGGCTAACTCTTCTACCATCATGCGTGTCTGGTGATGCGCCGTTGTTAGTGCTTCGAGCTTCGGTATGAGTTCCTGGATAGTATGCTCAAGCTGTTGTCTCCGTTGTATTTCATCACTCATCCAGTACAACATTTGGACGACAATTGCATTGAAATGCGTTTGCTGTTCGTAGATCGGAGCAGATCCCCGTTGCAGATAGAGGCGCAACATCTGGATTAATTGTGCGAATGAATCGGTAGCACACGGTGGTGTCGGCTGGAGTGACCACAACCGTTCAGCCTGGCGCACTAATGTAGTTAACCGCTCAAATTGCTCATGGGCTGTTTTAGGTTTTGTGTGGTTCATATTGATCCCAGAATTGGTGATAGCACATTGTGGTGGTCGTTTTTTTACGCTTGTTGCACTTGTTTTGAGCCAGGTCAAAAGTGGGCTAAGCCTGGTCTGCCAACTCATCATCGGCTTGAACTGTTTGATATGCTGCCGACATTGATCCCGTCGCTGCGGATTATCTATCAGATCATTCAGCGCCAGTGTGATCGCATTCGGATCCTCGGTTGGAACCACATATCCCAGATTATATTGTTGCACCAGCTCGGCTGTTGCATCACCGGCACTGACGACACTTGGTAGTTCAGCCCATACATGATCGAGAAAACGCGAACGTACAGCCGCAAAAGCCGTTTCAAGATGATTGCGATGCAGTGATATAGCAATATCGGCTTCCAGCAAGAAATCAGCGCGCTCAACATATGGTATCCACTGCTCGTAGAAAAAAACCGTGTGATTGAGCAGGCCCAGGGATTCCGCCAGTTTCTTCGTCTCCTGCGGCATGCGCATTGGATGCAGATTGCCCGGATGCGATCCGGCTAGAAAGACCAGACGTACCGATGGGTGTTCAACCACCACCTGGGGCATTGCCTGCACCAGCGTGAGCGGATCCATCCAGTCCCACAAACCACCTGTCCAGAGCAATACCACATCGTCTGCACCAATACCTGGTAGAACACCGCGCAATACCGGACGTTGTTTGACCGGCGGCTCTGAGGCCAGACCGAATGATACCACATCTATCAAGTTGCGCAACTGTGGATCCGTATCAACATAATCCGGGGTAATTCGCCCGCTCAGCATCAACGCCCCTATATACAGATCACGCTGACGCTCGGTCGCACACAAAAAGAAATCACCTGCCGCCAGTTGCTGCTGGAGCAATACCACATCTTGAGCATTGTGCGAACGTCGTTCATCATCCGGGGCAGCACGAAAGAGTTCTAGATTTTCGAGCAACGTAGGATCATACAGATCCAGCACAAGTGGCTGAACGATCTGAGCCAGTTCAGGATGGGCATGCAAAACATGCCCATTCGCGATCACAACATCTGCCGTATGTATCCACTGTGCCAACGAATCAGTATTGCCCCACTCATAGCGACCACAGATAACACTATCGGTGCGCAGGTCAATGGGGTGCGGCGCAATCAGGGTCACCCGTTGTTGTGTCGCCAGGACACGGGCCATTTCCCAATAGCGAATACCGGGGCCAGCCATATGCGTACCGACAACATCGTGGCTGAGGATCAGGGCGTGTTGGGGATTCATTTTTTTGGACAACTCATCGTTTGCCACCAGCGCATCAGGCGCATCACACGCCCCTGTTCAACGGCTGCCAGTGCCTGGCGTGCTGCACAAGATTGTTCTTCCAACCAGCGTGTGCGCTGCTCCAGATCGTGGATCTGCGCCTCGCGTTGGGTCAATATCTGTTGCAATGTCTGGATCGTCTGTGATTGCACGGCAATGGTGTGTGTCAGTGGTTGTTTTGACTGTTGGCTAAGCCCGATGCACAGCAATTGGAAAAGCCAGGTTACAATTTCTGGCCATGGTGCCTGATGCACAGGTTCGGCACTATGAATCGTGGGCTGTAAAGCATCCCGAGAAGCAGTCAGCCAATCGCCGGCTTTTTCGCATTCCACCAGAAACAGGTGCCGATAGGCTGGCTCACGCCGTTCGGAGGAACTAAAAAAACACGTATAGTACGTGTCCACCTGTTCATGTAGATCATAATCGCTTGTCTGTCCCAACAAGTAATGCTTCACCAGCATCATTGCCAACCAGGCATGGATATAACCCGAAGGATACACGTGGTAGGCAAGGTTGAGATCATCCAGAAACGCGCATGTTCTATGCAGCTCAGGCAGGCCATAGTCACGATGTTCCTTGAGTTGCATTTGCTCGACACCCAGTTCGGCCTTGATGTAGCTAAAGAGCAACGCTTCAGCCGCAATAACTTCGGGACTGGCAAAGGGTGCAGCCAGGATGACTCCGTAGTGAGCAACGCGCAGCAATTCGTGCCAGAAGGCAGAGCGATCAGCCGCCGGTATATGTTCAAGCGTATCACACGAAATAACAAAGTCAAAGCTACGATTATCAAAATGCAACTTGCGACCGTCGCCACGGATATAACCCGGTAGTTCAGCCGCTTGCTGGTCAACAACGAGGACATCATCGTGTGGCAGAAACATACGGGCTGGCAGGATCTCTTGCCCACGTCCAGTGCGAAAAAAACCGCCAACATCCAGAATGCGCAGTTTTTCTCCTAATATCGGGCGCGTAGCATCAAGCGCCTCTTTGATCATCCTGTAACGTCCATACTGGTCAAATGGTAGTCGCAGTAATACAGGATCTTCGGTTGGACTCATTCGGCCAGTACTCATAAACGCTCTTACGCTTCAAGATAAGGGTATATCACCCAACAAAACACTCACATCCACACGCGAACCGCGCTGTATGCGGTGTGCTATACACGGTTGTACCTGCGTGCTGGAAGTGGCTCACACGCTGTTGATCGCTATCGACCACCAGCACATCACGAATGCCGTTGCTCAGATACACCGGTGGCAGGTCTTCCAGATCTTTGACCTCGTAGGTCGGACTGATGACCTCGATCACTGCTGCCGGCACCACCTGCAAGGCCTGCCGCTGACGCGGCGGTCGCTCGCAGAAAATGGCAATATCTGGACGTACCAGAGAAGTATCGGGCAGACGGATATACACATCTGCCAGGTGAAAACAACCACATCCGGAACGTGCCATGTCGCCAGATGCAACTGGCTGAATAGTTGCCCGTATTTCATCAATCAGCATCTGATGCAGGGGACTGGGTGATGCTTCCCAGATATGTTTGCCATTGCCCAGTACGAGCAGGCGAATGGCCCGTCGATACACCAGTTCATCCAGCTCTGTTTCAGTCACTTGCATACCTGATCTTCTCACATCTCCAACGCGCCCCATTATATCACGCTTCTGCGTGACCATTCTGGGCGCACCAGTTCCAGGTTCCGGCCAGCGACATGATGCCATAGCGCTCGCGCAGGCCACGGCTCTGGACTACGATGCGGTAGAGTCGATCATGGTGATCGTAGGGGTGCAACATCGTCTCGTCGTACACAGCCACACTGAGCAGATAGCGCCCGGTCAGCAGTGGCAGCGCCGGGATGTGATAGTCAACATACCCGGTGCCGGTGACCAGCGGAATATCCATGCCCGCAAAACTGGTGTTGGGGCCGGTCAGCCACAGATCGTTCTCGTGATGCAGGGCGATGCCAAAGACCGGGTACGGCACCGGTTCGTGCGCCAGATAGTGCATACGGACGGTAACGGCTTCGTGCGTCTGAAACACGGAACGCTCGTTGCCGGCGGTGTCAAGCAGTTCGACACGGGTGATCTCGACTTCACGCGAGCCACGGCGATAGGGCGTCGCATCGTTCTCCTGTTCCTGCTCGGCAGTGGGCGACTCGCCGGCGCTCCTGGCGCGCTGCCTGGTCAGGCGCTCCTGCTCCTGGCGGTTCACGTCGGCGAGATAGGCATCGACCACCTCGCCCGCTGGCCCGACCATACGCGCCATCCCATGATCGAGCCACACCGCCTGATCGCAGAGCGTGCGCACGATTTCGAGCGCGTGCGAAACGAAGACGATGGTCTTACCCATACGTCGAAAGCGAAAGATGCGCTCCATACACTTGCGCTGAAACGCCTCGTCGCCCACGGCCAGCACCTCGTCGGTTATCAGGATGTCGGGATCGACGGCAGTGGCGACGGCGAAGGCCAGGCGCGTGTACATACCCGACGAGTAGTGCTTAATCTCGGTGTCGAGGAAGTTGCCAATATCGGCAAACTCAACGATACTGTCCATACGTTCCTGCATATCACGGCGGCTGAAGCCCATCAGCGAGCCGTAGAGAAAGACGTTCTCGCGCCCGCTCAGGTCAGGGTGGAAGCCGCTCCCCAGTTCGAGCAGCGCCGCCACCCGTCCTGCCATATGCACCGTGCCTTCATTCGGGGTGAGAATGCGCGTCATCAACTTGAGCGCGGTACTCTTGCCGGCTCCGTTATGCCCGACCAGGCCGATGCTCTCACCCGGTGCGACGCTGAAGCTCACATCGCGCAAGGCCCAGAATTCTTCGCCCTGGGCGCGTGGGCGCAGCAAGCCCGCTACCCGCTCCTGGATCGAGTCGCGCCGATCCCGATGCAGCACAAACCGCTTACTTACATTTTTAAACTCAATAACGTTCATCAGGTTACAGGTTGCAGGTTGCAGGTTACAGGTTACAGGTTACAGGTTACAGGTTGCAGGTTGCAGCGATTTCATTTTAGCAGTCTGCTGCGCAAAACAGTCAGCATCTTGCTAATTTCCGTGATAAGATCCAACGTTGGCTCTGCTTGTGTGTTATTCAGGTATCCCAGGCGCACAGCAAGCATTAACAACGTCTCGGTTTCCATTAGTGAACCTTTTGCTATCGCCAGAAAGTGGGCATAGTCTTTCAAGGTAGAACGAGCATGGCCTTCGGCAATGTTGGCTGGGACAGATGCAGATGCACGCGTAATCTGGTTTGTTAGCCGATACATCTCTGATGGTGGAAAACAGTTTGCCAGATGATAAATTTGCACCACCATATCCATGGCTTTCTGCCAGACTATTAAATCTCGGTGCGATGGGATTTTTGCCATTCTTCTACCTTAGACATAGTTTAACTCTACGTGACACGTTGTACCAACGTAGGAACGCTGTTGCGCCTTTGCGTTAAAATCCTGGCTCCGCTATCGCTCCCGGATGCCTATCAGCATCGTTGCGCCATTGCCCCTTTGCGCCGTTGTGTTAAAATCCTGGCCCCGCTATCGCTGACTGCCCGCATGTTGCGTTACAATCCCAGCCGCTCCTGGTATGCCTTTCTTACTGGATCGTGCGTACCTGTTCAGACTCGGAGGAACGCACCCGCCTGGGAGCGCGGGCATCCCGCCCGCCGACGGGCATGCGCGGGCACGCTGCCCGCGCTCCCAGGAGAAGAGAGAACAGTTACGATCGTGCTTGCTTTCGCGTTCAAGTGTGTATCGGGCTATAATATACCATATCTGGCTGCAACGGTTGGACGCGATCAACCTCTCAAGCCAGCGTGAATAAACTAGACGATGCCGTCACGTGTGTCCTGGCATTGATAAAGAAGGGAAGGCTATGAGCTTACAAGGAAAACGGGTTGCTATTCTCGCTGAGAATAATTATGAAGATCAGGAACTGCGTTCAAGCGTTCAAGCGTTCAAGCGTTCAAGCGTTCAAGCGTTCAAGCGCTCAAGCGCTCAAGCGCTCAAGCGTTCAAGCGTTGGAGCGTTCAAGCGTTCAAGCGCTCAAGCGCTCAAGCGCTCAAGCGTTCAAGCGTTCAAGCGCTCAAGCGCTCAAGCGCTCAAGCGCTCAAGCGCTCAAGCGGAAACCGCTCCAACGCTCCAACGCTCCAACGCTCCAACGCTCCAACGCTTCAACGGATGTGGTGGTGGATGGCAATCTGGTAACGTCGCGTACTCCTGCGGATCTCCCGGCGTTCCTGCCGGCGATTATTGATTGTCTTAAGCGCTAGAGGTGCTGCTATGCCCATAGATGCGCTTAACCGCATCGTTGATCTCCACGCGCCGCCGCGCCGCATTGTCTCGCTGGTGCCCAGCCTGACCGAATATCTGTTCACGATTGGACTGGGGCCATACGTCGTTGGTGTTACCGACTACTGCATTGCGCCGGCGGCGCAGGTAGCCTCACTGCCGAAGGTACGCGGCACAAAGAATCCCAACCGTGAGTTGATCCGCGCGCTCCAGCCCGACCTGGTGCTGGCGGCGAAGGAGGAAAACCGCGAACGCGATGTGGTTGCGCTGACGGCAATGGGTATTCCGGTGTATGTCACCGATATTCAGAGTGTGGCCGATGCATTGACGCAACTGAGCGCGCTGGCGCAGCTTCTCGCTGCCGAACATGCCGCCGCGCCGCTGCTGAATGCACTGGAAACTGCGCTGGCACAAGCGCAGCAATCCTTGATTGGTCGTCGTCCACAGCGCACGCTGGTCTTCATCTGGCGTGACCCGTGGATGGCGGTTGGTGGCACGACCTATGTCGATGACCTGTTGCGGCTGTGTGGCGCAGAGAACCTGGCGCGCCAACTGCCTGGCCGCTACCCACGCGCAGATCTGGCCGACTTTATGCGCCTCAACCCGGATGTGATCCTGTTGCCCGATGAGCCATACCGCTTTACCGAGGCGGATCGAGCTGCATTTGCGCCGTTTGCGACGGTCACTGCCGTGGCCGCGCAGCGCATGCACCTGTGCAATGGTATGCTGCTCACCTGGCCCGGTCCGCGCACGATCACGGCGCTCCACACGCTGCCGGGTTTAGTTGAAGCGTTGGAGCGTTGAAGCGCTGGAGCGTTGGAGCGGTTTCCGCTTGACCGCTTGACCGCTTGACCGCTTTGATTGGAGCGATCCTATTCCACAACGCCACCCACCCCCGCTGGAAGGGAAGCAACGTGGTGGGACGCACGCCGTCGCCCCCACACGAGCCACAGCGCCATCAGCGCCGTCAGACCGGTCAGCGCCTCAACGTCCCCGCCGTCCACGCATGCCCCCCCTGGCCCCCCCCACTGGGGGGGTGCAGGAAGGGGGATGGTCTCCCACTGGGGGGATGTGCTGCTGCCCCATATGAGCCACCGCCCCATCCGCGCCATCAGACCCGCTCAGCGCGTCAGCGATTCAATCCCCCCCGCCGTCCACGCATGCCCCCCCCAGCGGGGGGGGTTGGGGGGGGGCTGCTGCCGCAACACTGCTGGGGAGGCGTCCTGATGGCACAACATCCCCACCTGGCCCCCCCGCTTAGGTTTGAATCGCTGACGCGCTGAACGCGGGCGCGGGTGAACTATCCGTATGGCCGTCTGATTCCGCTGCTCTGCGGCCCGGCAGAGGTGGGGGGCCTGCCGCTGGAGTCCCGGCTTGAGCCGGGCCGGGTGTCGTGCGATACAACTGTTCCGCCGCCCTCCACGCCTGTGCCCCCCCCGGCCCCCCCCGCTGGGGGGGGAGCAGGGAGGGAGATGGCCCCCCGCTGGGGGGGGAGCAGGGAGGGGGATGGCCCCCCGCTGGGGGGCTGAAAGGGGGTGGATGTCCTCGTCCGGGAAGAGTTGGAACTGTAACCGGCTATGATCGTGTCTGCCCGTGGCCCGCCCGCGCCCCGGCGGGACGCGCTACGCCTCCGCGCCTCGCGCCTCGCGCCTTTGCGCCTTTGCGTTAAAAAAACGAGCGCCCATCTTCGTCGCCTCTCGGTTATAATAGTCCCCAGAATACTCACGACTATTCAGGAGTACGCTATGCCCAATCCGACACCTGAATCACACACCTCGCGCTGCTCG
>CALANA010000056.1 GCA_937925925.1 uncultured Chloroflexales bacterium | reverse complement strand
GGGGCCACAGGCCCCCGCACCCCCGCCGGTGAACGTTCCCTGAACGGTTACCTTCATTATAGCCAGATCAGCAGTTTTTGCTAGAAAAGGACACAATGTTTCTACCGTTTTAGCAATGACCGACTATCGTAACTGCCCATCGCTGTCAAGAATGTGGTACAATCGAGATAGAAGCGAATCTGGGCACAGGTGCATCGTTGCTATCAGTGTGCGCCTTTTTGTGTGTATGAGCGGTGTTTCCGATTTGCGAAGTGAACGTATTACCAAACCGGAAAGTCAGAATTGTACCTACTTTGGTGCATATCACGATGTAGCTCTTTCTCAAGCGCTACATCGTAACTTGACAAAACAAATCGGAATGACCTTTATTTTGGGCTATGAGCTGTTTCTTAATTTTGTACTGACCAACTCATACCAGCGCAAAGGAGGAGTGTCTATGGGAGCGTGGGCTGAACTAGATGCTATCTATCCACCAGGGAAACTGACACCAGCGACTGCTTTTATTGTGGCGTTGACCTATATGGTTGGCGCTGATGACGTATACCTGGAAGAAGAAGAAGGGTCGCTGGCCGCCTTTTTGCCCAAACATGGTCTGGGCGATGTGCGCTATGATGATCTGCTGGATCGGGCTGAGGCTTATCTGCAAGCCGCTTCGCTGGATCAATTTCTGGCTGAAGCGCCACTGGTGCTGAATAAACAGCAGAAGGTATGCATCCTGCTGAACATGTTTGACTCGGCTCTGGCCGATGGTATGGTTGCTCCGGAAGAAACCGATGTTTTCAAGCAGTTTCTGAAGGCTTTTGATATTTCGCTGAGTCAGATCCAGCCCTATATTGAGGGGTTGATGATGAAGCATAATCTGAAAGTTTTTACGCAGTAACCCTAGATGGTATGGGATAGGGAACAGCGATTGTTCCCTGCCCACTATCTTACCTGTGCAGATTCTGTCACCAAACATTCTGGCACCGCGCCAGTTTTGGCACGGTGCGTCTCGCTTGCTTCACCCCAGCGCTGTCAGCGCCTGGGTCGCACTATCGGCTGGCTTGACCTTGATCGCTGCGGCGATGATCTGTCCACCCGCGTCAATCACAAAGTGGCTGCGTTCGATGCCCATGTATTTTTTGCCATACATAGACTTCTCAACCCACACCCCATAGGCCTCGGCAACAGTATGCTGATCGTCTACTAGCAGCATAAACGGCAGGTTGTGCTTCGTCTTGAACTTCTGGTGTGACTGCTGGCTATCAGGGCTAACCCCTAGCACCACCGCGTTCTGTTCTGCGATCTGGGGGTAGCTGTCGCGGAAGCCACAGGCCTGGGTCGTACAGCCGCTGGTATCGTCCTTTGGATAGAAGTACAGAATGACCTTTTTTCCGCGAAAATCAGATAGCCGTACCAGTTCGCCCTGGTCGTTTAACAGTTCAAAGTCAGGTGCCAGATCGCCGATCTTGATGGTACCTTTAGCCATAATTATACTCCTTGCCGTGAAATAGGACTTATACCAATTTGATTTCGACGCTCCACATACTTTGGACAGTCTTACGCTTGCGCATACGATAACGAGACTTCCCCCGAAAAGAGTGAAATCCCCTGTCTGGTGCGGCGCGGCTTCGCTGCGCCGCACCAGACAGGAAATATGGGTGGGGGCCTGCGGCCCCCACACCCCCGCTGAGACGCAGTCTCGTTGGAGTATGAATGACAAGAACATGCAGAATGTTCACGTCGAAACGGTATTACGTAGTCGCTCGAACAATCTGCTTTTATGCCTGCCGCAGAAAGGACATACGCTTCAAGCGAGCGCGTAACTCGTGTAAGGAAGAGTGCCTATCTCAATTGTACCTGAAATTTGTGTGTTGCAGGGTACTCGCTGGATTGATACAAGATATACCAATGTGCCTTCGACCTTCCGCATCCGGTGGTTCGTCTAAGGCTTGCGCATCATGAGCCTTCCCCTGGAAAGAAATGGCGCACGGCTCAGGGGCATGGCATGCCACGCCCCTAAGCTGCCCTCCCTACGGAGGGGATGTGGGGGGCTCTCACATGTCGGTTTTTTTGCGCAAAGCTCGGTTTTCCAGCATCAGGACGCCTCCCCAGTTGGGGTGATGGCAGGGCGTTTTGCCGTATCACAACGGGATATAATTAAAAAAACCTACATTGGTGCCCGTCCGCCAGAGCGCGGCGGGAGAACCCGGTACGGTTGATGGCACGCCGGAGCCATGCCCTATGGCTACCAGCAGTACCGGTCTAACAGTCGTACTATGACAAAGGAACTATCCTACAGGATGACATACGTACTATTGCGACGACACAGGATAGTATATTATGATACTGTCGTACAAGGTACGACAGTGATTGAGGAGAGTTGTACGGACGCCAATTGTTTATTTAGTTGAATTTATTGTTTGTTCCCGTTCGGCATCTCTATCTCAGTCCATCCGGGGCTACGACCAGCCTCGGATGTTTGTTTTTCTGCCCGATCAGGCGATGCCCTCGTATGGCCCTAGAAAGGTTGGCGGTGGGCGAGTGATATGCAGTTGCCACAGCGCCTTGAGGGTCGCCAACGCCTCACGCAGGGTATAAAAGCTCATAACCCGTGGTGGGTAGACCCCCCAATCCGGCGTTCCCAGGCCAATCGCCTCTACCCCTAACTGGCGGCAGGTGTAGACTGCCCGTGACAGATGGTAGTTCTGTGTCACCAGTATCGCACGTTCTACCCCAAAAATCGCACGGGCGCGATAACAGCTTTCATAGGTGCTAAACCCGGCGTAGTCCAGCGTAATATCTTCCACCGGTACTCCACGGGCAACGGCATAGCGTTGCATTGCCACGACCTCGTTGTAGTACACACTGCTGTTATCGCCGGTCATCAGCAGCTTGCGCACGCGACCGGCTTCATAGAGGGCAATGGCGGCCTGGACTCGATCCGCCAGCATTGCCGAGGGACTGCCATCCTGTCGAACACCGGCCCCAAAGACCAGTGCCACCCACGTCTCAGGCACATCGTTTGGATGGTGGTAACGATAGGCTCTGGTAGCCAGCGCAACATAGCTCGGCATAACCGGCGGTATCAGGATTGCAACCACGATCACGATCAACAGCAAGCGACGCCAGCGGCGGCGTGGACAATACATCATTTCCTCTTACTGCGGCTCCAGCGTGAGCCGGTTCTGCGTAACCCGTTCAATCTGTGGACGACTCCAGAGCAGCGGGTGATAGTTGCCCGTGCGCCAGAGAGCGACCAGGTCTGCGTAGTGGCGACTACCGGGATGCCCACTCTGCCCACCAGCTAAGACGCTCACACTGGCATCCCAGTTGCTCAGATCGCAGATTTGCCGATATGAAGGCCCGATGTAGACCGGCCCGCCCGCCGTGTCAGGCGGGATATAGCCCATGCAAACGCTGTCCAGGTCACCACCTGTAGGCCATGATCCACGATTGAACAGTGGGGCCAGCACCCGCATACGCCCCAGGCTATGGCGTAAGGTCAGGCGATGCCAGCGCCCATACTGCCAGCGGTGTGGGTTATGCCCCAGACGCTGACATAGTTCGGTGACTGTGAGCGCCATACATGCTTGCAGCACCTGGCTCCAGGTACGTTCCGCGCCGGGCCACGCCTCGGCGTCGGGTGTGGATTGCGCCGAGGCGATCTGTGCCAGGATGCTCGGCAGTGTGTGCCCAAGGTAGGTGTTGCCTGGCAAGACCGTGAACAGGCCCAGGCCCACCGGTGCCCGGCCCAGGTCGGCCAGGTCAGCATAGACGCAGCGTTCCAGATGGTAGCGGAAGGTGGCGTAGATCGTTGCGCCGATACTGGCCGGGGCTAATTCGCCGTCCCAGGCCACCAGGAGATCGCGCGCCTGGATTGCCAGCGGGTCATGGAAGGGTACTGTGGATAGCAGGCGGGCCAGTTCCACTCCTGGCACGCTATGTTGATCACGCTGGATGCGGGCAAAGCTGTGCCGATCATGCAGCGCCGTTGCTTCGAGCAGCGCCTGGATGCGAGCGGCCCGGTAGCCATTCATCCACTCACCATGGATCAGGTCGTGATGGGCATAGGTCTGGTCAAAAATGCGATTGTTGGCATTGATCACCAGTCCCTGCGGTGGATCATAGGCGGCGGGCAGGGCAGCGGGCGGAATATAGCCGCGCCACTCGTAGGTGCCCGTCCATCCCGGAATGGGCAACTGACCATCGCCCTGCTCGCGGATGGGCAGTCTGCCGGCCAGCAGGTAGCCGTAGTGTCCATCCACATCGGCATAGATAAAGTTCTGGGGCGGGCTGCACCAGTCTGCCAGCGCTGCTCGGAAGTCATCCCAGTTGTGCGCCCGGTTGAGCCGCACAATGGCCCGCGAGGTATGGCCTGGCTCCAGCGCTGTCCAGCGTAAGGCTAGCATTTCTTGCGTGTGCAGTGGGCTATTGGGCGGTGCTATCACCGGGGTGATCAGCGGGCCGTGGCGGGTCAGACGCACTTCTTCGATCACAGGCTGGGATTGACCTTTGACCCAGATCTCCTCGCGTACAATCTCGACCGACTCCCACCCGTCGCGCCAGGCATAGCGTAAGGGGTCATCGGGATGGAAGCGCTCGCGATACAGATCCTGCACATCAATGCGGGCATTGGTGACGCCCCAGGCAATGCGGGCGTTATGCCCGATCACCACGCCGGGAACGCCGGGAAAGGTTGCGCCAGTCACGGCATAATCGCCACCTTCCAGATGGGCTTCATACCAGATCGAGGGCAGCGTCAGAGCCAGATGGGGATCGTTGGCTAGCAGGGGTTTGCCGGTGGTGCTACGGGCACCGCTGACGACCCAGGCGTTGCTGCCCTGTCCTGCGCCGGGATACGGCAGGAATTGCGCCGCAGCGCTGGCGGCCTGTAGTGCGCTGGCCCCGCTGTCGGGGCGATAGCTGCTGTCGCGGGGCACGGTGATCGGATGCTCGTCGGGATAGCGTGGGAGCAGCGTGCGGGCGCGGTCGGCACCCAGCCGGGCGAGGATGCGGGCGTTCAAGATCTCGCTCACCCAGTTGCCGGAAAGGTAGAGCGCCAGGACTTTGCCCCACACCAGCACATCAACCCCCTGCCAGGGGTGCGGGCGAAATCGCAACAGGTGAAACTCCAACGGCAATGGGTTGCGACAATCGGCGAGAAACGCATTGATGCCCTGCGTATAGGCTTCGATCAGCGTGCGGAGTTCATCATCGAGCTGTGCATGTTCCTGGTGGGCAACACGACTGAGGCCCAGCACCCGCATAAACCGATCCGAATTCAGCGCCACCGGCCCAAACACTTCGGCCAGCCGCCCATGCGCGGTGCGGCGATTCAGTTCCATCTGCCAGAGCCGATCCTGCGCATGCACATAGCCCAGGGCCATAAACAGATCATGATTGTCGGCGGCATAGATGTGCGGTACGCCCCACTTGTCGCGCAAGACCTCGACGGCATGGTGCAAACCCGGCAGCTTGAGCGTTCCGGCTACCCGTGGCAACGGATGCCGTAGTGCGGCCCAGACGCCGGCACCCGCCAGCATCCCTGCTGCCGACAAACCGGCGGCGATGCCCGTTCTCAACCCATTGTTTCGAGCCTTACGGCGGCGATTGATCATTATTGGTTGCCTGATCATGATACGCATATATCTGGCGCTATTGTAGCGTTCAGGTACGATAGAAGTCAATAGCTGATCAGCGTGATACACGCCACACCTGGATCGCTCCTGGGTATAATGATGACATAGCCGGCGTTTAGCGGCTGTCCCTTTCACAAAAAATCCTGGTCGTTGTGGTTCGGGCGCCGGTCAACCCAGGTTGGAACTTTCGTTCTTGCAGGAGTGAAACCAGAGCGGGCCTGGCGCTGGAGTCCCGGCTTGAGCCGGGGCGGGTGGCGTCCACGTGTGCCCCCCCGCTGGGGAGGGGTCGGGGGGGGAGAGGGAGCAGTCACCTTGTTCGGTGACTGTCACCCCCAGCGCGTTCATGCGCTGGCGGGCCTGCCGCTCAGTGGTGCGAGGGAGGGGGTGACAGTCACCCCCCAGCGCGCTAACGCCGTCCACGCATGTGCCCCCTGGAGAGGCATCCTGCTGCCGCGACACCCCCCCCACTGGGGCGGCATCCTGATGCTGCACTACCACCACCACTGGGGCGGCATCCTGATGCTGCAACATCCCCCCCCCAGCGGGGGGGGCAGGGGCGGAAGAAACGCGGCGGAACGCAGAGGCTGGTTCCCGTGCGTGTCGGCGCAGGATGGCGGCTGCCCACCCGACCCCAGATGAGCCACAGCCCCATCAGCGCCAGCAGCCCCATCAGCGATGCAGCGATTCAATCACCCCCACCGTCCGTGCCTATGCCCCCCCCCGGCCCCCCCCGCTGGGGGGGGAGAGGAAGCAGGCCCCCCCCGCTGGGGGGGGAGAGGAAGCCGGCCCCCCCCGCTGGGGAGGGGTCGGGGGGGAGGTGACAGTCACCTCCAGCGCGTTCATGCGCTGGAGGGCCTGGCGCTCGGTGGTGCGAGGGAGG
>CALANA010000055.1 GCA_937925925.1 uncultured Chloroflexales bacterium | reverse complement strand
CAGGTCATAAACGGCCTGACGCATGGGCGGTATTCCCTCCGTGCTCTTCGTCGCAGACGAGCTACCCACTCATTTTCTGTGTCTTGTAACACATCCATGAGCGGCCAGTCTGGAGCCGTCTCAATCGTATGAAACAGTCTCCAGGCCAATCCGAAGAACGTATCGTGCCCAAATAACGGCACCAGTGCTGCTGCTTCTTCATCTGTTACGGGTCGTTCAATGCTGTGCAGCAGATGGGTATAGGTATCCAATAGGTGATCCGGGGCATCTTTCATAGGGGGAAATGGCCCCAGCGCGATAAGCTCACGAACTGCCTGTCGCATTAATAGGACTCCTCTTATTTCGGTATAAGGTCTGGGCGGTGGCCCTTTTTTCTGCCTCCGCCCATTATGCACCAGCCACCCTTCTTCGCCCACGAAGGAGGTATGCGTCTCGGCCACCGACAGGTTGACCATGGCTGGGGGTAAGCAACGGGCACCACGTCCGTCACCAACCCATAGCTGCCGGCCACGCGGCGTACCGCCTGGCCGGGCGCGAGATTCTCCGCCGCCACCCACCCGCGGAGCATCACGGAGGTAGAGCAGTCCGTATGCACCGTGCCGTCCTGTTACACCCGGGCACTGGCGAGCTGCCCCGTCAGCGTGTAGGTGTACGTTTCGTGTGTGCCATCAACGACGCTGATCCGCACCAGGTTGCCTGGCGCATGGTCGCAGGCATCGTTCGTATAGATGCATCCGCCAGGCTATGCGCAATGCGGAGATACCTATCCAGCGGGTCGGCCATGCCGGTCGGCGCACGGTCGTTGGCCGGGTTGATGTCCTGCGGTTCGGTAAACGTATACGTCAGGTCAAGGTGTGGTGGGGCAGACATGGCAGATCTTCGCATCGATCAGTTCCTGGTACTACCATAGGATGGTACGTGCCAACCGTTCGACCCGCAGTACATTCTTCGTCAGGAAGTCCAACTCTGCGCTGGCTGCTGCTGCCGCCTCCGGTTTATTTCTTAGCCCAGGGAAGCCGCCGATTCACCTCCGCGCTGCCGTGTGCTGTCGCCAACCGGCAACCGCACACACCATCACCCCACCCGCAGCATGCCCCCCAGGGTAAGACACCCTCAATGAGGCGACAGGTTCCTGGGAACACGGCGCAGAATGCGTGCGCCGCCCAACCGCCCGGCACGCAACCAGCACGCAATCGGAGTCCCGGCTTTAGCCGGGCCGCGATACAATGAGGCGACAGGTTCCTGGGAACACGGCGCAGAATGCGTGCGCCGCCCAACCGCCCGGCACGCAACCGGAGTCCCGGCTTCAGCCGGGCCGCGATACCCACCCACCCGCCCGACACGCGAGTCAGCAGCATCAGACCGATCAGCGCCTCAGCGATTCAAACCTCTGGGCATGCGGCGCGTAACGGGTGCGCTACCCGCCCGCCCGACACGCGCCTCCGCGCTTCAGCCTCCTCAGTGGTTCAGCGGTTCAGCGGTTCACACGCCTGGGAATGCGTCTCCGCGTCTTCAGCGTCCTCAGCGGTTCAGCATTTTATAGCAGCGAGCAGTAACCTTGAGCCATATAGTCGCTAAGGGCCAAAGACGCAAAGAAAGATTGTATGCGTTGGCTTCGGGCTGGCATGGATGTGCGATGTCTCTTCGCCTCTTCGCCTCTACGCCTCTTCGCATCCGCGCCTCTTCTGTACGCAGGATACCATCGCATCCTGATGAGTCAGGCACTGATCACCATATGGGTGCGAAACCGTGTAGCCGATCTGGGTATCAACCGTTCGTTGTCTGCCCTGAAAGGTGCAGATGCTGCTGTTCCTACGGTATAAGTACCGCCTGCATCTGTTCCCAATGCGCTGATACCACGCCACGCTCCTCCAGTTGCACCAGCGTTCTCAGCGTTGTCAACGACAATTCTGCAAAAGTCAGACGCATCACGTTACTCCACCAGATTCACGACTTCCGGTACCTCCGGCACCTCCGGCACTTGCTGCACCTTGCGCAGCGGATACCAGAACGACACGATAAAACCAACGAGCAGATGTTGCAACGTGATCAACAGGAACAGGGCCGAGACACTCAACGCTTGCTCCTGCGTATAGCCCCAGGGGGCCAGCACCGCGATCAGCGCCGCGTCGCGCACGCCCACACCGGCAATCGAAATCGGCAGCACCTGCAAAATAGCGATCAGCGCCGATACACCGACCACCAGATACAGCGGCACAAAAACCTCAAGCGCGATGAACAGCAACCACAGCCGATAAAAGGTAAAAAGGGCCGAGATCAGCGAGGTACCGATCAACACCGCCAGCACCTGTGGCCGTATAGACAACGAGCGCAACTGTTCATTCCAGCGTGTCAGTGAGGCCTGCAAGCGCTGCGGCAACACGCGAGGCAACGCCCAGGTCAACAACCACTGGCGCGGCCCACGTGCCATCAACAGAACCGTGACGGTGACAATGCCCGCACCCATCCCAATCACCAGCAGTGTGCGTAGCGTCGAGTTGGGCAACAATTGACCGAGCGAGAAAATACCCAGCGTCGCCAGCGCCGCCATCACCAGCAGATCAAACAGGCGGTCGATGACCACACTCAATAGCGACGGTGCAAAGGCATAGCCCCGTTCGCGCAGATACAAGGCCTTTAACAGATCTCCCGCCTGACCGGGTGTTACGGTACCAAGGAAAATGCCAACCATATACAACCCGGCTCCGGTACGCAGCGGCAGATCCAGACCTAATTGCCGCAACAGATACTGCCAGCGCCAGGTTTTGATCAGCAAGAACGGGGGTAACAACAGCAATGACCACAGCACCAGCCAGAGGTCAGCACGTACCAGAATCGCAAAGAGTTGCTCAAGGTCACTGTTCCACAGGAACAGCACCAGGAGCGCCGGACCGAGCAGCCGTAGAAGCCAGGGTAGATATTTGCGCATAGTATTTTAGTGACAAGACGTACGTGATAACTGTGCCTAGATATGGACGCGGCCAGTGCCAGTGGCGTACCGTTCGTTGATGTGCGGTTCTGGCACGTCAGCCCGCGCCGGCGGGCATCGCTCCCCGTTGCCTGCCCGTTCACGGGCCGGGCGCTCCCGCCGCGTGCCGCCCGGACGCTGAAGCGTCGGGCTACACCTGCCAAGGCCACCGGCGTGGCCTCCGTCAGCCCGCGCCGGCGGGCATCGCTCCCCGTTGCCCGCCCGTTCACGGGCCGGGCGCTCCCGCCGCGTGCCGCCCGGACGCTGAAGCGTCGGGCTACACCTGCCAAGGCCACCGGCGTGGCCTCCGTCAGCGCACGCTAGCGGGCATCGCTCCCCGTTGCCTGCCCATCCACGGGCCGGGCGCTCCTAATCCCGGCGCATAAAGCGCAGCGCCGCTATTTGTTCCGCCAGCAAACCGAACATAAACACGATAATGCTGCCCACAAACAACCCCAGGGCAGAATTGGGGATGTATAAACCCCGCTCCGGCTCGAACACCAGCAGGTTCAACAGAAACGAGAGCGCCCCCAACCCGAACATGATCAGCGCCACCGGAAAGTAGACCCGTAGCGGCGCGAAGAGCGAGATCATCCGCAGGATAATCAGCCCAAACTTGATGCCATTGCGGAACAACTTCTGCCCGCTCCGGCCACTACGCCGCCGTTGCCCGGTAATCGGCACAAACCCCACACTATAACCCGCCTTTGCCAGCGCCAGCGTGCTGGTCGTTGGATACGAGTAGCGATTGGGCAGCAGATGGATAAACTCCAGAATAACCTCGCGGCGGATGGCGCGGTAGCCGCTGGTCAGATCGCGCACTGGCATCTCCACCAGGTAGCTACCTAGCCAGTCCAGCGCCCGGTTGCCCAGCCGCCGTACCAGCGTATCGCCCTGCGTGCCGGGCGACCGCGCTCCCACCACCATATCATAGCCCTGGGCCAGTTGACCAAGGAGCGCCGGAATATAGGCCGGATCCATCTGCCCATCGGCATCCATCAACAGCACTACCTCACCCGTCGCGTTACGCAACCCCGTCTTGACTGCCGCGCCATTGCCCTTGTTTAGCGGATGGCGCAGCACGCGCGCCCCGACGGATCGAGCCTGTTCCGCCGTATCATCGCTCGACGCATCATCAATAACCAGCAACTCGGCATCAGGCAAATATTCACGCACCGCCTGGAGTGCCTGGGCAATGCCGTGCCCTTCATTATAGGCTGGAATCACCACACTGACCAGAAACGGATACTTTGTATCAGGTTGATCAGCGACTACCGCTGGTGTTGACTCCGATGCATGCTGCGGGGCCAGAACGATCTCAGGGGACATTGGGCGCTCCCGGTTTGACCTGCACCTCGCTGATCATAAGACTCAACGAACGCATATCACTATTTGACATATCCAACAACACCGGAATAAACGCCGGTGCATCCAGCATCAGTCGCAATTGTGATTGTCCCGCCAGCGCCGACGACGTCAATACCTGGTATACCCGCCACTCACCAGATGTAACGGCGAAGGATAGCTGGCTCCCGGCCTCAAACCGCAGGCGCAGCGGGGTGGCCCCAATCGGCCCGCCGGCCATACGCACGGCCACCAGGCTGTGATTGCCCAGCGGTGCTGGCAGTGGCAGCACGATCTGGCCCTGGCGCAACAACCAGCGATAAGTAACGACCTGACCATCAGGCTGCGGCACCTGCTCGCTCGAGGAAAAACCCTGGATGTAGCCATAATCCTGATCATTCCCCAGAACCAGGCGCGTGGTTGGCGGTGGTTGCAGCCAGTCCAGCGCCAGATCCTGAATATTCTCACCGCGCCAGCGCCCGGCAATCGGAAACAGCCTGGCTGCCTGCTCATGCTGGCCTTGCGCCTGGGCAATGGCGGCCCGTAGCAACATAGCGCGATTGGCGGTACTATTTCCGAGGACTGTCAGTGCCTCATCATACTGCGCCTGTGCCAGCAACGCTCGCGCCAGATCAATCCGGCCATCAATCGAGCGTGGGTCAGCCGCGACCATGCGCCGAAATGCCTGTACCGCTGTGTCATAATCACCCTGCGCGTAGGCCCGTGCGCCCGCGTGATAGTGCCACTCGCGCTGCAGGCCACGTGCCAGCAGGCCTGGATAATCTCGATAACTGATAAACAGGGCCAGAAAGGTTGCCACCAGCAGCACCGCCAGTGCGCCATGCCAGCGCTGCTGGCGCAGCATACGCAGCATCGACGCTGGATCGCTCACTGCCCAGGCTGCATACAGCATCAGCACCAGCCAGATTGGCAGCAGATAGCGCGGCTCGACATGCAGCAACAGCACGGTCAGGATAGTATACCCGAGCCACCCCAGCAGCAACCAGCGGAACGCCCCCTCCCGGAGCGGGGCCGCCAGTGCCATCAGGCCCACCAGCGTAAACATCAACCATAGCGCATCGCCCAGAAATCCCAGCAGCGACATCTCGCGCAACGGGCGGGTGTAGAAGTTCTGCTTCACAAAATAATCTTCGACAAACTGCGCCTTCCAGATATGGCGAAAGTTCGGCCAGGCATTCTGCACCAGACGCAACGGGTCTGCGCTCAGGATCTGCTTCAGTTCTGTCACCGCAAATGCCTGGCGATCGGCCTGGGGCATGCTTTGCAGCCGTGCCACATTCTCGCGGCGGTTGGGCTGCAAATCGAGCCATAGATTCGGCGGCCCCAGCGTGTCAATCAGGATCAAGCGTTCATAGACCAGGTAGTTCCGCATTGTCCACGGCCCCACCACCACCACCAGTGCCACCAGAAAGACCAGGCTGCGTTGTACACAACAGCGCCACATAGCACGCTGGCGCACAATCGCACGCAGCGGTTGAGCTGTAGCGTCGGGTCTGCGCCACTGCTCGTCCAGCGTTTCGAGCAGCAACCACAATACAACAAACGCAGATGCATACAGCGCTGGCGAACGAGTCAGTGCCGTCAGGCCCAGCGTGGCCCCCGCCGCCGCCAGCCACGGCCAGCGCCGATCTGCTCGCCAGCACAGCAACAGCCACAGGTGCAGCAAGAGCAAGAACGTAAACAGGCCTTCGCTGTAGGTATGGATCGGCAATTCGACCAGTGGAAACCAGATTGCCAGCAACAGCGCCAGAATCAGGCCCGCACGCACGTTGAACAGACGCCTGGCAATATCGTAGCCGATTGGAATACACAGCAGCACCAGTGCAATCTGAACACACCGAATCAGCATCACACCCAGCGGCAAATTACCCAGCGCCACACTCACACGCAGCACACCGGCAAACAGAAAAACATGTAAGGGCGGGCGAATCAGCCAGAAATCATCAACATATGCACCCGTAAGCGCAAAGCGTAACGCTCGCCGGTAATAGTCACCATCGTCTGCGGTAGAGAAATAGGGGTCGATAGCATTCACGCTCATAAACCACAACCGTAACGCCAGGCCCAGCAGCATAAGCGCCAGCACGAGGTATTTTGGAAGACTAAGCGGTATGAGGCGTGAGACAAACACGCTTTTTTTTAACGCAAAGACGCAAAGGGACAAAGGCGCAGCGAGCGAGAAGCTTCTAAGCGCTAAGCGCAAAACACACCTCTCTTCTGGTTCGCTGGACATGTTGATAGCTGGTTCCGCTTCATCATGTTGCCCATTGTTTCTGTACTCTTCCTGTTCTTCGCTTTGCGCTTTCCGCTCAGACCGCTTTGCGCTTTGCGCATCACTCACCACTGGTCAACCGATACAAGCTATACGCACCAGCGGTACCGACTCGCGCCGCCGCTGGATCAGCCAGAGCAGGTGGGCCAGCCGCCTCGTACCAGAGCAGATAGGCAATGCCCTCGGTGCTGGCCTGTGCCAATGCAGCCTGATCGTCAGTCACATCCGGCCAGGGCACGACACGGTGCGCCAGCGCCGAATATTTCGCCAGCGGCACATCGGCGGGCACCCGCGCCAGCAATTGCTCGCCCGGTTGCAACATCTGTAACGCCAACTGCACCACAGCTACCTCGTCGGCTGGTTGCTGTTGCAGCACATAACGCGTGCCAATCCCAAAGCCACTCCATAACACCGCCGTCAACAGCATCCCCACCAGCCATAGAGCGGATGCGCATTCGCCTCTTTGCACCCGTGCCTCGTCGCCTCCGCACGCCTTCGCCGCCGCGCCTCCGCCATCCCGCGCCTCGTCGCCTCCGCGCTTCCGCGCCTCCTGGTTGACCGCCAACTTAGTCACCAGCCAGCAGAGCAGGCCCGCCGCCGCTGTCGCATAGATCGGTGCCAGCGGTAGAAAAAAGCGCGGCAGGATGAAGGCCATGCTCACCGCCAGCACATACAACGCACTAAAACTCAGCAGGCCCGCCTGAGCAAGTGTGGAATCGTCAACTGCTGGCGCTGCATCAGCCAGCGCCTGGCCGCGACGCACGGTATAGAGCCGCTGTCCAGCACCCACCAGTTGCCACAACCACAGGAGCAATCCCGTCACCGCCAGCCAGTTGGCCGGCCAGCCGAGCAAGCGCAGTTGCAACGCCCGCCCCGTCTCGCTCGTATCCTCAGCACCACTCCCGACAAACGCCTGCACATTCGTCCACCAGTTGTGCAGAAAGCGCGGCGGATCGCGCAGCATAACATCCGTTAACCCGATCGTATCCGGCACCTCGTGCCAGCGGCCCCAGTCAATATTACCATAGACCGCCAGCCATACATTCTTGGCCTGCTGATTGTACAGCGGCTGTCCGGTCTGCATCATATTGACCACCAGTTGTGGCAACGCAGCCAGCATAAAACCAGCAGCAAAGATCCCACCCCGCACCAGAAAGAACCGCCAGCGCTGCCGCAAAGCGGAATCACTGGCCGCTAGCGTCCAGCTTACCAGCGCCCAGGACAACAAACCCCACAGCAACAGCAGCAATCCCAGATGACGCACCAGAAAGGCGCAGCCCGCGACAAATCCGGCGACAAACAACAGCACCGCGCTGAACGACCATGCTGCCGAACGAACACTGCGGGTCTGCGCCAGCAACAGCAGCAGCAGCGCCAGGCCAGTCAGAGCAGCAAACGGCATATCGGTACCAACATACAGCCCATACTGCACCACCAGCGGACTGAGCGCCAGCAGCAGGAGTGCCAGCAACGCACCCAACCGCTGATACTGCCGCACCTGCAGCGGTGCCCACTGCGCCAGCAGCATGCGCGTCAGCCCGTAGCCCACCAACAAGAGCAATGCCCCACTCAGCGCCGCCACCACCCGCGCCGCCAGAAACGCATTCCCTGCCGTGAGCGAACGCACCAGCCACAGCAGGAACGGGTACCCCAGATGGTAAAAACCATCGGCCTGAAACACACCATCCAGCCCCTCAGCACGGATGGCAAATACACGAAAATCTTTCTCGACCCCTGGCACCGAGAGTGTCAGGTGATCCTGCGCTGACCAGAGGATCGCACCTGTCCATATGCCCGTTATCGCCAGCGCCAGGCTATCTAGCAGCAACGGACGCCGGCGACACAGTGCCGGGGCATAGCGTAGCACCAGCAGCGCCGCCAGGCCGAGGTTGATCGCCGGTAACAACCAGCGCAACGGATAAGGGTACCACGGCGGTTGCAACCGATAGCACACTAAAAACAACACCCCGACAGCAATACCTGGCCCGCCCAACCAGTAGTATGAGTAGTATGGACGGCGCGGCTTGCGGGCTGTTCCGGGCGGGATACCGATGAGCCACTGCCACAACAGACCAGCGAACAGCGCCCCATAGAGTACCTGTGATGGATACGGAGTAATGAAACCTTGCGAACCGGGGGAGACACTATAGACTGCCTGATCAAGCAACACACCCACCACACGTGCATCACCCGCAAACGAGGTCGTTTCAGAGCGCAACTCGATAAACAGATCGCTGGCCTTCAACAGACCACGTGTAATAGCAAAAGTATGCTCTTCCCAATCGCCCGTCGTCTGTAACGTTGCCAGCGTATCACGTCCATTGAGCAACACCGTGATCTGCGGTGGTCGGGCGTCAGGTTCAGGGGGACGCCACCCACGCAGGCGCAACGTCACCTGTCCGGGCAATCCTGCCTGTGGAAACAGCAGGAACGAACGGTCACGGCTCCATCGCGCACTGCCGTTCGAGCCGACGAGATAGGGACGGGGCGCTGGCAAACCGGCTGTGTCCTCGGCATCATGAAAGCCGCGTACATACGCCGCATCATAGCCACCAATATCAACCATATGCCGCGCCGGAAGCTGGTACAGCAGGATAATGCCCAGCGCTCCCAGCGCCATAATCAGCAGACCCAACCACCGACCACGGACATCGGTCAGCGGTCGGTGGTTGGGAGTCAGCAGTCGGCGGTCAGCAGTCGGCGGTCGGCGGTCAGCAGTACCAACGCCCACGCTATGATCCTGGCGTAGGATCTTCAACCGGAACGTCGCCAGGTGGCGGTGAGAGCAACGCCCGATTGACCCAACCGCTGTTGGTACCATCGGGATTGTTGATCACCGAGTCTGAGGCGCGTGGCCCTAAGCGCACCCGATACCACTGAGCGTCGGGGGTACGCGCAAGAAACACCACCTGATCGTTCTGGCTGAGGGTTCCAATCGGTTGATTATTGACATTGGGTGCTGGTCGCACATTCGCCGCTTGTAAGACGGTACCAATCACCTCACCGTCACCGGTCGTTGCCGGCAGATCGGTAGCGGCGGCATTCAGATCATCCTGCACATCATCGTCAGCCACCGATGGCTCGGTAGCATCTGTTTCTGGCAACGGATCTGCTCGCTCAACAAGCGCATCCTGAACCTGCGTTTCAGTTGGCATACGCATACCAATCCGATTCAGTTCATCGCGCAGGGTGGTGATCACACTAAAGGCCAGCACCAGCGACAAAATCATCAACACACTGGTCAAAGCCGTCTTCATTAATTCCAGGCTCTGGCCCCACACACTCTGCGTACGCATCTGCTCCAGCGCACTCTGGGCAGAATCGGCCACCGACTCACCCCAACTGGTCTTGCCTTGATCGACGCGAGCCACACGGCGCAACTCAAGCAGTGCCCGAAAATCACCAATATGCGCCAATGCCTGCACCGCGCTCCAACGCACATTGCTGTTTGGATGCTGCAAGGCCTGAATCAACGCTCCGGTTGCACGACCACTGCCAATGCGCCCCATCGCCTCTGCTGCACGATAGGCCCCCAGCCAGGGATACATCGGGTTCAGCGCCTCGCTCAGAATCGGCAGAGCAGCCGTTTTCAGCGCTACCAGTTCCTCGAACGCACGATGATGATCGGGATGATGCGGGTCGCCTAACGCATCAATTAATCCAGTCAGTTGTTCACGTGAAGGTGTGGCAAGGCTGCGTGTGGTTGTCGAAGGCGAACGCCGACGTGATAGTGGAAATCGGCGGGGCGGTTTCCGGGTATGTTCAATCATCGATCCCACTTCTGTGACAGTGTCATCATCGAGGGGAAGCAGATCTTGCTCATCATCCGCATGCAAGTTTTTCTCTTTATTAAACGTCATAATATAGGTTACAGATTACAGGTTACGGGTTTTCCAAAGAGACGACGAAGCGCGAAAGCGCTCAAGACGAACTAGCGGCCTGGCCTCTGTGTCGCACGTCTCATGCCCTTGTACCACTGCGCCTCAATCTTTAGCCCTTCAAAGCGTCTTATGCCTCATAGCTCACGCCTGACAATCCCGCGTACCACCCACAATAGTTCTGGACAATCATATCAAGCACGGCCACTGCCATCTGCTGCTTGGGTTGCCGTGGCAGTGGCACCACCGCGCCCTGGGCATCAAGGACTGTCACCGCAATCTCTGGCTGACCAATACTGGCAACCGCATCGTTGGCAATAATCATCTGCAATCCCTTGCGTGCCATTTTCGCCGTAGCATTTGCCAGCAAATCCTGAGTCTCGGCTGCAAAACCAACCTTGAATACATCCTGGCGCTGGGCCAGAGTACCCAGAATGTCGGGATTAGGAATGAGTTGCAAGGTCAGACCAGTATCACCACTCTTCTTTATCTTCTGTTCCACCACCTGGGCCGGACGATAATCGGCCACGGCTGCATTCATAATCAAGATCGCGGCATTGGCACAGGCGGTATGCACCGCATCGTGCATCTCCAGCGCCGACTCGACCTGGATCAGTCGCACTGCGGTTGGTGGCTGCAACGCCGTCGGGCCACTAATCAGCGTCACATCGGCCCCATAATCGCGTGCAACGGACGCCAGCGCATAGCCCATGACGCCCGATGAACGATTGCCCACATAGCGCACTGGATCGATTGCCTCGTGAGTACCACCAGCAGTGATCACCACATGCTGCCCGCGTAACGGGCCAGTGCGCCGTCCAAGCAATGCCCGCAATTCGCCCTCAATAACTGCCACGGCTGGCAACCGCCCCTTGCCAATCATTGGCTCGGCCATGCGTCCCTCATCAGGCTCAAGCAGCGTAAATCCCCGCTGGCGCAGGGCAGCGATGTTTGCCTGTGTCACCGCCGCCGCATACATATTCGGATTCATAGCGGGCGCACACAACACGGGAGCCGTCGTCACCAGCACCGTCGTTGTCAGCAAATCGTCGCATATTCCAGCAGACAGCCGTGCGAGCGTGTTGGCGGTTGCAGGTGCAATGACAATGGCATCCGCTTCGCCCCCAAGCGACACATGCCCTACCACGCCATCCTCTGGCAACTTCCACATATCGGTTAACACCGAACGCCCGGTCAACGCCTGAAAGGTCGCAGTACCAACAAACCGTTCGGCGGCTTCGGTCAATATCACATCAACTATTGCGCCTTCCAGCGTCAGGTTCCGCGCCAGTTCAGCCACCTTATAGGCCGCAATACTGCCACAGACGCCCAGGATGATATGTTTGCCTTCCAAGATATTCATAAATGCTGGTTATTGACTTATGACAACGGCAGGCAGCGCGCAACCCACCCTCATGTTTACATCAATCTGCTGGTCATAGCGACATAATGAATAGGCACTGGCAATTGTAGCATCAGGATTCATCCACGTCAATCACACCGTACCAGGCACAGTTTATACAGTTTATATCGATACGATGCAGAATCTGTCCGAAAAAACCCGGGCCAGATACCGACGCTCTGTATTGGCACCTGGCTCGGACTGACTATGTTTTCGCCCTGCTCCAGGAACCTGGTGGTTGACCACCGTGATGTTGAGGGATATGTAGGAACGACTTTCGTCGTTGATACGGCCTCAGGAACGACTTTTGTCGTTCCTACATGCTCAATGTGGCTGACCACTAGCCAGCCTGATACCGGGGGTCAATCTTCCATTGTAAACCCGATCTTGAGCGTCACCTGCCAGTAGGCCAGTTCTTCTTGATCAATCTGCCCCCGTATCTCGACAACTTGAAACCAGCGCATATTTTTGACCGTTTTTCGCGCTCTGTCAATCGCATTCCGCACTGCATCGTCACTGCTCTTTTTTGAAGACCCGACGACTTCGATCAATCGGTAAACATGCTCGGCCATTGCATACCTCCCCTTGCTGACGCTACAAACAGTGGGCCATATACCATGAACGCCCGATTTGATAGCGGTACAGTATGCCGCTCAAATCGGGCGTTACGCTCACACCATGCTGTTGAATTACAACCATTAGTTAGAATGAATATCACTCTATAACATAGGCATCATCGTGCTACACAACACCTGTCTTCTTGGCATCAAAGAGGAGTATATACCCACAGTTCTGGCACACAAGCTGAACCATCGGTGCAATAACACCACTGAGGCCACTGCTATCAATCACCTCACCAGTATCCCAATTCGTCTTCCCACACACCACACATGGCATTGGAAACTGCGGAAGCTGCGTGGTGAGCCACGTTTGAAACTTTTGCTTGTGAATATTCCCCATCGGCATGCTATACTCCTGGCCTGTACTCGCAAAAACCAGTAACGACGCATCTTGCCCAGGCACAAAGCACTCGTTACTGGTTGTAGATCTCCTGTTGCCAGGAAAAGTGGCTCCCCGACCTGGATTCGAACCAGGAACCTACTGATTAACAGTCAGCCGCTCTACCGTTGAGCTATCGGGGAAGGATATTGAAGATTGCCTAGAGTATACCATAACCTGGTGCGCAGTGCAAAAATGGGGTCGGGGGTAACTGTTCACATTTGGGGCAAGCTCTGTCATACGGGTTCCCTTTTCTCCTGGGAGCGCTGGCGTCCCACCCGCCAGCGCGCACGTGCGGGCACGCTGCCCGCGCTCCCAGGCATGCATGTTCCCTTGAGCGTGAACAAGTGCGGTATTGGGCGTTGCATCAGGGAAAAGACACCACCCTCACCGCCGATGGGCCATGAGCGTAATGGGCAGCAGCACAAACGCATCGATGCGCACCTGTTCCTCGCCGCTGTCGGCATATAAGCCCGTCGAAGACCCACCGTCGAGATTCAGCGCCGCATCAAGATCGAGATCGCTGGCAAGCAGCCAGTCCGCCAATCCGCGCAGAGTAAACGTATGACTGCCAAAGGCCAGCAAGACAACCCGTCCCTGGCGATCAAGGGCTACAACGCTCCGGCGAGCGCGTTGCCCATCATCGGCACTGGTGTAGACCAGCGTCCCACCCGGCTTGATCAGCATCGGCCAGCCTTGCAATGCCTCCAGCAGCGGCTCATGGGGATCATACGGCTCTTCAACGAGATAGCGTAACGACACGTTACCGTCTTTGTCGACCGCAAACATACCCCCACTGCCCTGATAACTGACACCACTGGCAACTCCGCTACGAACAATCAGCGCGGTACTGCGGTTATGCGTATCAAAAAAACCACCATTGATCGTCGCCACCGCACCCGCACGACCATGCCAGGTTGCGAGGGGAAGCGGCTGGTCGGGAGCATAGCCCACCTGAAATTGCACATGTGCTGGATCGAGGCGTACTATGCTGACCAGAGCCGAGCGTTCATTCCACATGAGGCGCAATCGGCGTAATTCCACGCCCGGCTCAGTTGTGACCCAGCCAGTATCGCCTGGCTCACTGCGGGGTAAGTTGAGCGTAGCTGGTGGCGGTGGCGGCGTTATTGGCACGGTGGGCATCAGCGTTGGCAATGGGAGCGGCGCCTCCGACACTGAGACCGCCCCACAGCCAGCCAATCCAACAAGAAGGACGCCGAGATACAGCACGAAGTACCCGCGCCAGGCAGCACGTAGGCCAGAGCCAACGGTGTGGATAATGCTACGCTTTTGGTCGTGTGCCATAACGCTCAGTACGGCGGGTAATAATCGCTGTGTGTATCTTCTCGCCAACCGGCCACTCCTCACGGGCCGCGTCATCCTCCACGATCAACCGTGGCACTCCGATGGAACGACCATCAGGGCCAACTGATACCATACTAAAATAGCCCGTCGTACAAAGACGGCGTTCACCCTCAAATGGATGCTCACCATATACATGCACCCGCACCACCAGCGAGGTACGCCCGGCATAAATAACCCGCGCCATCGCCTCGACAATCTCGCCCTGATGAACCGGGGCGCGAAAATCAATATGCTCGGTCGAGGCCGTTACCACTGGTTGACGGCAAAACCGCCAGGCTGCAATGGCCGCGGCTTTGTCCATCAATGCCAGCGCATTGCCACCAAACATTGTGCCAAACGTATTCGTCTGATTAGGCAAGACAATATCAGCCACCCGTACCTCAGGCGCAACAAAGGCGGCCTCCGTCGCATATAGCTCTTCCACCACTCCCTCTCCTTCTCTGCATGAACAGCGTGATCTGGCAATTCTCAATCACACGAGTTACGCGGTCGCTCAAACACAATGTCTTTTTCGCCTCTCTTTTGGTTCCAAAAACAGAAAAAATATCGCACACCGCATAACTCGTGTCAATCAGTTGTGAAGCACCGGAGTCCAGACTTGACGCTGGTAGCACTGCATCCAGGCTGCAGCCTGGTCTTCAGCGCCCCTGCCAGCCTGCAGCCTGATCTCCAGCGCTGCTGCCAGGCTTACAACTACACATAGGGTTGCTATTGATCCCACCATTGTAGTCTGTTCTGGTGCGCAATGCAAAATCTACCCGGGTTTCTGGTGCAGTATTTCAGCGTACGACCAGTTGATAGACACCCCCATTTCTATCGGTAAAATATACCTCGCCTGCATCATCCTCACCAAAGGAAGTAAGCAACAGATCAGCCTGTAACAACTCGGCGTTGTCCCACTGCTGATCAGTCTGGCGCAAACCCCAGATCCGTCCGCTACAATAGTCGCCATAAAAATAGATCCCGTCCAACTGCGGGAACTGGTGACCACGATAGACATAGCCCCCGGTAATCGAACACCCCAACGCATGCGAGTACACGATGATCGGTTGTTCCAGACCCGTCTGGTCACACTCACTGGCATTGTAGCAGGTTGCGCCTTCCATAATGTTCCAGCCATAGTTCTCGCCGCCCGCACTATCACCAGGCTGAAAATGTACTTCCTCATACCGATTCTGCCCCACGTCGGCAATATAGAGATCGTCGGTTTCACGGTCAAAGGCAAAGCGCCACGGGTTGCGCAAACCCCAGGCCCAGATCTCCGGGCGCATATCCGGTTCGCCGATAAACGGATTGTCAGCAGGAATAGCATACGGTTGGTTGCCTGCGACGTTCATAACATCGATGCGCAAAAGCTTGCCCAGCAACACATTGCGATTTTGCGCATTGTCCCAGGGATCACCACCACGACCGCCATCGCCGGTGCCAATATAGAGATAGCCGTCCGGCCCAAACTTGAGCAACCCACCATTGTGGTTAGCCGCTGGCTGCTCAATCGTCAGGATCGTCCTGGCGCTATTCACGTCTGCCTGATCGGGATCATCCGTAACCTGATAGCGGGCGACAACGGTGTTACCCTCTCGATCGGTATAGTTGATAAAGAACTGCCCATCACGGGCATAATCGGGCGAAAAGGCGATACTCAATAACCCTTGCTCATTGGACTGAGATCCCACCTGATCAACAATATCCAGGAATGGTTTTTCCAGACGCTGACCGTTACGTACAATCCAGATCGTGCCGGGTTGTTCAACCACAAACAACCGACCACTGCCATCCCCGGCCCCGGTGACATAGAGCGGTTGGGTAAAACCATCAGCGATCAGCGCCAGGTCTATCGTCAATTCCCGCAAGTCAGCCGGTGCAACGGCCTGTGGAGTGGCTTCCACCAGCGGTTCTGCCGTGGCTGTTGATAGACTACCGGGTGACGGAGTGCGCACTGCCTCTGCGGTCGCCGTTGGCAACCGGGTAGCGGGCGGAATGATCATTGGAGCGGGCGGATTGTTGTTGGTACCACACGCAACCAGGAATATGCCCAGTATACTTACACACAAACGTCGCATGAAACATCCTCATAAGCATAGTTCAAATCCCCTGGACACTCTGTACCAACGTAGGCACGCCTTTCGACTCCTACGAATAGACAGGCGTTCCGTATGGATTTTGAACGATGTCTAACAGTTAAAGCTGGACAAATGTACGCCAGTACTACAACGAGATGTTTGTACCATAGTGGACACCGATGGACAGAGTATTGAGACACAGAACGATGCTGCGCCTTCTGCGTTCTCTGCACCCTCCACAGAGGGATCGCATGGATCATGCTCATTGTAGTGTTAGAGCCTGTCTGAAAAGGAGTATGGAGTGCGGCAGCATGGCTGCCGCCGTGTTGACATGACCATGACGCCCACCAGCACCCTCCGGAGGAGTATGGAGTGTTGTCGCGGTGTTGACGGTCAGAGAACACCCTCCCGGAACCCGGTTTCTGTCCATTGCGGACAGAACGTGAGCGGCATAGCCCCGCACCTGCTCCCGTTTCAGACAAGCTCTTAGAAACAGCTTACCACAAACTGATGGTAAACCGGCGTCCCGGTTCATAAACGTTGAGTAAAGCGTTTCGATAGGGCGTGCGGACGCATACGGCGTGCCGTGGTAATCCAGACCCGGCGCACGACCGGTGTCCGATCGTGTGTCTATCGTACACATGGATATTGTGCAGAACGGGAGTCCCGGCTTGACGCTGGTAGCACCGCAGTTCCGGCTCACGCCAGGCCTCCAGGGTTACCATTCGGAGAGGATTATTATACATGTAACCGTTCAGGTGGGGTGGTTGGGCGGGGCACGACCCCGCCCGGAGGTTCTTTTTCGGCCCGTTGTGGCGGCAAGACCGCCACAACGGGCCGAAACGGGGTTTG
>CALANA010000054.1 GCA_937925925.1 uncultured Chloroflexales bacterium | reverse complement strand
CGCTTCGCTCAGCATGACCAAACCCTGGAGCTATTTCCGTCATCGTGTACTAGCTTAAGAGTGCAACGACGAATATGTTCGCCTCACTTGCGCAACATTCTTCGGTCGCGTAGTTTACGCCAGATAGTGCGCAAGGTAGAGACCTGTTCGTGGGTCAATCCCAGTCCATCGACCAGCAAAATAGAATCAGTGTGATCTAGAACCGACTCAATCGGTTCTGTGCGCAAGCGGTGGTGTATTACTTCCAGATCAAGACGGCCAGCAGTGGTCAGAGGCAAGGGCAGTTTTTTGGCCTCGTTCGGTTCTAACTCTAACACCCCACCACCATAGCTACGCCCAATGACTTCTGTATATGCAAATGTGAGTGAATTAAGGAACGCAGCCACCAGAGTATCTGCTGCGAATCCGTTGCGTAGACGGACACGATGTATGGTATCGGTGCAGGTTGCGTCGGCAGTGTTCAAAATAAGTTTCGGATAGGTGTGTACCTGTCGCAGCATAAAAGCCGCTGGTGTCCAGACCGACGGCACACTATACCAGTGTTTACGAACACGACATTTATAGCCAGTATGAAACTGTTGTGCCTCGCCTTGACGCACATAGGTTTGAACTGCTGATGGCAACTGGTCAAACGGCATATCAGGCACACTTAGGAGATAGGCTGGTCGTTGCTGGGCGGCATTGGTGGCCCAATCTTCGGCACCAAAGATGACTCCCGGAAGATGGGCGGAACGTCCAACCAGGCGTTGTGTGTACTGATCGAGTGCGTAGGTTCGCACCTGCTGTTCAGTGAGTACAAAAAAGTCATTCAATCCGGTTACAATTCCGACATCAACATCAATCACATCACTGGCCAGCGTAAGCCGGGGATCACTACGTAGTGTGCGGAGCAACTGGATCTCTGGTTCATCAAGAAAATACTGTGTCCACTTCTCAATAGAGTGCTGCATTGACTTTAGCTCATGCGCTAAAAATGCAGTGTGCTGGTATGTTGCCAGGTCGTTGATTGTGTTCAGTTCAACGGTTCTGATGCCGGTATGCCTGGTACTATTCTTTTCAGCGAGTAACAACACCACTTCTTGCTGGATACCGTTAAATACCAGTTTTCGGAAGGTAATCAGCGTCAGCTTACTGTAGTATGCGCTGATAAAGCAGCGGAGTTGCGCAGCATAGTTCACCTGAAGCAATTCGGCCGGGATGACCATCGCCAATCGTCCCTGCACCTTTAACAGCAGACTGGAAGCTACCAGAAAGGGCATCCAGGCATTCGTCAGTCGATTGGGTTTCAAGCCTACGCGGGCCATCAGTCCAAAAGCGATAGCACGATGAGCTTCCGGAAAATGCTGATAGCGAATAAATGGTGGATTGCCGATGATTGCATCAAAGCGTTGCGTCGTCTTGAGACAGTCGTGGGCGTAGGCAAAGAAATCCCTGGTTTGAATGCATCCTGTGGGGACGGTAACGCCCAGTTGCGTAAGGCGCTGAACGGCCTTCTGCGCTTCGTCTGGTTCAAGCTCAACTGCGTGGAGCCGCTGGGCACTCTGTGGTAAGCTACTTCCCCGTGTCGCCAGCGCTTCGACGGCAGCCGCCAGCATGATGCCATCTCCGCAACTGGGTTCTAAAATCGTTGCATCGGGTGACTGAATAGCCCAGTTGGCGAGAAAAGTGGCGATGGATATGGGTGTATAATAGCCCCCGCGCCGTTTCTGGTGGGTTATCGGAGCTTTCATGTCGGTGAACTATACTTTCTCGTATATTATCAAGGCTATCGCACGACCATTTGTGTTTACACGAATTAGTGTATCAAAATCTGGTTTTCTGTCAAAATTTACTCGGTGTGTGGTGGAAGTCCCTTGTAACGACTCATATATGCTGCTTCTGTATGGTTGGGGAATTTCTCGATGCGCAGTGGAGAATCGGGATCAGGAATATCTGTATCTATTGTTCCATTATCGGGATTCCATGCAACAAGGGCTATTGCTTCTGCCAGGTATACTGGTTCATCTACCGCAATACGTCGAGCTAACCGTTCCAGAGTTTGGATAAGTGCTACCTGTTGCGCTGGCATCAAACAGGGTTTTGGAACGATAACCATAAATGTTACCAATGCATGCGGGAAACGGCTATGCACAGTCGTAGCCTCTGTAGCAAGATCATTAACCATATTCTGCCAGTTTTTTTTAATGCTATCTGCATCATTCAATGTCTTGCTGTCGAAAACAAAACGTACTTTATCAGGACGATAACCAACATCAAAATTTTGCGGACGTACTCCACCAATAATCCTGACAGGGCCAACTTCAACACAATTGGCCTGTGCAGGCATCAGTGCATTTCTGTTAGGTGTTACAACCGGAATATTACCCAACATTGCTGCCAGAGCATGACCCACGGCATTATCGAATAATTCACCTAACTCGGATGAGGATTCTGGTGGAGTTCGACTCAATCGGTGTCCATTATGTAGCCAGCTACTCCCAAACCGTGCCAGGTCTGCCTGAGCAATCGTGATGGGTGGCATTGTTGTGAGTGGTGCCATGGCCAGCAAAACCCCTGATAACGCTATTACATTCGCTCCTGCAAGCTCTGCACCGTCCAGCCACCGTTGCGCAACGCATGGATGGCCTGGACTGCGGCGGCGGCACCGGAGAGCGTCGTGAGGGTTGGCACACTGTGGGTGATGGCTGCTCGCCGAATCGAGCGCTCGTCAAAAAAGCTAGTTTTGCCCAGGGGCGTATTGACGATCAACGCGATCTGGCGGTTCTTGATGTAATCTACCACGTTGGGACGGCCCTCGTTGACTTTATAGATCTGGGTTACGGCCAGACCGGCTGCTTGCAGCGCGGCGGCCGTTCCGGCGGTTGCCAGCAAGGTGAAGCCCAGTTCAGCTAGATCGCGAGCGATGGGGATGAGATTGGCCTTATCACGGTCGTTCACGCTGAGAAAAGCACTGCCACTGGTGGGTAGCATATGGCGACAGCCTAGCTGGGCTTTGGCAAAAGCCTCGCCAAAAGTGGTTCCGCTGCCCATCGCCTCGCCGGTTGAGCGCATCTCCGGCCCTAGTAGCGTATCCATTCCTGGAAAGCGTGCCCACGGTAACACCACCTCTTTGACATGATAGAGCGGTTTCTGTACATTCTGTGATGCTGTTTTCAGGCTGTACCTTTCTGGGCCAGCATTCACGGTTGTGTCGGTCAATTGCAACGGCGCACCAGCAGCTACCTGCACCGCAATCTGGGCCCAGGGAACGCCGGTGGCTTTGGCGACAAAGGGGATGGTGCGGCTGGCACGCGGGTTAACCTCCAGCACGTAGATGATCCCTTCCTGCATAGCGTACTGGATGTTAAGCAATCCAACCACACCCAGTGCCTGCGCCAGCCGCACCGTGTAGTCCCGCATCGTCTCAATATGCTGAGGTGGAACCATATAGGGCGGGATGACGCAGGCGCTGTCGCCACTATGCACACCCGCCAGTTCGATCTGCTCCATAATGCCCGCAATGACTACGTTCTGTCCATCACTAACGGCGTCTACATCCATCTCGAAAGCGTCTTCGAGAAAGCGATCGATTAACACCGGATGTTCCGGTGAGGCGTCAACTGCCTCACGCATATAGCGTTCCAGGCTCTGGTCATCATAGACAATCGCCATTGCGCGCCCACCGAGGACGTAGGAGGGACGCACCACCACCGGGTAGCCAATATGCGCAGCCACCACCCGTGCCTCCTCCCACGAAGTCGCGCTCCCATGCGCTGGTGCCGGAATAGCGAACTGGTCAAGCAAGGCCCCAAAGCGATCGCGATCCTCAGCCAGATCAATGGCATTGGGTGAGGTGCCCCAGATCGGGACACCAGCGGCTTCTAATCCGCGTGCCAGCTTGAGCGGTGTCTGACCACCAAACTGAACCAGTACACCGGCAGGTCGTTCAATATCGACAATGTTCAGTACATCCTCCAGCGTCAGCGGCTCAAAGTAGAGCCGATCAGCCGTGTCATAGTCGGTGGAGACTGTTTCGGGATTGCAGTTGACCATAATGGTCTCATAGCCCATCGCACGCAGGCCAAAGACGGCATGACAGCAGCAGTAATCAAACTCGATACCCTGCCCGATGCGATTGGGGCCGCTACCCAGGATCATCACTTTTGGGCGGTCAGAGGGTGCAGCTTCATCCTCGCTCTCATATGATGAGTAGAGATAGGGTGTGAAGGCTGGAAACTCGGCGGCGCAGGTATCAACACAGTGAAAGGTGGGCAGAATCCCCAGTTCCTTGCGTCTAGCACGTACCGCCAGTTCGGGCAACCATGGGCCAGGGGGTATAGTTGGCAGTTTCTGGCCTTGAATTGGATGGGAAACGTGCAGCAGATGGGCCAGTTGGACATCGCTATACCCCATACGCTTGGCCTGTCGCAGCAGATCGGCAGGGATCGTGTTGAGCGTAAAAGCACGGATCTTGCCCTCGATGTTGAGAATACGCTCAAACTGATACAAAAACCAGGGATCGATATGGGTCAGGGCAGCGACCTGGTCAACGCTCATGCCGCTCTGCAAAGCATAGCGTACATAGAAATGCCGTTCAGGATGCGGCGTAATCAAGCGTTCGCGCAGGCGCTCTGGCTCAATACGATCCTTACCATCCGCGCCCCAGCCGGCGCGTCCCTGTTCGAGCGAGCGCCAGGCTTTTTGCCAGGCTTCGGGGAAGGTGCGCCCAATTGCCATGACCTCACCGACACTCTTCATCTGTGTGCCGAGCGTCGGGTCGGCCTGGGGAAACTTCTCGAAGGCCCAGCGTGGAATTTTGACAACCACATAGTCAAGGGTTGGTTCAAAACTGGCCGGGGTTTCGCGTGTAATATCGTTGGGCAGTTCATCTAGCGTATAGCCCACGGCCAGTTTAGCGGCGATTTTGGCAATGGGAAAGCCAGTGGCTTTACTGGCCAGGGCACTACTACGACTTACACGCGGGTTCATTTCGATCACATAGATGCGTCCATTCTGAGGATGCACCGCAAACTGCACATTGCTGCCACCAGTTTCGACACCGACTGCCCGCAGAACAGCCAGGCCCATGTCGCGCATACGCTGATACTCGCGGTCAGTCAAGGTCATTGCCGGGGCAACGGTGACGCTATCACCGGTGTGTACGCCCATGGGGTCAATGTTCTCGATACTGCAAATGATAACACCATTGTCAGCGTGGTCACGCATCACCTCAAGCTCAAATTCCTTCCAACCAAGTACACTTTCTTCGATCAAGATCTGGTGAACAGGCGATGCATCCAGGCCACTTTCAACGATGGTGCGGAAGTCCTCAACATTGTAGGCAATTCCGCCGCCCTCACCACCGAGCGTAAACGAGGGGCGGATGATGGCGGGAAACCCGGTAGTGGCAACCACCGCATGCGCTTCATCGAGGGAGTGGGCGATGCCACTCCGGGGAACTTCCAGCCCAATCTCGATCATTTTGTTTTTGAAACGCTGCCGGTCTTCGGCAATCTGGACGGCTTCGACCGTAGCACCGATCAGTTCTACTCCATACCGTGCCAGCACACCTGCTGCATCCAGTGCCACTGCCAGGTTCAATGCCGTCTGGCCGCCCACCGTGGGCAACACTGCATCAGGGCGCTCTTTATCAATAATGCGATCCAGACTATCCACCGTAAGCGGCTCAATATAGGTAGCATCAGCCAGAGCTGGATCGGTCATAATGGTGGCTGGATTGGAGTTTACCAGCACCACACGGTAGCCTTCCTCGCGGATCGCTTTGCACGCCTGGGCACCAGAATAGTCAAATTCACAGGCCTGACCAATGACGATCGGGCCAGAGCCAATGATCAAAATAGTCCGAATATCAGTGCGCCTGGGCATTGTTTTTGCTTGTACTCCTGATAGCGAGTGGCTCATGGTGAGCAACCACGAGCCATAGATAATCCACAATCGTTCCGAAAAGCACAGGGTTGTGTGCAACGCATTATAACATGGGGTGGCTCACAACTTGTGAATGACCCGCCCGGAATTGTCGATCACCAGATAGCCATCAATAGTGAGCAGCAGTTGATGCCCTGCGCGTTGTTCCAGCGGTACCACGCGGGCGGTGTGTGTCTCTCCATCGGCAGTAATGACGCTGGTTAGCAGTACTGGCTCTTGGGGATCATATTGCCACACACCTGATTGCGTTCCTGCGTTTGCGACCGTTGAAGCGCCGCTAATGGACTGGCGATACAGTGTGGTGATCGTCAGCACACTGAGCAGCACGACCAGGAGGCCTATCAGCGACTGGTTTAACACGATCAGGGTGCTGACAGTGATTATTGCGAACAGCGTAAACAGGGCGATCCATGCCTGGCGATTGGTTGGGATAACGTGTGTCATGATCAGACTCCCTCCTTATGTTTGTTATGCAGATGATTGAGCGAATAAACAGCATGTCTATCCGCGTTCATCTGCGGTTGATAGACATCTGATACCAAATATATGCTGTCTGGTACGACCACTGATAAGCGATTGCGAGGGGTGAAGCTCTCCGCTGCACCCCCGCCGAGACAATGTCTTGTTGTAGTACTGGTCAGTAGTTTTATGGTATGGCTATAGTATAGCAAAGGCGTATTAGTAGGAACATTAATGGGTTGTTAGCACAGTGTTAGAAACTGTACCTGAAAGATTCTCATTTGATCGAAAAGTGAGGTGTTGAAGTGGCTGAAGACAGGCCTTTGGAAGGATTGCTTACAGACAAGCGCTAATGCTCCAAAGAGACTGCGTCTGTGTGCGGGTGCGGCGGCATGCGGCCCTGCATATGTTCCCTTTCTAGTACGGCGTGGCGAAGTCGCACCTGCCCCTCCCGCACCGAGAGCCGGGAGGGGCATTACAGGCAACGCCTTTACGCCCTCGCGCCATCTCGTTCCAGGGAAAGTAACCGTTCAGGGGAACGTTCGCCAGCGGGGGTTGCGGGGCCGCAGGCCCCCGCGAAACCCTTAGAACCTCCTGGAGGGGCACTGCCCCTCCAAACCAACCCACCGGAACGGTTACCCAGGGAAAGGCGCGTGATAGTACTAAAATCTGTACTATACATATACTTGAAGGATGAGAGGGTCTGCGCTAGAATGCAAGTACACATAATACTCAAGAGTGGAGAAGATGTGATGAACAAACTGACTTTTTTACTCACCATGCTACTCCTGGCGGCAATTGTATGGATTACAGATTTACGGCGACGTTTACATGCTGCCCAGATGCGCGGTGATATGTATCGGGATATATCGACTCGTCTGGATCGACGAGTGGCTGAACTTACTGTTCAGTGACGGGACTTATGCGCTGGTATGGTCAAATAGCCTTTTTGCCTTCGACTCTGCCGAAGGCGAAAAAGACGTTGTGTTTGCGCGACCGTGTAACTCGTGTCAGTCATGGTTGCGCCTCGGGTGTCAGGTGTCATTCACACATGTAGCAATCGATGATACCGTTATCAGCAACGAAGTGATGATGTTGTGAGTACCACTATCTCTTCTACTCCACAAATACTGGAGCGCTCTGACCTGTGTATTCGCCTGGCATGTCTGGATGACATTACGCCGATACTCACCCTGCACTACGAGGCCTTTGCCGATAAGTTTGGCGGTGCGTTTGGTGCGGATAATGCCGCACGTGGTATTGCCGCTCTGGAAGCTTCCTGGCGTCGTCAGGGAATGCGGGCGTTGCGGGGTATGTTTGTAGCCGAATTTCAGGGAACGGTTATTGGCACCACGACGCTACGTACCTGGGAAATGGGGTGTGATGACTCAGATGCTGCTGAACTGGCGTTTCAGCAAGTGTTGGGATTGTGGGGCGCAGTACGCTCAATGTTTGCGCTCTCGCTCCTCGATCATCGCATCGGGCGCAGCGAAGGCTTTATTACCGATGTGGCCGTGCTGTTCCCGTTTCGTCGCCACGGCATTGCCAGGACATTATTGAACCGGGCAGAAGAGGAGGCGCGGTTACGACGAAAAGAGTATCTTGGTCTCTATGTGAGTAGCGCTAATACGGGAGCGCTCACCCTGTACCACCGCCAGGGTTTTCAAGACAGGCATGTACGACGATCGTGGTTAACCCGACTGATCTTTGGGCAGCGGGAATGGATCTACATGCGCAAACAGCTTGCGTAGTGTGAGGCACAATTATGAAGAGTATGAGCCGTTTGTCTCTGCTTATATCGTTGTGGTTGTTTGTGTGCGTCCCTGGACTGCTGGTGCTAACCGGAACGGTGGTTAGTGCCCAGGAAGTGTCCATGATGGTTGTCCCTGACGTTGCTCCCCAGGGTAGCACGGTGCTGATCCAGGTGGAAGGATTTTTACCAAACGAATTTGTGGGTTTGTGGCAAACTTTGCCTGACTATGACATTGTGTATCTTGATGAAGTGTTAACAGATGGACAGGGAAGCCTCGAGTATCTGGTCACATTCGCGTCTACGGCTGAGACCGGAGCCTACTACTTTAATGCCCAGGGCAGCATGAGTAATCGTGTTGAAACGGCGGCTTTTGTGCTGGTTCCGGGACAGGGAACGGTTTCGAGTGCTGGTATCCAGGTGGTGGTGTATCCACCGCATGATGATCTGCAACCCTGTTTTGTTGTACGTGGTTTTGGCTATCAGCCGACAGAGGCGGTCGCGCTATGGTTATGGCAACCTGATGGGTATGGGGACAGTCTGGGAATAGTGACAACCAACCGACGTGGCACATTTGGGTATACCTTGTGTGAAGATCAGCTAACGGTTGAGGGGCGCTATTTTCTGACAGCGTATGGGGTTAGTTCTGGTTCCACTGGTATCAGCGGGTTTGATTTCACGCCAGGCATGACTGAGCAGACACTCGATTAGTTGTTTTTGCGTAAAAGGGTCATGTGATCTAAAATCTACCCGTTCTGCATACAGCACTGCCTCTGTTCTCAGGGCCGCATGGCGTATGAGTGAAGGAGATCCTATGCTGATATTGCTTGTGGAAGATAATCCGTTAATGCAACAGGTACTTCATCATTTTCTATCAAGCCAGGGGTATACAATTATCGTAGCGAACAGCGCTCAGGATGCGCTGGGCCTTGCCCAAAGTCAACTGTGTGATCTGTTGTTAATTGATTTGCTACTGTCGGATCAGGATGGAACGGAACTTTTGTATACCCTCCGTACTTTACCAGGTTATCAGAATTGTCCGGCCGTGGCGATGAGTGGGATGGGTGAGGAACAGCGTCTGTGGTCACAGCAAGCCGGGTTTAGTGATTACCTCGCAAAGCCGATTAATTTGGATGAATTGCTTGATGTTGTGCAGCGTCACCATAATGGTGATCTGGAAAAGATGTTACAGGCGTGATGCAACCTGATCGCAATCGTCACTTCGGAACAAAGTTGGTTTTGTGGGATATTGATGGGACACTTTTGCATACTGATGGCATCGCTGGTGAGACGATGCGCGCAGCAATGGAACAAACGTTCGGGGCGACGGTGCGCCAGGAGCGGACATTTTATTCTGGCAAGACGGATCGGCAAATTATTCAGGAGACATTTCCGCATCTCACGCTATCCTCTGTTTTGGAACAGTTACAGGTGTTTATTGCGGTGTATGTAGCTGAATTTGAGCGTCAGCGCGAGGCAGTGCTGGCACGGGCGGGTGTGATGCCAGGGACGCGGGCGGTACTCGATCATCTGCATACGCGGGCAATTCAAGCGCCACTTACCGGAAATGTCGCTCCTATCGCTCGCATGAAATTGGACTGGTTAGGCTTGCTGGATTTTCTGCATTTTGAGGTTGGCGCGTATGGCGATGATCATCACGAGCGTTCATTGCTGGTGCCGATTGCGGCCGAACGGGCGTCCCGATACTATGGTCGTTCGTTCAGTGGCCATGATCTGGTGGTTATTGGCGACACACCGCACGATATTCGCTGTGGTAAACTGAATGGCACCCGCACTGTAGCGGTTGCAACCGGGCCATACAGTGTTGATGATCTACAGATCTATGAACCAGATGCTGTTTTGCCGGATCTGCGCGATCTTCCGGCGGTGTTGACGGCGATCTGGGGCGAGTATGTTTAGTCTTCACTCCGATCAAGGTTGTTGGAATGGTTGGCCGAGCGCGGCTGGTGCTGGTCGTGCCAGCCGGTTGATCATCCATTCTAACGGTCGGCGTACTGGTGTTGGCAACTGACTCAGCCAGGAGATGAGTGCCGGGTTATGGCAACTGTTGACCAGTATCAGCACGAAGATCATAATGATGAAGGGAGCCACCTGAAAAACCTGGGTTGGTATGCCTGTTAGCACGCTCTGAGAGCGACTGGCTAGTGTTTGCAACAGCCCGAAGAGGTAACACCCCACGGCAATGCGCCAGGGGCTCCAGCCGCCAAAAATGACGATTGCCAGTGAGATCCAGCCTGATCCAGCGATATGGCGATAACTCCACCCTTGCTTAATATCAAGTGAATAGGCCGCACCGGCCACCCCCACCAGTGCCCCACCGAGTAGTACATACCCATAACGTAGCGCAATAACATTCACCCCGCGTGCAAACGCCGCTTCTGGTCTTTCACCCAGTGCCCGAAGCACTAGACCGGCTCGTGTGTGCCCTAAAAACCACCACACCAGCACGATGAGCAGGAAACTGGCGTAGATGAGCAGGTTATGATTGAACAGTAACGGCCCAATGACTGGCAGATCTTTGAGGAAGGGAATGGGCATAGAGCGCACGGCTACACCGGGCACGCGCACATAGGGATTGCCTAGAAAAGACGAGAGGTCGGTACAGAGCAGCGCCAGTACAAAGCCAACTGCCAGTTGCGATTGTTTGAGCGAGATGCTTATGATGCACAGCACTAGCGCCACCAGCATACCGATCAAGGCGGCAGCGATGAAGCCGATGATAACGCTGCCGCTATGCAGTCCAGCCGCAAAGCCAACCATAGCTGCCAGTAGCATGGTGCCGTCCAGCGAGAGATTGATCACGCCCGCCCGCTCGCTGATCGTTTCGCCCATCGTGGCAAATATCAGCGGAGCCGTACCGGCCAGTACTGCGGTCAGGATCATCAGTGTTTGTGTTGTTGACATTGTGTTCGTATCAGCTTTCTATCCGGTAGTGGTTGTACCCGCATCCTGTCGGCCACACACCGCGCGTCCTCGTTTTGAACGCAAAGACGCGAGGCACGTTGGCACGTCGCCTCGTCGCCTCGTCGCCACCATGGAGGGCACGACTCCGGCGTGCCAGCGGCCATGATGGGTGCGCCCCGCCGTCAAATGACCGCCGTCCACGCCCCGGAGGGACGCGCCCCGGCACGGCGCTCGAACGCTTGAACGTTTGAACGCTCGAACGCTCGAACGCTCGAACGCTCAGTCCGCTTCACGCTTTCCGTTCCGAAGCACCGCGTGCCTTGATCAGGCTGCGGGCGATCAGGGCACACAGCACCAGCGCTCCTTGCAATACCCCGCTGATGCTGCTGTCAATACTCAGCGCCAGTGGAAGCCGAATGCTGCCAATGCTGAAGCTGGTAAATGCCAGTACAACCGGTAGTACCCATATTGGACGTGCCTGTACCAGTAAGACGATCAGTAAGGCCAGGAAGCCCAGGCCGCTGGAAATGTTCGGAACGAGTGCATGAAAAACAGCCAGTACCTGTAATGCGCCAGCAATGCCTGCCAGCATCCCGCAACCCACCAGCGCCTCTATCAAACGGCGGTGGGCGGGAACGCCCAGTCGTGTGGCCGCAACTAGATTGATCCCAACTGCGCGCACGCTAAGACCCCAGCCGGTATACTCCAATAGAAACCACACGAGCATGAGTGCAATCAATGCAATGATGGGAGCCAGTGGTGCCAGACGCAAGCCTTCCAGTCGAGGCAACCATAACTCGGCTGGTAGCGGTTGTGTTCCCGACATAGACGCCGTTCCTGGGCGTTTCCAGGGGCCAAAAATCAGGTAGAGCGTCATGCCCGTTGCCAGAAAGTTGAGACCCAGACCGGCAAAGATCTCACTGATCTGCCCATACAGCTTCAGCAGGGCCGCCAGTAGTGCCCACACTCCACCACCAACCGCACCACCGGTGATAGCCAGTGTCCACAGCAGCGGCGGTGGTAGATCCGGCAGCAGGCGTAGCGGAATCATCGCACAGATGGCACCCAGGATCATCTGCCCTTCAATGCCCAGGTTGTACAGACCAGCAGAAAAGGTCAGGGTCAGGCCGGCGGCACATAGCAGCAACGGCGTGGCGAGCATTATGGTATCCGCACGCTTGATGGGTGAACTGAAGGCGTCTAGTACAATCAAGCGAAACGCGGCCAATGGCGATGCCTCAGTGGTGATCAATACGAGTGTGGTGAAGATAAACGCGCCCCCTAGTGTCATCAGTATAGTAGCGAACCTTGAACCAGCGTACCGGAGTAGCCATCCTGCCCTAGAGGGGAGCAGTCTCTGTGGCTGATGTTCACGTGCAAGTTCATGCTCATGGGTGCCTGGATCGGAGCTAAGCATCTGTCACCTCGAATCCCACGCCGCCGATCATTTCTGCCAGGCGGGTTATGTTGCATACACTGCGCGGGAGTGGAGCAGAAACACGCCCCCCACAGAAGATCATGATCGCGTCGCTGTATTCAAGCAATTCATCCAGGTCGGATGAAGCAAATACCAGCGCGGTTCCAGCACTACGGTAAGCCAGCAACTGCTGCCAGACGGCACGTGCCGAGGCTATATCCAGGCCACGGGTGGGCTGTTCCAGCAACAGGCCTGTGCAATGCTGCGGCAACAATGCGAGCATCGCTCGCTGTTGATTCCCACCAGAAAGAGCGGCAAGCGGCGTATCAGGAGCAGCCTTGATCTGATAGCTGTTGATCGCAGCTTGTGCAGTGGCCCGAGCCGTCTTCCGGTTGAGCATGAAGCTCGGTTGCAGGAGTGCCGCATGGTCGGCCAGCGAAAAGGTACCGATCAGTCCCTCGGTCAGTCGATCAGCAGGCAGATAATGTATGCCAGCCTGCCGAAACGCAGCAGTGGATGACCGGGTCATGTTCCTGTCGTGTAAAAAGATGCGTCCAGCAAGCGGGCGCAAGCGTCCCGACAAGAGACGTAAGAGCAGTTGCTGCCCACTGCCATCTAACCCGGCCAGGCCCAGTACACGTCCCGCATAGATTGTGAGGTTCAGCCTGTGTAGCGTGAGCGCACCGTCACGCAGCGTTACGTGTTCCAACCGCCAGACGGGTGGCTGATGGGTGTCTGCTGCGGGAGGAGTGGCAGGAATGGGTTGCCTGGCCTCGACTGTTTGCCCAAACATCATTGCCAACAGACGCGCTCGTGGCTGAGGCATGAGCAATTGACCTTCACCCACTACCCGTCCGCTACGCAACACGCTGATAGTATGACATAGTTCATCAACTTCATGCAGCTTGTGTGAGACAAACAACACGGTCTTGCCATCCGCAGCCAGGCGACGCAGGGCGGCAAACAGAGCTGTAGCCTGCGCCGCACTAATGCCAGTCGTCGGTTCATCGAGAATGAGTGCCCGCGCACCACCGGCCAGCAGACGCAGGATCTCAAGTTGCTGGCGCTGACCCACCGTCAGGTTACGGACGGGAATGTCGGGTTGAACCGTAAAGCCGAGCTGTTCGGCGAGATCGATGAGCCTGCGCCGTGCTACTTTGAGGTTGGGTAGTATAGTCGGTGAACTGGCGCAGTAGAAGTTTTCGAGTGCTGTGAACGCTGGTATGTCCAGCGGATCTTGATGGATCATACCAATGCCAGCACGTAGGGCAGCGGCGGGGCTATCGAGGTGGATTATATTGCCATCGAGCCATATCTCGCCCGCATCACGGCGCAGAAAACCAGACAGTAGCTTCATCAACGTACTCTTGCCTGCGCCATTCTCGCCCAGCACGCCGTGGATACGCCCGGGGGCAAATTCCAGACAGATGCCATCATTTGCGCGGAGGGTGCCGAAGATTTTCGTCAGATTGTGAACGCGAATATGCATAAAATCCAGGTTCGTCATTTAGCAGTAGGCAGGTTGCAGACGATAGAGCAATTGCTTTGCTGCCAGACACCACAAATCTGCCCCTGTCGGCTATAACAATCCTCCAGCATGACAAGATCGTGAACAGACTGGAGTCCCGGCTCAAGCCTGAACGGAGCGAGACCCCGGCTCAAGCCGGGACTCCAGTTGACCATTGGGATAGGATTACTCTCGGTACTACTCGGCCGCACTCTGGCCGACAATGCCCTCCAGCAGTTGCGGCATATACCAGATCTGCTCGTCAGTGGCTTCCTCGCCCTCCGCCAGGAAGACGCTCCCGTCCTGCAAGTTGAGTGGGCCGACAAAAAGGTTGATACTGCCATCGGCCAGCCCGTCAATAAAGGTGTCCAGCAATGCTGCATTTTCAGCCGTCAAGCCCTGTCCCTTATGAAACCCAATAGCGCTGGTATCAGGATTGTTTATGTCGTTCCAATCCGGGCCAACCCACTCCCATCGAGGTTCCCAGGTGCCAGCACGAGCGGCTGCGATTTCGCGGGCATAGTCTGGCCCCCAATGAAAATAAGGCACGCCCAGACACACCTCTTCTGCCTGGCTACAGGCACCCTCAAAGTCATAGGGCACTGCAAACACGGGATTACCAGCCAGCGTGGCTTTGTTGGCTTCGATGAGTGCCTCGGTGGTGTCAATCCCTGACAGAATGACATCGCTCCCAGCATTGATGAAATCATTGGCAACCTGGGTTGGATCAAGTGTGACACCGGGAATGTTAAACCAGAAGCCAATCCATGTGACTTCAAATGCTAACTCGTCGGCAGGCCGTTCCTTACGCAGGTTATCCCAACAGTAGCGTGCGCCAAGATAGGCAGCGTTGACCAGTCGGCGCGTCTCTTCATTGATCAGCGGGCCAAGATAGGACAGGCGCCCAGTCTGTGTTTGTAGGGCAGCAGCACAGCCGGCTATCATTTTGCCATACTCCATGCGACCCATCAGGTTGCCTAGATTATCGGGTGCCAGACCAGTCAATACGTCATCGCCCGAAATGTGTAAGAAGTTGACATCGGGATGCGCCAGGGCAGACTGACGTGTACCATCTTTGAAGTCGTCGGAGTTGCTAATAATGAACTGTGCGCCCTGCTCGACCAGGTCATCGACCACCTGCTCAACCGTGATATTAGGGCGGTCAGCCGGATTCACCTTGTCAACATAGATAAAGCGGGTGTTAGGTACACGTTCTTCGGCATAGAGTGCGCCTTCGTAGTGCGCCTGGCTCCAGCCTGCATCGTTGATCGGGCCAACGAGGATCATACCAAAAACAAACTCTGCATCAGTTGCGGTCGTATTTTCCTCCTCTGGTTCCGGTTCGTTAGTCGGAGCGGGAGTAGGATTATCTGGTTGAGCAGTTTGACCATTTGCATCTGTTTCATCAGGTTCATCAGTAGTCGGGGCTACATTCGTGATTGGCTCAGGCGTCGCACTCGGCGCTTCTGCTACTGGCGCGCCACCACAGGCGGTCAACAGCAAGCCAATGAGTAACAAAATACTTACGATCCAGAAGGTAGGCACACGTTTCATCGGTTCTCCTCATAGCACGTGGACATTCGTCCGGCGAATATTGTGGGCAACCAGGCCCGAAACACAAAAGAACACGGATGGACGATGAGCGTCGACATCCGTGTCGAAAACGGCACTACATGGGCCGTGTGTTTTGAAAAAAAGAATATACGTTCCCAATAGGGAACGCTTTCTAAGTATAGATTAAGTTTGTGTTAAGTGGGTATGAGCGGCAGTATAGCTGAAGGGACAGAGAATGTCAAACGGGGAGGGCGCTTCGGGGCGTTGGAGCGCTGGGAGCGTTGGAGCGCTGGGAGCGTTGGAGCGCTGGGAGCGTTGGAGCGCTGGGAGCGTTGGAGCGCTGGGAGCGTTGGAGCGTTGGAGCGTTGGAGCGTTGGAGCGTTGGAGCGTTGGAGCGTTGGAGCGTTCAAGCGTTGGAGCGCTGGGAGCGTTGGAGCGTTCAAGCGGGGGAGCGGTTGCTACCAGTCTGGATGCAAAGCGGTACCGTTCACCATGCCTCATGTCATTCTGAGCGAAACGCAGTGGAGCGAA
>CALANA010000053.1 GCA_937925925.1 uncultured Chloroflexales bacterium | reverse complement strand
GTCCAGGGTTAGCATTGGAATAGGTTTGCTATATCTGGTCTGACTAGTGCAAATCTACAGCAGGATCATAGCCATCGATGTCGTGAATTTGCTCGGCCCGAATGCGCACAGCGGCGGGTGGTTCGGGTAACTTTTCACGCGGTGTTAGCTTGAACATTGAACGGGCCAGGCGCTCAAACAGCGTATCGGCACTCACGGCCCGTTCACGCACTTCTTTCACCACCTCGTTGGCCAGGCCGATTCCCTGTTGCTGCACCAGTGCCTGCACCTCAGGGTTGATCGCTACCTGGTGGATCGAGGTTTCAAACGTCATACGCCCGGCGGTTTTGGTCAAAAGACGGCTATGGCGCTCCTCCTCGCGCCCCAGTTCAATCCAGCGGTCAACCTCGGCTGCGCCACGTGTCACCAGTTTTTCAAATTCTGCACGAGCGGGTGCCAGCACGGGGGTGGTTTGCAGCGGCTGAATGAGGGGCACTGCCAGGGCACCCAATGCCTGATCAAGCTGTGTTATGGCTGCCAGCCCCGTCTCGATACGGGCCTCGGTGTCAAACAGCAGCCCAATCAGCGCGTGACGCAGCAGTGTCGCTGGATTAGGCGCTGCCTGAACTATCGACGGTGGCGCGGGTGGCTCAGTCGTGGCTGGCGCGTCTGGTTTGCTGTTGGAGGCGACAGTTGGTAGAGTCGCTGGAATGTCCGTTGCGGTCGGAGTCTGGCTGTTGGGCTGCGTTGTAGTACGACTGCTATAGACCCGATCCACCGCATGTTCCCACTGTTGCAACTGCCATTGCAATTCATCCAGGCCGATCAGTGCCCCACCCAGCAACAGGCGCGTCAGTGAGCGTAGCATGTTGGGGTGTACTTTCTTCACCCTTGCCTCTCCTTTCAACACTCAACCAGACCAGCTGCTCAGTCGGTCTGATTCTGATTCGGTTGTGTATTGCACAATCAACTACTGAGTATTATACCTGATTCAGCGTGCTTGGGGGATAGAGAAATGTATGGCATGCGGCAATATGGCTACCCTACGCCATACACCTTTTCGGACAGGCTCTCACCTCCGCCACACCTGGGTTGACATCAACTCATACCCCTCCAGGATCGCTGAAGGCGTTGGTTTTTCCGAACTAGCATAATGTGTGTAAAGATAGTAAGGTTTGTCAATAGCTTCATGGGTATGTTATACTGAGCTACGTTCGTAACTCAATGGCTAGAAGGCCAGTAGTTGAGTACATTCATTATCAAAAAACAATAGAGGATACAACATACCCATACATCCTATAGCACTCCTGAATGAGTCGTGAACAAACCGGGGTTCCGGCTTAAGCCTGGGTAGCACTCAGTCCCGGCTCAAGCCGGGACTCCAGTGGCTCTGTTCCGGCTCAAGCCGGAACTTCAGTGGCTCTGTTCCGGGTCAAGTCGGGACTACAGTTGAGCATCGGGGTAGGGTTGCTATATACCAGTAACCATGTACTGGTATGCTGTATCTCTTTCAGGACTTACGCGGTGGTATGGTTACCTCGCCTTTTCGCCGGAGTTTACCCTGAGCGCAGTCGAATGGGGTAAACTCCGGCGAAAAAGCTTGTCCCGTTCGACTGCGCTCAGGGCAAGCTCTGAGCGTAGTCGAAGGAACGTTGGGTTCATGCGACTGCGTAAGTCCTGTCTTTTACAACCTGTCTGAAGAGCTTGCCGAGCATACATCGGAGCCAGGCCGGAACTGGTACTGACCAGGACTGATCCAGTCCAACGCTCTGCGTCGGTCGCAAACCTGGTAGCGCTTCGGCATACTTTTCAGGCCGGCAGGCATAGCATCTATGTGTACGTTTTTGCCCGATTTTACTCTGCCCCAACCACTGACCATACATGACGTGCGGTGTGTCACGCACCCTGCGCGGCGTAGCTTTTACTCCCAAAGAAGATCTTTGCTCACTCCTGCCCGACTGGACGTAACCGTTGCCTTTTCACCTGATAGACGATACTGGCTGATCGGTATGCCTCGCCGTGACACTCGCCGGTATGCATTCGTGTCTCATGATAGATATGAGTATACCAGTATAACCCTGTCTCTGTTCACACAGCGTTGCTCGCCTTTTTGTGCGTGCGAATCGCACCGTCCGCCTGTCCGCCTGTCTGTCACTGAAAATGCCACCACTAGACGCGCAAAACTCATCTATGTCACCCGATCCTTAGCGAGAGGAGCGAACCACGATGACTACGCCCGAACCGGCATCTGCGGATGCACCGTTTGCCCTGCCCACCACTCTGCCGCTGCTGCGTATGCGCATAAGCATGCGCATGCTAGAAGATGCGCAGCTCCCGGCGTTTAAGGGCGCCTTGCTGCGCGGCGGATTTGGCTATGCCTTTCAGCGAGCGTCCTGTCCGCAGGCATGCTGGAACCATTCTGACCAGTGTGTGCTAAAGACGGTCTGCCCCTATCGGCAGGTGTTTGAGACGCCGCATCCGCCTGATGTGCCACACCTGCACGACTTGAAGGACGTGCCGCGCCCGTTTGTGATCGAGCCGCCAGCGGATACGCAAACACGGTATGCCGCCGGCACAGTATTAGAGTTTGTTCTGGTACTCATAGGACAGGGAATCGATGCCCTGCCCTATTTTTTCTTTGGCTTCGAGCAACTGGGACGGATGGGGTTGGGCCACCAGCATGCCCGCGCCCGCCTGGAGCGGGTAGAGGCGTTGCGGCCCTGGCAGCCAACCGGCCCGGTGGTCTATCAGGATGGGCGGGTGGTGCTAACGGTGGAAGACAACCACCCGCACGACTTGCATCCGGTGCTGGGCAGCCTGCCGATCTACGACGCGCCAACGCTGCTGGCACGAGCGGCAACGTTACCCGCCGATCTGCGGCTAGAGCTACGCACACCGTTGCGGGTCAAGGCGCGAGGGACGTTGCTGGAGCAGATCGAGCCAGCGGCGCTGGTGCAGGCGTTATGCTGGCGGCTCAACGCGCTGGCGACGTTTCACGGCAATGGCCCGTGGCTGGTCGATCACCGGGCGCTGGTGGCACAGGCCCAAACGATCACGGTTGAACAGGAGCAGGTGCGCTGGGTCGATTGGGAGCGCACCTCGCGTCGCGGCGGGCAATCGCGCTCGATGAAGCTAGGCGGCATCATTGGCAGTGCGCTTCTGCGCGGCGTGCCGATGGAGGTGCGGGCGCTGCTGCTGGCAGGTACGCTGGTACACGTGGGCAAGGCCTGCGTGTTTGGGCATGGGGCGCTGGAGGTGCTTCCAGGCGATGACGCGATGAAGCGGTGAAGCGGGGGAGCGTTCAAGCGTTCAAGCGTTCAAGCGTTCAAGCGGTGGAGCGTTCAAGCGTTCAAGCGTTCAAGCGTTCAAGCGTTCAAGCGTTCAAGCGTTCAAGCGTTCAAGCGGTGGAGCGGGGGAGCGATGAAGCGGGGGAGCGTTCAAGCGGTGAAGCGGTGGAGCGGTGAAGCGGTGGAGCGGTGAAGCGGTGAAGCGGTGAAGCGGTGAAGCGGTGAAGCGGGGAAGCGTTCAAGCGGGGAAGCGTTCAAGCGGGGAAGCGTTCAAGCGGTGGAGCGTTCGAGCGTTCAAGCGTTCAAGCGTTCAAGCGTTCAAGCGGGGAAGCGTTCAAGCGGGGAAGCGTTCAAGCGGGGAAGCGTTCAAGCGGTGAAGCGGTGAAGCGGTGAAGCGTTCAAGCGTTCAAGCGGGGAAGCGGGGAAGCGGGGAAGCGGGGAAGCGGTGGAGCGGTGGAGCGGGGAAGCGGGGAAGCGGGGAAGCGGTGG
>CALANA010000052.1 GCA_937925925.1 uncultured Chloroflexales bacterium | reverse complement strand
GATGCTGCAGGGCGTGCCGGACAGCGTGGAGGGCTACGTTTTGCGCCGCAGCGACGCCCACATCGTAGTTCTATGGAGCGACCAGCCGCAAGTTGTCAACGTTCCCCTCCCGGCGAGCGGCGACGTCCGCTGCACCAACCGTGACGGCGGGCCGGTGGATTGCCCGGTGGAAAGCAACACGGCGCGGGTGGAAGTGCAGACGGGGGCGACGTATATGATGAGCGGAAATATGCATGGGAGCGTTTCAAAATGCGAACTATGAAAGTCTTCGCTCGACTCTTGAAAGGCTAAAAGTCATCATGATGGCGTATCACAAATTTTATACTACTTCCTGATAACTAGTCCTTATGGGAAAGACTAAGATGAGCAAAGGTTGGAACGACGCTGGAAGGTGAGCACCTGTTCGTTTGGTTGCAAAACTTCCGGCGCATTCTGGTACGGCATTGGTACTACTTGAACAACTACCTGGCCTTCGTCCGGCCTGACTGTATTCTGCTCCTCCTCAGTGTTTTTGAGAAGACTTCATACTGATCAGAATCAGATACAAGCTCTCTGCCATCAAAGCTTTCCTTAAATCATAGAGACTCGATCACCATGACTCATAATGTGTTGCCCGATTTTATTGTTTCTAGATTGAAAGGACATCCCCTTCTCCAGCGGATTCTCAAAAATATTGGCTGGCTTCTGATTGAGAAAGTATTTAGAATAGGTCTTGGCGTTGCTGTACTGTCGTATCTTGCACGGTATCTTGGCCCTGGGCAGTTTGGTTTGTTAAATTATGCAATCTCATTCGTTGCTTTGTTTAGCGCATTTGCTTCGTTAGGTCTCGATACGATTGTTGTTCGTGAATTATCTCGTAGGCCTGAGGCGGAAGATGTATTACTGGGCACAGCATGCGTGTTGAAAATACTAGGAGGTTTCGTTGCAGGAATGCTATGTCTGACTGCGATCGTATTCATTCACCCCGAGCAAGAAATTGTCTACTCTTTAGTGGCTGTTATGCTTCTAGGTTTTATATTCCAGGTATTTGATGTCATTGATCTATGGTTTCAATCGCAGTTACAATCTTTTTACTCGAGCGTTGCGCGCATTGGCGCCTCCCTCTTCATGGTGTTCGTAAAGATAGCTATGATATACCTTGGTGCATCACTGATAGCTTTTGCCTGGGCGATATCGCTCGAATTGCTACTGGTGAGTATTAGTTTGATAGCAGCTTATCGTGCCACCGGAAAAAGCGTAACTGAGTGGACCGCGAGCATTAAGCAGGCCATACAATTGTTACGTGACAGTTGGCCCTTGATCTTGTCTGGCCTGTTCATTATGATTTATATGCGCATGGATCAAGTTATGCTTGCAGAATTGTTTAGTGAAGAAGAGGTTGGTCTATACTCTGTAGCGGTACGTTTGTTAGAGTTCTGGTACATTATCCCGATGATCGTTGCATCTTCCACCTATCCGAGTATTGTTTCGGCAGTGCATGAATCGGGGCTTTTTTATCAACGCTTGCAGCGACTGTATGACGTGATGGTTCTGCTTGGATATGCAGCAATTGTTGCAACGACCTTGACAGGCTCCTGGTTTATTGCGATACTTTTTGGCCAGGAATATCGATCCGCCGGCCCGATGCTCAACATATTAATCTGGTCTATTCTTTTCACTAATCTTGGAATTGCCCGTAGTTCATTCTTAATGGCTAAAAATTGGACGCGTCTGCATACGATTTCTGTATTCATGGGATGTATCATTAATGTTGCGCTTAATTATATATTAATACCTTTGTATGGGGGCATGGGTGCAGCGATTGCGACCTGTGTATCATACTGGTTTGCGGCGCACGGTTCTTGTTATACGTGGATTCCATTATTTAATACCGGAAATATGCTCACTCGTGCGCTAATTTTGCCGTTAAGTTGGGCGTATGTTCACCGTAGAGTAAACCGATGATTGACCCCATCCCTGTAGTGCTATTTGCCTATAATCGTCCCGGACATTTACGACGGACGCTGGAACACCTTAGGGCTAATCACGTACCGTTGCTGTATGCGTTCAGCGACGGGGCGCGTACGGTTGAACATGAGCCTGCTGTTGCCGAGGTTCGCGGCATTCTACGCTCAATTGACTGGTGTGAACTGGTGCTGGTTGAGCGGAGTGAAAATCTGGGACTGGGCGCATCCATTCGCACTGGAGTTAGTGACGTACTGCGGCGCCATACAGCGCTTATTGTCTTCGAAGACGACTTGATTGCCGTGCCGGGAACGTATGAGTATTTATGCGCAGCTCTGCATTACTATCAGGACGCTGAACGAGTGATGAGTGTGACCGGATGGACTCATCCGCGGGTGACCCCTCCCGATGTCGGTAACAATCCCTACTTTGATGGCCGCGGTGAATGTTTGGTTTGGGGTACGTGGGCGCGTGCCTGGCAAGGCATGGAGCGTACTGCGCTAGAGCTTATGCAAGCGTGTCGGGCGCGAGGGATCGACATACGTCGGTACGGGGATGATCTTCCAAAGATGGCGCATGAAGAGCAGCAACGGAATATCTGGGCAGTGCGATGGTTGTATTTGCATCTCCTCCAGGGTGCGCTCTGCCTGCGCCCGTCGCATAGTCTTGTCGAGCACATCGGCTTCGACGCTCAGGCCACAAATGCTAAGCACGGCTCAATATGGGTGAATCCGCCGCTGCCAGCCAGAGCGCCGATGCCACAGCATTGGCCGGCGCCGGTTGAGCACCCTGCCGTAGCCCGCCTCTGGCGCAGAGCGATAGCCGCAGAGCACCACCCGGTGAGGCGGATCATATCCTGGTTACAGCTTCGAGGTCGGTAGAATGAGCATCCGTCGCATAGCAAAGCAGTTTGTTCCCCCGATTATTGTACGAGTATTGAAGCGTCTGCAGATGCAGTTTGTGTCGCCACCCTGGGAGTATCTTCCCAGAGGATGGTCACATCACGATCCAAAGATTACCGGATGGAATGTCGCCAGTATCCTTGCTGCGCAGAAAGCGCGCTGGCCGGAATTCCTCCGCATGATACAAGCGCCCGGCGTGTTAGCAATTTCCAATGAGTCTACTGTGCCCTCTAATCCCAGTTATATTACTCATAACATATACATGACCTACGCCTATGTGTTGGCATTAACCGCTCATCATCGCGATATGGTGTCAATCCTTGATTGGGGCGGTGGGATCGGTCACTATGCGATGATCAGCCGTGCGGTGCTGCCATCAGTAACCATAGATTATCACTGTAAAGAGGTTCCTTTGTTATGTCAGGGTGGGCGGGAGGTTCTACCTGACGCCCACTTTTATGAAGATGAAGCAGATTGTTTTCAGAGATCATATGATCTCGTATTAGTCAGCGGCTCACTGCAGTTTGCAGAAAATTGGCGTAGTCTGGTGCAACAACTTTTGCGTGTAACTGCAGGGTATCTCTATATCACGCGCTTACCAGTTGTGCATCGAACGCCCTCGTTTGTTGTTGTGCAGCGTCCGTACGAATTTGGGTATCTTACTGAATATAAAGGTTGGTATTTCAACCGTACCGAGTTTCTCATGACTATGCGTTCATTTGGCGCTGAACTTGTTCGTGAGTTTCTTATCGAGCCATCTGCGTACGTTTTCAAGGCGCCAGAACAGGGCGATTATCGTGGTTTTCTCTTCCGGCCCGCGATGCTTCCTTAGCTCTTTTCTGCCGGACGTTTCGACAACTCTCCGGCAAGCTGACAAAAATGCGTCGCCTGGCATGCGATCTCGTCCTGATGAACGGGCTGCAAACTGAACTGTCTGACTATGACTGACCGAAATTACATTAAGAGGTATATTCGCAAGATTGTAGGCTTCTTCCCGGGAGGGTCATGGCTGATCGCATGGTTTGATCCGTTGCATCTTGCAAGGTATTTGCTGTATCAATTCATATCAGAGCGGGCACATTATGCCCGAGGGAAGATGCTTGACGTTGGCTGTGGTTCAAAGCCTTATAGAGCACTGTTTGAAAATGTTAACCTTTATGTCGGCCTTGACATACCTTCTGTTGTGAGTGCGGATGTCTATGCTGATGGTCAGTTCTTACCATTTTGCGACGAGTCCTTTGACACTGTTCTTTGCAATCAGGTGCTTGAGCATGTTCCTGAACCGGCTCAGTTGATGCGCGAAGTGGCGCGTGTGCTTCGTCCAGAAGGCGTATTAATACTGACCACTCCTCAAACCTGGGGCTTGCATCTCGAGCCATATGATTTCTACCGCTACACCAGGTATGGCCTGGGCTATCTGGCTGACCAGGCAGGTCTTGCGGTGATTGAAATCACTCCAACCTGCGGTCTCTTAGCGACGCTTGCTCAGCGCCTTGCCGATACGTTGGCACACACCTACACACATTTTCACAAACCAGAGTATCTTGCGGTGAGAGTAATTGCAGCTCCGCTGCTCCTTTGCAGTTATCTGCTGGATCGGATCGTTGGGCCGCGGGGTGACACCCTTGACAATGTACTCATCGCTCGCAAGCAGGTATAAGGTATGTATGCATTCTGTACATATTTTGATCAGCGTTATCTTGCCCGAGGATTGGCGTTGCATGAGTCGATTCAACGGCGCTGTCCTGATTTTCGCCTCTGGATCTTATGTATGGACCGAGAATGCTATGAGGATCTGGCGCGGCGTCAACTGGCAAATGTATTCTTGATTGCGTTAGAAGATTTTGAACGCAATGACAGCGCTTTGCTTGAGGTAAAATCAGGCCGTTCATTAGCAGAGTACTATTTTACATGCACTCCATCACTACCTCTTTATATCTTTCAGCATTTTCCCGAGCAGAATATCCTCACATATCTTGATGCTGATCTCTTTTTCCTGAGCGATCCAGCGCCACTGTTTGATGAGTTGGGGCAGGGCTCGATTGGAATTATCGAGCACCGATTCCCTCCAGAACTGCGCCATCTTGAGATGTACGGGATGTATAATGTTGGCTGGATTACGTTTCGTCGTGATGAACAAGGCCTTGCGTGTCTGCAATGGTGGCGTGAGCGTTGTATCGAGTGGTGCTATGATCGGGTTGAGCCGGGACGGTTTGCCGACCAGAAGTATCTTGATCAGTGGCCAGCGTTGTTTACAGGCGTCAGAGTATTGCAGCATAAAGGCGCCAATGTTGCTCCGTGGAACGTGAGCAGGTATAAACTGACTATCAAGGATGGACAGATATGTGTTGACGATCAACCTCTTATTTTTTATCATTTCCATGGGCTGACTCAAATTCTTCCATCGCTCTATAATCCTCGCCTGTTTTACTATCGCTCTCAGATATCTGATATGTTACTGAAAGTATACGAGATGTATATTCAGATTTTGCAGCAGAATACTCATAACAGTGCAACTCTAGCGAGTGTCCGAATTCCTCAACGCGCGGTGTGGAAAACGTATCTCGACGTGCTTTTGGGTCGCTATATTTACGTTGCTGATGGACGGTGCCGCCAGACGAACAGTATAGGGCCGATGTTGCGAACTTTGCAACTACTGGCGGCTTCACGTGCTCCGTAGTTTGTTCAGCGCTTGTGTAAGCCGCGTTTCTTGAGGTAAGCAGGTCTCTGAGGGCTACCCAGCCGTTCGCACGAAGCCTCCCCATGAAGATCCTCGACAAGCTTTTTGTTCTGGTGGGGTGGTAGTATGCGTGATGTCTTGAGGGTGAAACTGGCTGTACGCAGCCTGTTCTGGTTCCTGGCTACAG